>CBKZAG010000007.1:0-39685 GCA_966692625.1 uncultured Comamonadaceae bacterium
GTTCGGCCAGGTGCTGCACCTGGTGGCGGCCAGGCGCCGGCGGATTGCCCGGACCAACTGGGCCTTGTGTTTCCCGCACGACAGTGAAGCCCGGCGCAACCGCGCCGTGCGCGAGCACTTCGTCCGTTTCGCACAGGCCTGGCTGGACCGTGGCTGGCTGTGGGAGGGGCGGCCAGACGTGGTCCGCCGCCGCCTGCGGCTGGTGGGAGAGGTCGATCAATTTCGCAGTGGCTCGCCGCGTGTCATCTTCGCGCCCCATTTCGTCGGTATGGATGCAGGCTGGACGGCGCTGACGGTCCATCTGCCCAGGCGGTTCTGCGGCATCTATGCGCAACAGCTCAACCCTGACGTGGACCGATGGATGGCGCAGGGCCGCCAGCGCTTTGGCGAGCCCCACATCGTGGCCAGACACCAGGGCGTCAAGCCTATGGTGTCGGCCTTGCGCGCGGGCGAGCCGCTTTACCTGCTGCCCGACATGGACCACGGGATTGACGATGCCGTGTTCGCATCATTCTTTGGTGTGCAGGCTGCTACGCTCACCTCGCTGCCTCGCTTCGCGCGTCTGGGCCGTGCGACGGTGGTGCCTGTCACCAGCCGGATGACCCGCGATGGCTACGAGGTGCGTGTCTGGCCTGCGTGGGAAGCGTACCCCTCCGACGTGCTGGAGGCCGATGTGGCCCGCATGAACAGCGAGCTGGAGCGCATGATCCGCTCCATGCCGGAACAGTACTACTGGGTCCACAAACGGTTCAAGACCCGCCCTCCGGGAGATGCTCCGTTTTACAGCTAGCCCGCTCAGTCTGATCGACGATGCGCCGGGGCCTTCCGCTCAGGCGGCTGGTTCTGCAGGGGGCGCTTCGGTTCCCTCGTGAGTCCAGTTCCACAGCAGCTGCGCCACGTCGTCCAAACCTTGCCGCTTGAGTGCCGAGAACAGCTTGGCCTCGCCACCGCCCGCTTGCAGCCGCGCGATGGACAGTGCCTTGTTGGCCTCGGCACGGGTCAGTTTGTCTGCCTTGGTGAGCAGCACCAGGAAGCGAAGTCCCTGTTCCACACGTGGACGTATCACTTCCAGCAGCACCTCGTCCAGTTCGGTCAAACCCAGGCGGGGGTCGCACAGCAGCACCACGCCGCGCAGGTTGGGGCGGGTCAGCAGGTAGTTGGCCATCACACGTTGCCAACGCAGCTTGGCTTCCCGGGGAACGGCCGCGTAGCCGTAGCCGGGCAAGTCGGCCAGCACAGCGTCCACCGCCCCTTGCTTGCCCAAGGCAAACAGGTTGATGCTTTGGGTCCGCCCGGGTGTCTTGGAGGCGAATGCCAGGCGTTTCTGCTGGGTCATCGTGTTGATGCAGGTGGACTTCCCTGCATTCGAGCGGCCGACGAAGGCAATCTCGGGCACGTCCAGCGGCGGCAGGTGTTCCAGCTGCGGCGCCGTGGTCAGAAAGCGGGCCGTGTGCAGCCAGGCATGGGCTGTCTTGGGGGTGATGACGGGCAGCGCCTGACGAGGCGGCGCGCTGGCCGACGCCTGATCGGCGGAGGGGAGAGAGGCGTCGTTATTGCTCATGTGCGGATTCGGGATCATTGGCCATTGTAAAATCAACGCGTTTTGCGCCTTGCCGGTGTGGTGGGGCGTGACTTCGTAGCAACCCGACGCCAACTGCCCACGAAATGAAACTGATTCCCTCCCTCATCGGTGCCGCTCTCCTGGCAACCCTGTCCTTGTCCGCCCAGGCGCAGGCCGCCAAACCCGATCTGAGCAAGGGTTCAGCCCTCTATGGCCAGGTCTGCGTGGCTTGCCACGCCGCCGACGGTAACTCCACCATTGCCGCCAACCCCAAGCTGGCGCAGCAGCATCCCGAGTACATCGTCAAGCAGCTGCAAGAGTTCAAGTCTGGCAAGCGCGCCAACGCTGTGATGTCCGGTTTTGCCGCCAGCATGTCTGAAGACGACATGCGCAACGTGGCCTACTGGCTGGCCTCCCAAAAGGCCAAGACCGGTTTTGCCCGCGACAAGGAACTCGTGACCCTGGGTGAACGCATCTACCGCGGCGGCATTGCTGACCGCCAGATCGCCGCCTGCGCCGGATGCCACACACCCAACGGCGCCGGTATTCCCGCTCAGTATCCCCGTCTGGCAGGCCAGCATGCCGACTACACCGTCGCCCAGATGAACGCGTTCCGCTCTGGCGGCCGCAAGAACAGCGTGCCGATGGCGCAGGTTGCGGCACACATGACCGATAAGGAAATTGCAGCGGTCGCTGACTACATCGCTGGTCTGCGTTGAGCGGCCCAGCCTTTGGCGAGCCAGGCAAATCCCTGGATCGCCCAGGGGGTGGTGTTTAATATAAGTCAGCGTTAATATCCAGCGGGGCAATGCTTATTTGTCAAGAGCATTGAACCGATGGCTGAATTTCTTCTCATAGCCAAGGCAGGCCCCATTCCAAGGCCTGCCTTTTTTCTGGGTCACGTTTTTCCATGAGTGTTTCCACCGCAGGTTTCGAGATCAGAGGCGACTCGCGAATCATCCGCGACGCGGTGGAGTTGCTCTCTTCGATGCGTTTTGCCATTTCCCTGCTGACGGTGATCTGCATCGCCTCGGTGGTAGGTACGGTGCTCAAGCAGCACGAGCCGGTCAATAACTACATCAACCAGTTCGGCCCTTTCTGGGCCGAGGTGTTTGGCGCCATCGACCTCTATTCCGTTTACAGCGCCTGGTGGTTTCTGCTGATCCTGGCCTTCCTGGTGATCAGCACCTCCTTGTGCATCATCCGCAACACGCCCAAGATTTTTCACGACCTCAAGCTGTTCAAGGAGAACATCCGCGAGCAAAGCCTGAAGGCGTTTCATCACCGCGCCGAGGCCGAACTGCACGAGGAGGGTGAGACCGCCGCTCGCCGCATTGGCCAAGCCTTGCTGTCTGAAGGGTGGAAGGTGCGGCTGCAACAACGCGAGACATCGGCTGGCTCAGGCTGGATGGTCGCCGCTAAGGCGGGGGCGGCCAACAAATTTGGTTATCTCGCGGCCCACGGTGCCATCGTCTTGATTTGTATCGGGGGGCTGTTCGACGGCGACCTCGTTGTGCGGGCGCAAATGTGGTTCAACGGCAAAACGCCGTTCACCGGGGGTGGCCTGATTGCCGAAGTGCCCGAGCAGCACCGCTTGACCGACCGCAATCCCACTTTCCGCGGGAATTTGCTGGTGACAGAGGGCTCGCGCGCAGGTACGGCCATTCTGGCGCAGCCCGAAGGGGTGATCTTGCAGGAGTTGCCCTTCGATGTTGAGCTCAAGAAGTTCGTGGTCGAGTACTACTCCACCGGCATGCCCAAGCTCTTTGCGAGCGACATCGTCATCCACGACCGCTACAACGGTGAAAGCAAGGAAGCGCGGGTCGAGGTCAACCACCCCGTCAGCTACCGCGGCATCGAAATCTACCAGTCCAGTTTTGACGACGGCGGGTCTCTGCTCAAGCTGCAGGCTGTTCCCATGGGAGCGGCAACCCAGGCGTTCACCGTCGAAGGACGTGTGGGGCAGTCCACGGCGCTGACCAACGGCGATCAGCGCATGACGCTGGAATTCACCGGCCTGCGTGTGATCAACGTGGAGAACTTCCTCAACAACGGCAACAGCGGTGCCGATGTGCGCAAGGTCGATCTTCGCGAGGCCATTGAAAGCCGCCTGGGGTCCGCCCACAAGATCGTGACGGAAAAACAGTTGCGCAACGTCGGTCCCAGCGTCACCTACAAGCTGCGTGACGAGGCAGGACAGGCGCGGGAGTTCCACAACTACATGCTGCCCATCGATGTGGACGGCACCAGGGTGTTCGTGCTGGGTGTGCGCGACACACCTGCCGAGCCGTTCCGTTACCTGCGTGTGCCGGTCGACGAGAAGGACTCCATTGACGGCTTCATCCGTTTGCGGGCGGCCCTGGCCAATGGCGATCTTCGCCGCGAGGCGGTCCGCCGCTATGTGAAAGACGCCGCAACTGGCCAGCGCCCAGAGATGGTCGAGGCTTTGTCGGTCTCTGCCCAGCGCGCCATCGACCTTTTTGCTGGTACCGATGCGTCCATTCAGAAAATGCCGCGCAACGGTAGCGCCCCACTGGGTGGTTTGCAGGCCGTTTCTGCTTTCATGGAGGCGAATGTCCCCGAGGCCGAGCGTGAGCGCGCCGGCGAGGTGCTGCTGCGCATCCTCAATGGAACGCTGTTTGAGTTGTACCAGCTCAGCCGCGAAGGGGCAGGGCTCCCGCCTGCCGAGCGTGGCGAACAAAGCGCTGCCTTCATGACGCAGTCCGTCCTGAGCCTGAGCGATGCCTTCTTCTACCCGGCGCCGTTCACTTTCCAGCTGGCTGACTTCCAGCAGGTGCAGGCCAGCGTGTTCCAGGTGGCGCGAGCCCCTGGCAAGACCATTGTCTATATCGGCTGCCTGTTGCTGATTCTGGGTGTTTTTGCCATGCTCTACGTGCGTGAGCGCCGCCTGTGGGTGTGGCTGGCGCCGCGCGGGGAAGGCCAGGATGGCTTGCATGCGACCATGGCCTTGTCGTCCAACCGCAAGTTGATGGACAACGACCGCGAATTCCAGACACTCAAAAACCGTTTGCTTCAGACTGCCCCAGAGGTGACCCCATGAATGCCGTGACTCAGACCGTTGACCTCAAGAAGAGCGATGCCACTCCCGGCTTGGGTGGCGGGTATTTCGCGCGCCGCGATCTGTGGGACTGGCTCTACGCTTTGCTGGCCGTGGCGGGCGGAGCGTATGCGTTCGTCCTGTATGGGGCTTACATGGATGGCTATGAAAAGGCCATTTTGGTAGGGGCTGTGCCCAGCCTGGTCGCGCTGGCCTGGTTCTGGCGCCCGCTGCGCCTGCTCACGGTGGCGGTGGCGCTGCTGTCTCTTCTGGCCATATGGCTGTACCACGTGGATGGCGTGCCTCAGCTGGCGCGAGCAGATGAAGCTTTCCTGTTGAAATATTTCATCTCCAGCCAGTCTGCCATTCTGTGGATGAGCATGCTCTTCTTCATGAGCACGGCGTTCTTCTGGGCAGGCATCTTCTCGCGCTCCAATGCCGATGCTTTCGAGCGGCTGGGCTCCAGGCTCGCGTGGGTCGCCGTCACCCTGGCGCTGGTTGGTTCCTTCGTTCGCTGGTACGAGGGCTACCTGATCGGGCCTGACGTCGGCCACATCCCGGTCAGCAACCTGTACGAAGTTTTCGTGCTGTTTTCCTGGTTGACGGCTGCTTACTACCTCTACTACGAGGACCGCTACCAGACCCGCCGCATGGGCGCCTTTGTGATGCTGGTTGTCAGTGCCGCAGTGGGCTTTTTGCTGTGGTACACCGTGGTGCGCGAGGCGCACGAGATCCAACCCCTGGTGCCCGCACTGCAGAGCTGGTGGATGAAGCTGCACGTGCCTGCCAACTTCATTGGCTATGGCACTTTCGCCATTGCGGCGATGCTGGCGTTTGCCTACCTCATCAAACAAAGTGCGGGCGAGACCCGCTGGTGGAAGCTCGCGCCCCTTTGGCTGCTGGGCGTGGTGTTGTGCTTTGAACCCCTGGTGTTCCGCCGTGGCGCCACAGAGGCCGGTGGTAGCTACTGGTTCATCTACTTCGGTCTGTCGGCGCTCATCGTGGGTGGCATCCTTGCCGCGCGGCGCCGCATTGCGGAGCGCCTGCCCACGCTGGAGGTGCTGGACGACGTGATGTACAAAGCCATCGCCGTCGGCTTTGCGTTCTTCACCATCGCCACCGTGCTCGGTGCGTTGTGGGCCGCCGAAGCCTGGGGCGGTTACTGGAGTTGGGATCCGAAGGAAACCTGGGCTTTGATCGTGTGGCTGAACTACGCCGCCTGGTTGCACATGCGCCTGATGAAAGGCTTGCGTGGCACCGTGGCCGCCTGGTGGGCGCTGGTTGGGCTCGTGGTCACCACCTTCGCCTTCCTGGGGGTCAACATGTTCCTCAGCGGCCTGCACAGTTACGGAGAACTCTGATGCGCATCCTGTCCAGTGAGATCACGCCGCGCGAGGTCTACCTGCGGCGAAGGGAGTGGCTGTTGGGTGCCGCGGGCGCCGGCCTGGCCTTGGCGCCGTGGCATGGACGCAATGTCTGGGCGGCGGAGTCCGCACGGCCCGGCAAGTTGGCTTTGTTGTCTGCCAAGCCCTCTGAGGTCAGGGGCGCCCGCACGATGGAAAAGCTGACGCCCTACGAGGATGCGAGCGGCTACAACAACTTCTACGAGTTCGGCCTCGACAAGGGTGATCCGGCGCGCTACGCCAGCAAGATGAAGACCCGCCCCTGGACGGTACAGGTCGATGGGCTGGTCAACAAACCCCGCACGTTTGGAATCGACGATCTGCTCAAGCTCGCTCCGATGGAGGAGCGAATCTACCGGCTGCGTTGTGTCGAGGGTTGGTCCATGGTGATTCCCTGGATCGGTTACTCGCTGGCTTCGCTGATCAGCCAGGTGGAGCCTCAAGGCGGCGCCAAATATGTCGAGTTCCACACCCTGGCTGATAAGGAGACGATGCCCGGTGTCCGCTCCAGCGTGCTGTCTTGGCCATACGTCGAGGGTCTCCGCCTGGATGAAGCGAGACACCCCTTGACGATGCTCGTCTTCGGGATGTACGGCGAGATGTTGCCCAACCAGAATGGCGCGCCGCTGCGCCTGGCTGTGCCCTGGAAGTATGGTTTCAAGAGCGGCAAATCCATCGTCAAGATCCGTTTTGTGGAGAAACAGCCCGCCACGGCGTGGAGCGTTGCCGCGCCACAGGAATATGGCTTCTACTCGAACGTCAACCCTGATGTGCCCCATCCGCGCTGGAGCCAGGCAAGCGAGCGGCGTATCGGAGAGGGCGGTTTGTTGGCCCGGCGCATGAAGACGCAACTCTTCAACGGCTACGAATCTGAAGTCGGGCAGCTGTATGCCGGCATGGACTTGCGCAAGTTCTACTGAACGACCAGTGCTGGGAGTTGCGGCCTTTCTCGCGCGCCCCTGGCTGAAGCGGCTGGTGCTGGTGGTGTGTGCCCTGCCGGCCTTGTGGCTGTTTGGCGCGGGCTTTGCCGACTTGCTGGGTGCCAATCCGGCAGAGGCGCTCATCCGCGGCCTGGGGGACTGGACGCTGCGCCTGCTGTGCCTGACGCTGGCCATCAGTCCTATGCGGCGCACCTTTCATTGGCATGGTTTGGCCCGCTGGCGGCGTGGCCTGGGTGTGTGGACCTTTGCCTATGCCAGCCTGCATTTGTTGTCCTACGCCTGGTTCGACATGGGGTGGGAGCTGCAAGACATCGCCAAAGACATTCCCCAACGCCCGTTCATACTGGTCGGTGTCCTGGCTTGGACCCTGATGGCCCCTCTGGCAATGACGTCGTTCAACGCCGCTGTCCGCTGGATGGGCAGCGCCCGCTGGCAGAAGCTGCACCGCGCGGTTTACGCTGTGGCCGCGCTTGCCGTGCTGCATTTTTTCTGGATGCGCGCAGGCAAGAACGATTTCGGCGAGGTGGCCGTCTATGCTGCCATATTGGTGGCGCTCATGCTCTGGCGCGTGGCCTTGCGCTGGCGTGGCAAGCAGTAAGCAAAGCCACTGGCTACCTTGCTGTACGTTTGGTGTTTCAGACAGCCAGAGGGCGCTCCAGACGCAATTGGTCTTCCAGCGTCTCGCGCTCGCGAATCACCTGCGCGCCAGTGCTGCGAACCAGAACTTCCGCGGCACGTCCGCGCGTGTTGTAGTTGCTCGACATGCTCATGCAATATGCGCCTGCCGAACACACCGCCAGCAGATCGCCTGCCTGGACGTTCAATTCGCGGTCACGGCCCAGCCAGTCCCCGCTCTCACACACCGGCCCAACGACGTCCCAGGTGATGGGCTCGCCACTCCGTGGTTGCACGGGCACGATGGCGTGGTAGGCCTCGTACATCGCAGGGCGTGGCAGGTCGTTCATCGCCGCATCCACGATCAGGAAGTTCTTGTGTTCACCGGGTTTCAGGAAAACCGCCTGTGTCACACAGATGCCTGCGTTGCCCACGAGTGACCGACCGGGTTCGATCATCAGCTTGCGCTGCCCATAGCCACGCGCATCCAGCTTGGCCAGCAAAGCTTGCCACAAGCTGTCCGCAGCGGGCGGCGTTTCGCCTTGGTAGGCAATCCCGAGGCCGCCGCCGAAGTCGATGTGTTCCAGGTGGATACCCTGCGCCTCGATCGCATCCACCAAGTCGAGGATGCGATCCATGGCATCCAGGTAGGGCGAGGTTTCGGTGATCTGCGAACCGATGTGGCAGTCAATGCCCACCACCCGCAGGCCAGGCAGACTGGCAGCGTGCTGGTACGCCGCCAGCACGTCGCCATGTGCAATTCCGAACTTGTTGCCCTTGAGGCCGGTGGAAATGTAGGGGTGGGTCTTGGCGTCCACGTCGGGGTTCACGCGCAGGCTCACAGGTGCGCGCAGGCCCAGGCTCTGCGCCACGTCATTGAGCACATCGAGCTCCGGCAGGCTCTCCACGTTGAAGCAGCCTATGCCCACTTGCATGGCGCGCTGCATTTCCGCGCGTGTCTTGCCCACGCCAGAGAAGATGATCTTGGCAGGGGCTGCGCCAGCACGAAGCGCGCGCTCCAGTTCGCCACCCGAAACGATGTCAAGCCCGCAGCCCGCCTGAACGAAGGTCTGCAGAACGGCCAGTGAAGAATTCGCCTTCATGGCATAGCAGATCAATGCGTCGCGCCCGGCGAAGCCTCGCTGGTAGGCCGCAAGCGCAGCCAGCATGGCTGCCTGTGAGTAGACGAAAAGCGGAGTGCCGTGGGCACGGGCAAGTTCAGCCACCGGGACCGACTCCGCCATCAACTGGCCATCTTGGTAAACAAAATGAGGGTGTCCGGGCAGGGGGGTAGGCAGGGCCATGTCAGTGGTGCAGAGGTTCAGGGGGCCGGGGCGCGGCTGCCGCTGGAAGTTGTGGGGGTGGATGCGTTCTGGGCGGTGTCCGGCAGGTAGAGTGGACCTTTTTGCCCGCATCCGCTGGCGGCCAGCAAGCTCACGCCCAGCAGGGAGCCAACACACAGTCTGGATATGCGTTTGACCCTGACAGAAAGCCGGGCAAAGCCGCCGTTTCGAAGCTGGGTGGGTATGGGGCCTAAAATTCGCCGAAATTCAAACATCCGGGAATTGTAATGACGGACCTCGAATACATGGATCGCGCCGAATCGGTCCTCAAGGCGATCGAGGCGGCCTGCGACCGCATCAACGACGAAACCGACGCTGACATCGACAACCAGCGGGTTGGCGGAATGATCACGCTGGTGTTCCGCAATGGGAGCCAGATCGTGATCAACTTGCAGAAGCCGCTGCATGAAATCTGGATGGCCGCCCGCTCTGGAGGTTTCCACTACAAGTTCGACGGCCAATGCTGGATGGACACCAAGGGAGCCGGGGAGTTCTTCGCGCACCTTTCGCGGGAAGCCAGCGCACAGGCAGGCGTCCCGCTGAACTTCAGTTCCTGAACAGGTCCAGGATGCTCCGCTTCTCCTGAGACGCCTCGGGATTTGCCGGAATCTCTTGTTGCGTGACGGGCTGTGCATCGGCACTGCCCAGGCTGGCCACGCCCTCGCCGGGCTGGAATTCCTCGTAGAACCACTCCCCTTGTGTGTGGACGACCCCGGGAGGCACCGGCGGTTCTTCCACTGGGGTGTTCTTCAGCGCCTCGCGCATGAACGAAATCCAGATGGGCAGACTCAGCCCGCCACCCGTTTCCCGGCGGCCCAGGTTGCGCGGGGTGTCGTACCCCACCCATGCTGCTGCGACCAAGGTAGGCTGGTAACCCACGAACCAGGCATCCACCGCGTCGTTGGTGGTGCCCGTCTTGCCGTAAAGGTCGGGGCGTTTGAGCGTGGCTTGCGCCCTGGCGGCCGTGCCCGAGCGGGTGATCTCCTGCAGCAATTGGCTCATCATGAACGCGTTGCGAGGGGAGATCGCACGTTGCGATTCGTCCGGCACCTTCGGGGGGACATCGAGCAGCACTTTGCCTTTGTGGTCGGTCACGCGTGTGATGAGCACCGGCGGCACGTAGTAGCCCCCGTTGGCGAACACGCCGTAGCCTGTGGCCATCTGCATGGGCGTGACCGATCCGGCGCCCAAGGCCATCGTCAAGTAAGGCGGGTGTTTGTCTGCGTCGAACCCGAACTTCGTTACCCATTCCTGTGCGCTGCCTGCGCCCACCGCCTTCAGGATGCTGATCGACACCATGTTCTTCGACTTGGCCAGTGCGGTGCGCACCGTCATGGGGCCTTCGAACTTGCCGTCGTAGTTCTTCGGCTCCCAGGGTTTGCCGCCAGTCACCGTTGCGCTGAAGAACAACGGCTGGTCGTTCACCACGGTGGCGGGCGTGATGCCTTTTTCCAGGGCGGCGGAATAGATGAAGGGCTTGAAGCTGGAGCCCGGTTGCCGCCAGGCTTGCGTCACGTGGTTGAATTTGCTCTTGTCAAAATCGAAGCCGCCCACGAGCGCGCGGATCTCGCCGGTGCGCGGGTCCAGCGCCACGAACGCGGATTCGACCTCGGGGCTCTGCGTGATGGTCCAGCTGTTGCGCGCCGTTTTCATGATGCGCACGACAGCCCCTGGCCGAAGCTTCAGGTTCGGCGGCGCCTTGTCCGACAGACCTGACTGGACCGGTTGAAGACCCTCGCCAGTGATTTCAATGGGCTCGTCGTCTCCGCGCACCACGGTGACCTTGCGCGGCGAGACTTCGAGGACCACCGCCGTCAGCAACTCACCGTCGTCGGGCAGCGCCGAGATCACTTCGTCGATGGCTTCCTCCCTTGCCAGCTTGGACGCTGGCAGGTCGATGAAGCGTTCTGGGCCACGGTAATGCTGGCGCAGTTCGAAGTCCATCACCCCGGCCCGGACGGCCTGGTAGGCGGCGCGCTGGGATTGCGCGTCCACCGTGGTGTGCACTTCCAATCCGCGTGTGTAGGCCTCTTCGCCATATTGTTCAAAGATGACCTGCCGCACCATCTCGGCGATGTACTCGGCGTGCACTTCGCGTTGCCCGTTGACCTTGCGCAGTTTCAGCGGCTCCAACTTGGCTGCGGTGGCTTCCTCTGCCGTGATGAAGCCATTTTCAAGCATGCGGTCGATGATGTAGAGCTGGCGGATCCGGGCGCGTTTCGGGTTGCTGATCGGGTTGTAGGCCGAAGGCGCCTTGGGCAGTCCGGCCAGCATGGCCGCCTCTGCAACCGTCACGTCCTTGAGGGGTTTGCCGAAATAGACCTGCGAGGCAGCCGCAAAGCCGTAGGCCCGATGACCCAGGAATATCTGGTTCATGTAGATCTCAAGAATCTGCTCCTTCGTCAGCAGGTGTTCAAGCTTGAAGGTCAGAAGCACCTCATAGATCTTGCGGACGTAGCTTTTCTCGCTCGACAGGTACACGTTGCGTGCCACCTGCATGGTGATGGTGGAAGCACCTTGGCTTTTCGCTTGCCCCAGGTTGGCCAACGCGGCGCGGACCATGCCCCGGTAATCGACACCGTTGTGTTCGAAGAAGCGAGCGTCCTCGATCGCCAAGACCGCATTCACCATCACGGGAGGGATGTCTTCGAAAGGCAGGAGGTTGCGGCGTTCCTCACCGAACTCGCCGATCAGTTCTCCGTCATTTGCGTAGATGCGAAGTGGCAACTTCGGGCGGTAGTCTGCCAACTCAACCACGTCTGGCAGGTTGGGGTAGGCCGCCGCCAGACCGATACCCACCGCCAACAGCAGCGCAGCAATGCCCCCGCCACCAATGGCTGCCGCCCAAGCCAGCCACCGGGCCACCTGCTGCGTCCATGCGGGGTGGTGTGATGGGGCGGTCTTGTCTGTCTTGGAATGGCTGGGCTTGGTCATGTACGCCTTTGGAGTGTGCCGGGATTATAAAAATCCAGGTCTGAGGGCCGAGTCTTCAAAAGCCTCTGCACAGAAAACCTTGTAACGAATGGTGAAAAATGGTGGATACTGCTGCCTATCAGCAGCGTCGTTGGCGTGGGATTTTGACAACGCCTCTTGCAAATCGTGGGGACATCCACCTTGTTGGTACCGCTGTCTTGCTGCTAGGATTGATACACGATGTGACGATTGGGTTCCTCTCGGGGCCCTCATGTAGGGGATGGAATTGATCTCTCTGGGGTCTATGTTCAGCCGGGAGCCCGCGCCGCTGCTCGGCATCGATGTCAGTTCCACCACGGTCAAGCTGGTCGAACTCGGGCATTCCCGTGACGGAGGGCTCGTTCTTCAGCACTGTGCCATGGACACCTTGGAACGAGGCTGGATCAACGAAGGCAACATCGAAAAATTTGACGAGGTGGCTGAAGTCTTGCGCCGTCTGGTGCGCAAGTCAGGTACCAAGACCAAGAATGTTGCCTTGGCCTTGCCTGGGTCTGCGGTCATCACCAAGAAGATCGTGCTGCCTGCTGGCCTGAGCGACCGCGACATGGAGGTTCAGGTTGAGTCCGAGGCCACGCAGTACATCCCATTTCCCTTGGCTGATGTCAGTCTCGACTTCTGCGTGATCGGCCCTACTGCAAACTCTCCCAATTACGTGGACGTGTTGCTTGCGGCGTCGCGCAAGGAGAAAGTGTCCGACCGCCAGGGATTGGCCGAGGCAGCGGGCTTGAATCCGGTGATCATGGACGTGGAGTCCTACGCATCACGCTTGGCTGCAAGCCGTGTCATCGAGACGCTTCCCAACCATGGCCAAGACATGCTGATCGCGCTGTTCGAGGTGGGGTCACAGACCACCAGTCTGCAGGTCATACGCAACGAGGACGTGATCTACGAGCGGGACCAGATGTTCGGCGGCGTGCAGTTGACCAACCTGATCTCCCGCCACTACGGCATGTCATTCGACGAGGCCGATGAGAAGAAGAAAAAAGGTACGCTGGCGGCGGATTACAACGAAAGTGTCCTGCGGCCATTCATGGAGAACCTGGCGCAGGAATTGGGCCGTGCGTTACAGTTTTTCTTCACCAGCACGCCGCACAACAAGGTTGACCACATCCTTTTGTCTGGCGGATCGGCGTCGCTGCCGGGGCTGACCGATGTGGTGACTGCGCAGACGTCTTTCCCTTGCAAGGTCATCAACCCCTTTGATGGCATGACCATAGCGCCTTCCGTGCAGGCCAAGCAACTTGCTGCGGAGGCCACTTCCTACCTCGTGGCCGCCGGTCTGGCCCTGCGGAGGTTCAGCCAATGATTCAGATCAACCTCCTTCCCCACCGTGAGGCGGCTCGGAAAAAGCGCCGGGAACTGTTTTATGTTCAGTTGGGACTGGCTGCTCTCGTGGGGCTTGGCGTGTCAGGCAGTGTGTTCGCCTGGTACCAGGTGCGCATTGAGAGTCAGGCCCAGCGCAACACCTTGCTTCGCACCGAGATTGCCAAGTTGGACGAACAAATCAAGGAGATTTCCGGTTTGCAGGCGCAGCTCAACGGGCTGAAAGCTCGACAGGCGGGGGTGGAAAGTCTGCAGGCCGATCGCAATTTGCCTGTCCACCTCTTGGATGAGATGGTGCGCCAGCTTCCAGATGGTGTTTACCTCAAGACGCTGAAGCAAGATGGGTTGTCTATCACTTTGACAGGCGTTGCGCAATCGCAGGAACGTGTTTCGGAGTTGTTGCGTAACTTCAGTGGAAACAGCCTATGGCTTACCCAGCCACAGTTGGTGGAAATTGTGGCGGGCAATGTCACGCTCTCATCCCGGGAGCAGCGCCGGGCATTTGAGTTTTCCATGCGGGTCACGTTGACCCGTGGTCCCGGTGATCCTGCGAATGCGGGAGCGGCTGCTCAGCCGCCAGGCAAGGTCTGAGGCCCTGGCCGGAGGTGATGCATCATGCCCAAGAAGTCAAAGAAGAATTCCATCGATTTCTCCGCGCTGCAGGAGAAGTTGCGTGCTCAATTCACCGATCTTGATCCGAACGATCCGTCGTTGTGGCCAGACGTTCCACGCTACCTGTTGCTGGCGGTGTTGGCCGTTGTGGTCGTCGTGGGGCTTTGGTTCGCGTGGCTGAGTGGTTTCGAAGAGACCTTGGTTGCAGAGCGGAACCGCGAAACCCAGTTGAAGCAGGAATACACGACAAAACTGGGGCAGGCGGTGAACCTTGAGCCGTTGAAGGCCCAGTTGGAGCAGGTGCAGCAGTACGTGACCCAGCTGGAAAAACAGTTGCCCAGCAAGGCGGAGATGGACCAGTTGCTCTCGGACATCAACCAAGCTGGCCTGGGGCGAAGTCTGCAGTTCGAACTGTTCCGGCCCGGAGCGGTCAATATGCACGACTACTACGCCGAACTGCCGATTGCAGTCCGTGTGTCTGGTCGCTACAGTGACATAGGCCTGTTTGCGTCCGACATCGCCCACCTTTCTCGCATTGTGACGCTGAACAACATGTCGTTGGCACCGGTCTCGGGCCGTCCTGATGTGCTGACCATGGATGCCACCGCGAAGACCTTTCGCTATCTTGATCAAGATGAGTTGCTCGCGCAGCAGAAGAGCAAAAGTGCTGCCAATCAGGGAGGGAAAAAGTGAACACTCCCTCTTTTATGCGGTCGTTTGCGCTGCTGGTTGCCGTGGTGGCTCTGGCTGGTTGCAGTGGTGGATCTCAGGAAGAGGTGCGCCAGTGGATGAGCGAACAGCGCAACACGGTCAAGCCCAAGGTGGAGCCGATCTCCGAGCCCAAGCGTTTCGTGCCTCAGGCTTATGCCAGTGCCGAAGCGCTCTCGCCGTTCAGTTCCGAGAAACTGGCCAGGCTGCTTCGCGCCGAGGCTGGCAAGGCCGGTACTTCTGCGCTGCTGGCACCTGAGTTGAACAGGCGCAAGGAGCCGCTAGAGGCGTTGCCTCTTGACACCATGCGCATGGTCGGTTTGCTGGACAAAAACGGGCAGAAAGTGGCGCTGGTTCGTGCAGACAACCTGCTCTACCAAGTGCGGGTAGGAAACTACCTGGGTCAGAATTACGGGCGCGTGACGCGCATCAATGAAACAGAGATCACCCTGAGGGAGATCGTGCAGGATGCATCCGGTGAGTGGATCGAGCGCCCTGCCACGTTACAGCTTCAAGAGGGAACCCGCAAATGACTACACACATTTCTCCCAACGGTCAGAAACGAGGTCTCGTGACCAGGTTTGTCAAGGTTTCTGTATTGCTCTCTGCCATGTGGGTGGCGGGGTATGCGCATGCGCAACTGGTGATCCAATCGGTCACGGCGGCGGTGCAGGGCGGTGCGGAGGTGATCCGCATCCAGACGAACGAGCCGTTGAAGCAGTTGCCTGCAGGTTTTGTGATCCAGTCGCCTGCACGCATTGCACTGGATTTCTCGGGTGCGACCAATGGCCTTGGCCGCAACATGGTGGAGTTGAACCAGGGCAATCTGCGTTCGGCCAATGTGGTGGAGGCAGGGGACCGTACACGGGTCGTTCTGAATCTCAGTCAGCCGGTCAAGTACCAGACGCGTCTGGATGGCAACGGTGTGCTCGTGCTTCTTGAGCCTGCGTCAGCGACAGCCCCTGAGTCGACGGGGGCGACATCGCCGCTCTTTGCTGCACCTGCGGGCACTGCAGAAATCCTTCCGCTGGCGGACATCGATTTCCGCCGTGGAACAGAGAATGCCGGGCGGGTGATCGTCAACCTGCCCAACAACCAGACGGGTGTGGATGTTCGCCCCCAAGGCAAGGCGCTGGTGGTGGAGTTCTTGAAGACTTCCTTGCCCGAAGCCTTGCGCCGCCGTTTGGACGTGGCGGACTTCGGAACGCCCGTGCGAACCATCACAACGACACAAAACGGCGACCGGGTGCGCATGGTGGTCGAGCCAGTAGGCGCATGGGAGCACAGTGCCTACCAGAGCGACAACCAATTTGTCCTGGAGGTTCGAGAGGTCAAGGCCGACCCGAACAAGCTGACGCAAGGCCCCAATTACTCTGGCGAAAAGCTGTCGCTCAACTTCCAGAGCATCGAGGTTCGTTCCTTGCTGCAGGTGATTGCCGACTTCACCAATTTCAACATCATCACCTCCGATACGGTCACCGGCAACGTGACACTGCGTCTGAAGGATGTCCCATGGGACCAGGCGCTGGATATCATCCTCCAGGCCCGCAACCTGGGTATGCGCAAGACAGGCAACGTGATCTGGATTGCTCCGAAGGAGGAGATCCTGGCCAAGGAGCAGGCCGAATTGGCCGCTCGTCAGCAGATCCAGACCCTGGAGTTGCCACGTACCCAGAGTTTCCGGCTCAACTTCGCGACTGCCGCTGACGTTGCCAAACAGCTGACCACCTCTGTGGGCAGTGGGGAAAGCCAAGTTCGCATTCTCAGCAAGCAGGGGTCCGTTTTTGCAGAACCGCGTACAAATCAGTTGTTTGTGACTGACGTTGGTTCTAAGTTAGAGGAAATTGAGAAACTGATCAAGAAGATTGATGTGCCTGTCCGCCAAGTCTTGATCGAGGCGAGGATTGTGGAGGCCTCCGATGACTTTAGCAAGAGTCTTGGAGTCAGGTTTGGCGGCAAATCCACGCCCAGAACCTTGGATAACAGGGGTGGGGCTTCGCTAGGCTTGGGGACGCTGGGCGTTGGTAGTTCGCGAGTTACCAGTATTCCGGGTACCGATGACAATCAAGGTTTGTTCGCTCTTTCACTTTTCAATGCGGGTGCATCACGCTTGCTTAATCTGGAGATTTCAGCGAATGAGTCAGATGGGAAGGTCAAAACGATTGCCAGTCCGAAAATACTTACGGCAGATCAGCGAGAGGCGAAGATTGAGGACGGGCAAAGAATTCCCTATAACAAGGTAGATCAAGCCGGTAATACGACGACTGAATTCATCGATGCCGTTCTCTCTTTGCGCGTCACCCCGCAGATTACGCCCGATGGGGATGTCATAATGAAACTAGAAGTTAAGAAGGATCAGGCTCGTCTTAATGAGGTTACCCGGGCATTGGAACTGGTTCAGAAGAAAATTGTTGAGACCCAGGTTCTTGTTGAGAATGGCGGCACAATTGTCATTGGGGGGATATACACGCAAGTGGATACGAATACTGTTGATAAGGTGCCGGGCTTGGGGGATATTCCGGTTCTTGGAAATCTTTTCAAAGTGCGGGGAAATTCATCTGCTAAGACTGAACTATTGGTATTCATCACGCCACGTCTCTTGAGTGAGCAGTCGACAGCGTTGGTCCGGTAATTGCAGTGATCGTATTGGTTGGCCTGCCTGGCTCAGGAAAAACCACCGTTGGCAAGCAACTTGCAAGGCGGTTGAAGCTTGCGTTTGTTGACTCCGACCACGTGATCGAAGAGCGTTTGGGGTGCTCGATCCGTGAATTCTTCGAGCGCGAGGGCGAAGACCGTTTTCGCGATGTCGAGCAAGAGGTCATTGACGAACTTTCCCGCGGACAAGCTTGCGTGCTGTCCACGGGCGGCGGTGCGGTATTGCGGCCGGCCAACCGCCAGCACTTGCACGATCGAGGGCGGGTAGTCTATCTGCGATCGACGCCAGAGGACGTCTACCGGCGTGTTCGCCACGACCGCAATCGCCCCTTGCTTCTGGTTGCCGACCCCCTGCAGCGTTTGCGCGACCTCTACGACGCCCGGGACCCGTTGTACCGGGAGACGGCCCACTACGTGATCGACACAGGCCGTCCATCGGTGGCGACGTTGGTGAACGTGATCGTCATGCAGCTTGAGCTGTCGGGTTCCGTGTCGTCGTCGCTACACTAATGGGATGAGCCTGTCCCCAAATCCCGTCAACGCCACCGTTCCCATTGCGCTGGGCGAGCGCAGCTATCCGATTCTTATTGGTCAGGGGCTGATTGGCAGTCCAAAAACGTGGGACGGACTACCCAAGGCGGCGGCAGCCATGGTGGTGACCAACGACACGGTGGGGCCGCTGTATGCAAAACAGCTATGCGAGGCACTCCAGCCGCATTATCAGCAGGTGCACGTGGTCACATTGCCTGATGGCGAAGCACACAAAACCTGGGAATCACTCAACCTGATTTTTGACGCCCTCTTGTCGCGTGGTTGCGATCGCAAAACGGTGCTGTTCGCGCTGGGTGGCGGGGTCATCGGTGACATGACGGGATTCGCCGCAGCCTGTTACATGCGCGGCGTGCCGTTTGTGCAAGTACCCACGACGCTGCTGGCTCAGGTGGATTCCTCGGTGGGGGGCAAGACGGCCATCAACCACCCCTTGGGCAAAAATATGATTGGAGCGTTTTATCAACCTGTGCGTGTGGTCTGCGACCTAGCCACGTTGAGCACGCTGCCGAAGCGCGAACTGAGCGCTGGCCTTGCCGAAGTCATCAAGTACGGACCCATTTACGATCTGGCGTTCCTCGACTGGATCGAGCAGAACCTGCCTGCATTGCTGAAGCGGGATCCGGTTGCGCTGTCGTATGCTGTCAAGCGAAGCTGCGAAATCAAGGCCGAGGTTGTGGGGCAGGACGAGCGGGAGTCTGGCCTGCGAGCCATTCTGAATTTTGGGCACACCTTTGGGCATGCCATTGAAGCCGGATTGGGCTACGGCGAATGGCTGCATGGCGAGGCGGTGGGTTGCGGCATGGTGATGGCGGCGAGGTTGTCGCAGCGGCTGGGGCTGTTGAGCGACGCTGCGACGACTCGTCTGGAATCGTTGATCCAGACTGCCGGGTTGCCGGTCAAGGGTCCGGTGCTTGAAGGGGCAGGCAACGCATCGCGTTACCTGTCGTTGATGCGGGTCGACAAAAAGGCCGAGGCGGGCGAGATCAAGTTCGTGCTGGTCAACGATCAGGGGCAGGCCGTGGTGCAGGGAGCGCCTGACGCACTGGTCGCAGAGGTCATTGATGCCTGTTGCGCCTGAAGGCGTTGAAACAGTGAATGCTCCGTTGGTCCTGCAGCCCTATGCGTGTGACCCTGCGCACACGCGGGGAAGACGGTTCAAGGAGGCGCCTGCGCCCACGCGCAGCGATTTTCAGCGCGACCGCGATCGCATCATTCACTCCACCGCATTCAGGCGGCTGGTGTACAAGACGCAGGTTTTCCTCAACCACGAGGGAGACCTGTTTCGCACGCGCCTGACGCATTCGCTTGAGGTGGCGCAGCTGGGACGCAGCATTGCCCGCAGCCTGGGGTTGTGCGAGGATTTGGTGGAGGCCGTTGCACTGGCACACGATCTGGGTCACACGCCCTTCGGTCACGCCGGGCAGGATGCGCTGAACGCTTGCATGCATGACGGCCACGACCCGGTTTCGGTGCTGCCTGGAGAGCCGGCGGGCGGCTTTGAACACAACATGCAGAGCCTCAGGGTCGTGGACGATCTGGAGGAGCGTTACCCAGCGTTCAATGGGCTGAATCTTTGCTTCGAGACCCGCGAAGGCATACTCAAACACTGTTCCCGGGCCAATGCCCAATGGTTGGAAACCAGGGAGCATGGGGGAGTGGGCGCCCGTTTTCTGTCTGGGTGCAACCCATCGCTTGAGGCGCAGTTGGCCAATCTGGCCGATGAAATAGCCTACAACGCGCACGACATCGACGACGGTGTTCGCTCAGGCCTGCTTACCCTTGAGCAGCTGGAGTCTGTGGTGCTTTTCGACACCTACCGGAGAGCCGCGCTGAGCGAGTTCCCGGACTTGAAGGGGCGCAGATTGCTGTTCGAGGCCATCAGGCGGATGCTCAGCGCACAGGTTTATGACGTCATCGACGCAACGCGCCACGCCGTGCGCGATGCGGGGGTTTGCGGCGTCGACGACGTGCGGCAGGCCGGGGTGCTGGTCCGTTTCTCGCCCGAAATGAAGCGGCAATCGTCCGATCTGAAGCGCTTCCTGCTTGTCAACCTCTACCGCCATCCTCAGGTGATGGAGACGACCGGGCGGGCGAGGCAGGTTGTTTCCGGGCTGTACACGGCTTATTGCGCAGCACCTGAAGAAATGCCCATTCAGCACGGGACGGGTGAAAGCGTAGGCCTTAGGCGTCGGGTGGCTGACTATATTGCCGGGATGACCGACCGGTTCGCCATCAAGGAGCATGAGCGGCTCACGGGACTGAAGCTGTTCACCTGACCAGCCAAGATGAAGACCACAACAGCGAAGGACTCCATCCTCGGCCCGGCGTCGTCGAACGTTCAGGGCGCGGCCCTTGTGATTGTGGCAGGGGTGGTGGCTGCACTTCATGTGGGTAAGGTGCCGCCAGCCATACCGGTATTGCGGGCCGATCTGGGGGTCACGCTGGTGCAAGGTGGCTTTCTGCTGGCGATTGTCCAGATGGCCGGGATGCTTCTTGGAGTCTTCGCCGGTTCACTGGCTGATCGGCTGGGGCCGCGGCGCGTGATGCTGTTTGGGCTGGGGCTGCTGGCCTTTGCGAGCATGGGCGGGGCGCTGGCTCAGACGGCCGGTTTGTTGCTTGCGACCCGTGCCGTTGAAGGGTTTGGGTTTCTGCTGACCGTTCTCCCTGCGCCAGGTTTGGTCCGCCGATTTGTCTCTGAGCCTCGCCTTCTGAGCAAGGCGCTGGGATTCTGGGGGGCGTACATGCCCATTGGGACCGCGTCTGCTCTGTTGGTGGGGCCTTGGGCCTACGGGTGGTTAGGCTGGCGTGCGAGTTGGGTCGTATTGGGTTTGCTGACGCTTTTCTGGGCATGGCTGGTGTGGCATCAGGTCCCCCAGGACGCAAGGTCTGCTGGGCAAGCAGGGGGGGTGTCGGTGCGCGGCCGTCTGGGGGAGACTTTGAGCGCCTCGGGCCCATGGCTGGTGGCATTGGCGTTTTTCCTTTATTCGGGGCAGTGGTTGGCGGTCGTTGGTTTCTTGCCGGCCATTTACACGCAGGCTGGTTGGTCAGTGGCCGCGGTAGGAGTGCTCAGCGCGTTGGCCGCTGGCATCAATTTGACTGGGAACATTGCGGCTGGAAGACTGCTTGCGAGGGGTGTGCAGCCATTTGTCTTGCTTACCGCGGGCTACGCTGCCATGGCGCTGGGTGCTGTGCTGGCGTTTGGCGGATGGGTTGGGGGTGTTGCCCAGTATTTGGCTGTGTTGCTTTTTTCGTCTGCCGGGGGCTTGGTGCCTGGCACCCTGTTTGCGTTGGCGGTGCGTTTGGCGCCGAGCGGCCAGACGGTGTCAACCACTGTGGGTTGGGTGCAGCAGCTGTCGGCACTTGGGCAGTTCCTGGGGCCGCCGTTGGTCGCTTGGCTGGCGGCACGTGCAGGCGGGTGGCAGTACACATGGACGGTGACCATGGTTTGTTGCGCGGCCGGCGTGTTGTTGGCAAATGTGCTTCAGCGGCAAGTTGGCCGCCTGAAAGGGTGACGCACCATGGCACGGTTGGCCAGGCTCACTTTGCCCGGGATCGCGCACCACGTGATCCTGAGGGGCAATAACCGTCAAGCCATTTTTGCCGACGCGTTAGACCGGGAGCTGTTTTTGAGTCTGTTGGCGGAGAGCGCGCAGCGTGAGCAGGTTCAGGTGCATGCCTACGTGCTCATGGACGACCACTTGCACCTGCTGGCGACGCCCGTGTCGGTTGATGCATTGCCCAAAATGATGCAGGCGGTGGGGCGCAACTACGTCCGGCGGTTCAACCAGCGCCATGGACGTACGGGTACCCTCTGGGAGGGGCGTTACCGCGCCACCGTGATGGACGCGGACCGTTATCTGTTGTCCTGCATGGTTTACTTTGACACCAAACCCGTACGCGCCGGCTTGGCTGTGAGCCCGCAGGCCTATGCCTGGTCCAGTCACGGGCATTACACGGGATTGCGCAACGAACGCTGGCTGACGATCCACCCGCTGATCTGGGCGTTGGGCAATACGCCCTTTGCCCGAGAGGCAGCCTATGCTGCACGGGTTGGGCAGGGGGTAACTCAGGATGAAGAGAGTGCCCTCCTGGAGTCGGCCATGAAAGGCTGGGCGCTTGGAGGTGAAGCATTCCTGCAGCAAATCGGCGAGCGCACCACCCGCCGGCTGAAGAAAGAACGAGCCGGCCGGCCGCCCCGCAAGTAAGCGCGCGCTGAGCAGGACCCTCAAGGCGGTTGAAACGCGTCATCTGTTGGTTTCTTTGTATTTGGTTTTTATATGTCCCTAATTAATTGGCGATGCCCTGTTGCTTTTTGATTATTAGATTCTGACCCCAATTATTCTTCTTGGCATGGATGCTGCATTGCACTATGCTGTTCACATTCATGCTTTGTATGAGGAGTTAGGCGTGACCCATTCCACCGAAATCGCGCAGCTGCAACAGCACGGTCTGTACGACGCTGCCCAAGAACATGACGCCTGCGGCGTGGGCTTTGTTGCCCACATCAAGGGCCACAAGAGCCACGCCATCGTGGAGCAGGGTCTCAAGATCCTGGAAAACCTGGACCACCGCGGCGCGGTGGGTGCCGATGCCCTGATGGGTGACGGCGCGGGCATTCTGATCCAGATCCCTGATCAGCTCTACCGCGAGGAAATGGCCAAGCAGGGTGTGACCCTGCCGCCGCTGGGCGAGTACGGTGTGGGCATTATTTTCATGCCGAAGGAGCATGCCAGCCGCCTGGCCTGCGAGCAGGAGATGGAGCGCGCCATCAAGGCCGAAGGCCAGGTGCTGCTGGGCTGGCGCGACGTGCCGGTGAACAAGGACATGCCCATGTCCCCCACCGTGCGCAAGACCGAGCCGATCATCCGCCAGGTGTTTGTGGGCCGTGGCAGCGACGTGATCGTGCAGGACGCACTGGAGCGCAAGCTGTACGTCATCCGCAAGACCGCCAGCGCCAACATCCAGCGCCTGAAGCTGACGCACAGCAAGGAATACTACGTGCCCAGCATGAGCAGCCGTACCGTGGTGTACAAGGGCCTGCTGCTGGCCAACCAGGTGGGTGAGTACTTCCTGGACCTGCAGGACCCGCGTTGCGTGTCCGCCCTGGGTCTGGTGCACCAGCGCTTCTCCACCAACACCTTCCCCGAGTGGCCGCTGGCCCATCCCTACCGCTACGTGGCCCACAACGGCGAAATCAACACCGTCAAGGGCAACTACAACTGGATGAAGGCGCGCGAAGGCGTGATGTCCTCGCCGGTGCTGGGCGGCGACTTGCAGAAGCTCTACCCCATCAGCTTCGCTGGTCAGTCCGACACGGCCACCTTCGACAACTGTCTGGAACTGCTGACGATGGCGGGCTACCCCATCAGTCAGGCGGTGATGATGATGATCCCCGAGCCGTGGGAACAGCACACCATGATGGACGAGCGCCGCAAGGCGTTCTACGAGTACCACGCTGCCATGCTGGAGCCGTGGGACGGCCCCGCATCCATCGTGTTCACCGACGGCCGCCAGATCGGCGCCACGCTGGACCGCAACGGCCTGCGCCCCTCGCGCTACTGCGTCACCGACGACGACCTGGTGATCATGGCTTCCGAGTCGGGCGTGCTGCCCGTGCCCGAGAACAAGATCGTGCGCAAGTGGCGCCTGCAGCCCGGCAAGATGTTCCTGATCGACCTGGAGCAGGGCCGCATGATCGACGACGAGGAGCTCAAGGCCAACCTCGCCAACAGCAAGCCCTACAAGCAGTGGATCGAGAACCTGCGCATCCGCCTGGACGACGTGACCCAGCCCGTGGCCGGTGAAGCCGAAGGCCGGCAGGTGCTGACGGAAGAGTCCTCGCACGCGGCGATGGAGCACGTGGATGCTTCGCTGCTGGACATGCAACAGGCTTTCGGCATGACCCAGGAAGACATCAAGTTCCTGATGGCGCCGATGGCCCAGAACGGCGAGGAGGGCATCGGCTCCATGGGTAACGACAGCCCGCTGGCCGTGCTGTCCGACAAGAACAAGCCGCTGTACAACTACTTCAAGCAGTTGTTCGCCCAGGTGACCAACCCGCCGATCGACCCGATCCGCGAAGCGATCGTGATGTCGCTGGTGTCCTTCATCGGCCCGAAGCCGAACCTGCTGGACATCAACCAGGTCAACCCGCCGATGCGCCTTGAGGTGAGCCAGCCCGTGCTCAACCCGGCCGACATGGCCAAGCTGCGCGAGATCGAGAAGTACACCAACGGCAAGTTCAAGAGCTCCACGCTCGACATCACCTATCCGTTTGCCTGGGGCAAGGAAGGTGTGGAAGCGCAGCTGGCTTCGTTGTGTGCCGAGGCGGTGGACGCGATCAAGAGCGGCAGCAACATCCTGATCATCAGCGACCGTGGCGTGAGCGCGCAGCGCGTGGCCATCCCGGCGTTGCTGGCGTTGTCGGCGCTGCACCAGCATCTGGTGCGTGAGGGCCTTCGTACTACGGCTGGCTTGGTGGTGGAAACCGGTTCTGCCCGCGAAGTGCACCACTTCGCCGTGCTGGCCGGTTACGGCGCCGAAGCTGTGCACCCGTGGCTGGCCATGGACACGCTCAAGGCCATCCACAAGGATCTGCCGGGCGACCTGTCTGGCGAAAAAGCCATCTACAACTACATCAAGGCGATCGGCAAGGGCCTGTCCAAGATCATGTCCAAGATGGGCGTGAGCACGTACATGTCCTACTGCGGCGCGCAGTTGTTCGAAGCCATCGGCCTGAACAGCAACACGGTGGAAAAGTACTTCACCGGCACGCCCAGCCGTGTCGAGGGCATCGGCGTGTTCGAGATCGCCGAAGAGGCCATCCGCATGCACAAGGCGGCCTTCGGTGACGACCCGGTGCTGGCCAACATGCTGGACGCCGGCGGCGAATACGCCTGGCGCGCCCGTGGTGAAGAGCACATGTGGACGCCCGACGCCATCGCCAAGCTGCAGCACTCCACGCGTGCCAACAACTTCAACACGTACAAGGAATACGCGCAGATCATCAACGACCAGACGCGCCGTCACATGACGCTGCGCGGTCTGTTCGAATTCAAGGTGGACCCGGCCAAGGCCATTCCGGTGGAAGAGGTCGAGCCCGCCAAGGAAATCGTCAAGCGTTTCGCCACCGGCGCCATGTCGCTGGGCTCCATCTCCACCGAGGCGCACGCCACCCTGGCTGTGGCGATGAACCGCATCGGTGGCAAGAGCAACACCGGCGAAGGCGGCGAAGACCCGGCACGTTACCGTAAGGAGCTCAAGGGTATTCCCATCAAGCAGGGCGAATCCCTGGCGTCCATCATCGGTAGCGACAAGGTCGCGTCCGACATCCCGCTGCTGGCGGGGGACAGCCTGCGCTCCAAGATCAAGCAGGTGGCTTCCGGCCGTTTCGGCGTGACCGCCGAGTACCTGGTCAGCGCCGACCAGATCCAGATCAAGATGGCACAGGGTGCCAAGCCGGGTGAGGGCGGCCAGCTGCCGGGCGGCAAGGTGTCCGAGTACATCGGCTTCCTGCGCTACTCGGTGCCGGGCGTTGGCCTCATCAGCCCGCCGCCGCACCACGACATCTACTCGATCGAGGACCTGGCGCAGCTGATCCACGACCTGAAGAACGTGAACCCGCGTGCCGACATCTCGGTGAAACTGGTGTCGGAAGTGGGCGTGGGCACCATCGCCGCAGGCGTGGCCAAGGCCAAGGCCGACCACGTGGTGATCGCCGGTCACGACGGCGGTACGGGCGCTTCGCCCTGGTCGTCCATCAAGCACGCTGGCTCACCCTGGGAAATCGGCCTGGCCGAGACCCAGCAGACCCTGGTGTTGAACCGTCTGCGCGGCCGCATCCGCGTGCAGGCCGACGGCCAGATGAAGACGGGCCGCGACGTCGTCATCGGCGCGCTGCTGGGCGCTGACGAGTTCGGCTTCGCCACCGCCCCGCTGGTCGTCGAAGGCTGCATCATGATGCGCAAGTGCCACCTGAACACCTGCCCGGTGGGCGTGGCCACGCAAGACCCGGAGCTGCGTGCCAAGTTCGCAGGCAAGCCCGAGCACGTGGTGAACTACTTCTTCTTTGTTGCCGAGGAAGTGCGCCAGATCATGGCCCAGCTGGGCATCCGCAAGTTCGACGACCTGGTGGGCCGTGCCGACCTGCTCGACACGCGCGCTGGCATCGCCCACTGGAAGGCCAAGGGTCTGGACTTCAGTCGCCTGTTCTTCCAGCCCGAGGTGCCTGCCGACGTGCCGCGCAAACATGTGGACGTGCAGGACCATGGCCTGGACAAGGCACTGGACGTGAAACTGATCGAGAAGTCCCGCGCTGCCATCGACAAGGGCGAGAAGGTCAGTTTCATGGAAGCTGCCCGCAACGTGAACCGTACCGTGGGCGCCATGCTCTCCGGCGAGGTGACGCGTCATCACCCTGAGGGCCTGCCTGACGACACGCTGCGCATCCAGCTGGAAGGCACGGGAGGCCAGTCCTTCGGCGCGTTTCTGACCAACGGCATCACGCTGTACCTGATCGGCGATGCCAACGACTACACCGGCAAGGGCCTGTCTGGCGGCCGTGTGGTGGTGCGTCCGAGCATCGAGTTCCGTGGCGACGCGGCCAAGAACATCATCGTGGGCAACACCGTGCTGTACGGTGCAACCCGCGGCGAGGCCTTCTTCCGTGGCGTGGCGGGCGAGCGTTTTGCCGTGCGATTGTCCGGTGCCACTGCAGTGGTGGAGGGCACGGGCGACCATGGTTGCGAGTACATGACGGGCGGTACCGTGGTGGTGCTGGGCCAGACCGGGCGCAACTTCGCCGCAGGCATGAGCGGCGGCGTGGCTTACGTCTATGACGAAGACGGCCTGTTTGCCAAGCGCTGCAACACCGCCATGGTGAGCCTGGACAAGGTTGTGAGCGCTGCCGAGCAGGAAGCCACCACCGACCGTGCCACCTGGCACCGTGGCCAGACCGACGAGGCCCAGCTGCGCAAGCTGCTGGAAGACCATAACCGCTGGACCGGCTCCACCAAGGCGCGCGAGATCCTGGACAACTGGGCGCAGACCCGTGGCAAATTCGTGAAGGTGTTCCCGACGGAATACAAGCGCGCGCTGGCCGAGCTGCAAGCCAAGGCCGCCGCAGCGCCCAAGGCCGTGGCCGCAGCCTGAACCCACTGAACAGATTCGAGGACACAGATCATGGGAAAAATCACTGGCTTCATGGAGTATGAGCGCCTGGAGGAGGGCTACCGGCCCGTCGAAGAGCGCCTGAAGCACTACAAGGAATTCGTGGTGGGGCTCGACGACGCCCAGGCCAAGGTCCAGGGCGCGCGTTGCATGGACTGCGGCACGCCGTTCTGCAACAACGGCTGCCCGGTCAACAACATCATCCCGGACTTCAACGACCTGGTGTACCGGGGCGACTGGGAGAACGCGATCGCGGTGCTGCACAGCACCAACAACTTCCCCGAGTTCACGGGCCGCATCTGCCCCGCGCCCTGCGAGGCGGCCTGCACGCTGAACGTGAACGACGACGCGGTGGGCATCAAGTCCATCGAGCACGCCATCATCGACAAGGCCTGGGCCGAGGGCTGGGTCAAGCCCCGTCCCGCCAAGATCAAGACCGGCAAGAAGGTGGCGGTCGTCGGTTCCGGCCCGGCGGGCCTGGCGGCAGCACAGCAGCTGGCCCGCGCAGGGCACGACGTGACGGTGTTCGAGAAGAACGACCGCATCGGCGGCCTGTTGCGCTACGGCATCCCCGACTTCAAGATGGAGAAGTGGCTGATTGACCGCCGCGTCGAGCAGATGCAGGCCGAGGGCGTGACCTTCCGCTCCCGCGTGCTGGTGGGTGCCATGCCCGAAGGCTCCAAGGTCACCAACGACGCCACCGAGGTGGTATCACCCGAGCAGCTCAAGGCCGAATTTGATGCTGTGCTGCTGACCGGCGGTTCGGAGCAGAGCCGCGACCTGCCCGTGCCCGGCCGTGAGCTGGACGGCGTGCATTTCGCCATGGAATTCCTGCCGCAGCAGAACAAGGTCAACGCTGGCGACAAGATCAAGAAGCAGATCCGGGCCGACGGCAAGCATGTCATCGTGATTGGTGGCGGTGACACCGGTTCCGACTGCGTGGGCACCAGCAACCGCCATGGCGCTGCCAGCGTCACCCAGTTCGAGGTGATGCCCATGCCCCCCGAGCAGGAGAACAAGGAGCTGACCTGGCCGTACTGGCCGATCAAGCTGCGCACCTCCTCCAGCCACGAGGAAGGCTGTGCGCGCGAGTTCGCCATCTCCACCAAGTCGTTCAACGGCGCCAAGGGCAAGGTCACCAGCCTGACCACCGTGAACGTGGAGTTCAAGGACGGCAAGCTGGTGGAGATTCCCGGCACCGAGAAGGAATACAAGGCCGACCTGGTGCTGCTGGCGATGGGCTTTGTGAACCCGGTGGCCACCGTGCTGGATGCCTTCGGCGTGGACAAGGACGCGCGTGGAAACGCCAAGGCAACGACCGACTTCACGGGTGGCTACGCCACCAACGTGGCCAAGGTGTTTGCCGCTGGTGACATGCGCCGCGGCCAGTCACTGGTGGTCTGGGCCATCCGTGAAGGCCGCCAGGCCGCGCGCGCCGTCGATGAGTTCCTGATGGGCTTCAGCGACCTGCCGCGTTGAACCTTGGCCAACCCCGCCGCGGCGGGGTGCTTGGGGTTATCCCGTATGATACGAAGGCCGGCCTGCCCGGCTTTTGTCATTTTTCAAGCACCATGTCTTCTGCCAACCTCGTTGAACTGAAGAACCTCACCTTCGGGTATGGGGATGGCCGCGTCGTGCTCGACAACATCGACGTTCACGTGCCGCGCGGCAAGGTGACGGTGCTGATAGGTGCTTCGGGTGGTGGCAAGACGACCATGCTGCGCCTGATCGGCGGCCAGAACAAGGCATTGAGCGGTCAGGTGCTCTTCGACGGCCAGGACGTGGGTGCGCTCGACCGCAAGGGCTTGTATGCCATGCGGCGCCGCATGGGCATGCTGTTCCAGTTCGGTGCGCTGTTCACCGACCAGAACGTGTTCGACAACGTGGCTTTCCCCTTGCGTGAGCACACCAGCCTGTCGGAGCCGCTGATCCGCGACATCGTGCTGATGAAGCTGCACGCCGTGGGCCTGCGAGGCGCGCGCCATCTGATGCCCAGCGAACTGTCCGGCGGCATGGCGCGCCGGGTGGCGCTGGCGCGGGCGATCGCGCTGGACCCGGAACTCATCATGTACGACGAGCCGTTTTCCGGGCTGGACCCGATTTCGCTGGGCACGGCGGCTCGCCTGATCCGCCAGCTCAATGACACGCTGGGGCTCACCAGCATCATGGTCTCGCACGAGCTGGAGTCCACCTTCCAGGTGGCGGACCACATCATCGTGCTGGCCAACGGCGAGGTGGCCATGCAGGGCACCCCCGACGAAGTGCGCCGCAGCGACAACCCGCTGATCCGCCAGTACGTGACCGCGTCACCGGAGGGGCCGGTGCGTTTCCACTACCCCGCAGCGCCGGTGGCCGACGATTTCGGCCCGAATGGGGATGCCTTGGGTGCAGGGAGGCTTTCATGAACCGCTGGCATCCTGCCCACGTAGGCTTGGCCATGCGCTCCAAGCTGGCCGACTTGGGCTTGGGCGCTCGCCTGTTTGTTCGTTTGTTCCTCGGGTCCTGGGGCAGCTGGCGCCGTTTCGGTCTGATCCGCGACCAGATCCATTTCCTCGGCAACTATTCCCTGGCGATCATTGCCGTGTCGGGGCTGTTCGTGGGCTTTGTGTTTGGCCTGCAGGGGTATTACACGCTGCAGCGCTACGGCTCGTCCGAGGCGCTGGGCTTGCTGGTCACGCTCAGTCTGGTTCGCGAGCTTGGGCCTGTGGTCACGGCCTTGCTGTTCGCAGGCCGCGCGGGCACGTCACTCACCGCCGAGATCGGCCTGATGAAGGCTGGCGAGCAGATCAGCGTGATGGAGATGATGGCCGTGGACCCGGTGGACCGGGTGCTGGCGCCGCGCTTCTGGGCCGGCGTCATCACTATGCCCTTGCTGGCGGCGGTGTTCAGCGCGATGGGCATCATCGGCGGTTGGGTCGTCGGTGTCCTCATGATCGGTGTTGACGGCGGTGCCTTCTGGAGCCAGATCCAGGGTGGGGTGGACGTTTGGTCCGACGTGGGCAACGGTGTCATCAAAAGCTTGTTCTTTGGCATCGCCGTCACTTTCATCGCACTGTTGCAGGGCTTCGAGGCCCACCCGACCCCCGAGGGGGTTTCGCGCGCCACCACCCGTACCGTGGTCGTGGCGTCGCTCACGGTGTTGGGCATGGATTTCATCCTGACCGCCATGATGTTCACCATTTGAAGGAGAGAGCCAGTGCCACGCTCCAAGATCGATGTCTGGGTGGGTCTGTTCGTCGTCATCGGCGCAGCAGCCATCCTGTTTCTGGCGCTTCAGGCCGCCAACCTGCTGAACCTGAGTTTCGAGCCGACCTACCGCATCACGGCGCGGTTCGACAACGCCGGAGGCCTCAAGCCCAAGGCGGCAGTGCGCAGTGCCGGTGTGGTGGTGGGGCGCGTCGAGTCGATCGGTTTTGACGATCAGTCCTTCCAGGCCAACGTGGTGTTGGCATTGGAGTCGCGCTACGCCTTCCCGAAAGACAGCTCGCTCAAGATCTTGACCAGCGGGCTGCTGGGGGAGCAGTATGTCGGCATCGAGCCGGGTGGTGCGGAAGACAACCTCAAGCAGGGCGACGTCGTCACTCAGACGCAGTCGGCCATCGTGCTGGAAAACCTGATCGGTCAGTTCCTGTTCAACAAGGCGGCCGAAGCAGGGGATACCGCAGCCAAATGAGACCGGTCATCGTAAACAGGGGAGTTGATATGAACACCAAACACTGGCGAGGCGGTTTGCTCGCCATTTTCTTGGGCTCGGCGCTGCTCGCAGGTTGTGCCACAGGGCCGAATGCGAGCCCGCAAGACCCGCTGGAGCCGCTGAACCGCACGGTCAGCCGCTTTAACGATGGCGTGGACGAGGCGGTGATGAAGCCCGTGGCCACGGCTTACCAGGCGACCCTGCCGAGGCCAGTTCGCACGGGCGTGAACAACTTTTTCGCCAACCTGCGGGATGCATGGTCGGCGGTGAACGCGCTGCTGCAGTTCCGTCCGCGCGAGGCGGCAGAGAACTTCATGCGCTTCAACGTGAACACCTTCTTCGGCCTGGGGGGCATTCTCGACATTGCCAGCGAGATGCGTCTTGAGCGCACAACGCTCGATTTCGGCCAGACGATGGGGCGTTGGGGCGTGCCGTCGGGGCCCTACCTGGTATTGCCGTTTTTTGGGCCGTCTTCGGTGCGCGATGCAACCGGCCTGGTGGTGGACAACCAGGGGGACATGGTGTCCCAAGGTGTGGACCACGTGCCCACCCGCAACTCGCTCTATGTGCTGCGCGCTACGGACACGCGAGCCAACCTGCTGAGGGCGGGTGAGCTGATTGACGAAGCCGCCCTGGACAAGTACACCTTCACGCGGGACGCCTACCTGCAACGCCGCCAGAGCCAGGTCAGCGGTGGCACCAAGGAAGAACGTTACGACGAATGAATCAGGGGTGACAAGGTGTAAACCGGTGGAACCGGCGGCCTTGTCGTTTGTACCAAGGGGTGAGCCGGCACATTGTGCGTCGGCCGCCACAGGAGGAAACAATGACCGATAGCAAGCTCCACCATCTCCCGCGCCGGGCGTGGCTCGCCGCCGTTGGCGCCGTCGCCTTGTCCGCGAACCTGCCCTTGGCATGGGCCCAGGCCGAAACGCCCGAGGCACTGATCCAGCGCATTGCCGGTGAACTCATCGAGCAGGTCAAGAACGACCGTGCCGTCCAGGCAGGTGACTTGGCCAAAGTGGTGGCCTTGGTGGACACCAAAATCATGCCGCACGTCAATTTCACGCGGATGACGGCCTCCGCTGTCGGCCGCTTCTGGCGTCAGGCCACGCCGGAGCAGAAGCAACGCCTTCAGGAGGAGTTCAAGACCCTGCTGGTGCGCACCTACGCGGGCGCGCTGTCACAACTGAAGGACCAGACGCTGACACTGAAGCCCTCCCGTTCCCGCCCGGAAGACACCGAGGTGGTCGTGCGATCCGAGGTTCGTGGCAAGGGCGACCCGGTGCAACTGGACTACCGTCTGGAAAAGACCGCGAACGGCTGGAAGGTGTACGACATCAATGTGCTGGGTGTCTGGCTGGTGGAAACCTACCGTGGCCAGTTCGCACAGGAGATCAATGCCAAGGGCATTGACGGTCTGATCGCTTCCCTGGTCGAGCGCAACCGCACCAACGCGGCCAAGGCCAGCTGATGGCGCAAGTGTTGCCAGCTTTACCCGTACGTCTGATTCACGCTGACGCCAACGGATTCCTTGCGAAATGCGTTGCCCAGCTCGATGGCACGCCGCTGGCGGCAGGGGCGGGTGTTAGCATTGACGCGTCGGCGTTGACGGACTTTGACTCCTCCGTTCTGGCGCTGTTGCTGGGCGTGCGGCGTGCGGTGGTGTCGCGTGGAGGTGTTCTGGAGGTGACCGGCATGCCGTCGCGTCTGCGCGGCCTGGCGACCCTTTACGGGGTGAGCGAATTGCTGCCCGCGTAAAATCTCGGGCCCATGTCCGCCGTTTCATTCCAGAACGTCTCCAAGACCTACGTCACGCCCCGTGGAGAGCTGCAAGCCCTCAAGGGCGTGAGCTTTGACATCGAGCCAGGGGAGTTTTTCGGCCTGCTCGGGCCCAACGGCGCGGGCAAGACCACGCTCATCAGCATTTTGGCGGGCCTGACGCGTGCCAGTGGCGGCCATGTCAAGGTGCATGGTGCCGACGTGCTGGCCGATTTTGCCCAGGCGCGCCGCCGCCTGGGGGTGGTGCCGCAGGAACTGGTGTTCGACCCCTTCTTCACCGTGCGCGAGGCGCTGCGGTTCCAGTCGGGGTACTTTGGCATTCGCGACAACGCCGCATGGATCGACGAACTGCTGGACGGGCTGGGCCTGGCCGACAAGGCCAACGCCAACATGCGCCAGCTTTCGGGCGGCATGAAGCGCCGCGTGCTGGTGGCACAGGCGCTGGTGCACCGTCCCCCTGTCATCGTGCTGGACGAACCCACCGCCGGGGTGGATGTGGAGTTGCGCCAGACCCTGTGGCAGTTCATCTCCCAACTCAACAAGCAGGGAAGCACCGTGCTGCTCACCACGCACTACCTGGAAGAGGCCGAGGCCCTTTGCGGGCGCATTGCCATGCTGAAGCAGGGTGAGCTTGTGGCGCTGGAGAAGACTTCCGATCTGCTGAAGCGGGCATCGGCCAATGTGCTGCGCTTCAAGACCGATGCGTCGCTTCCGGCGGACCTGGCCGCACAGGCCCGGGTGACGGGGCGTTTCGTGCAGTTGCCCGCACACGATGCCCTGGAGGTTGAACGCATCCTGGCGCGGGTGCGCGAGGCGGGCGTGCCGGTGGAGGACATTGAGATCACCAAGGCGGACCTGGAAGACGTGTTCCTGGACCTGACGGGCAGCCGCCGGGCCGCACCTGCCACCAACGACGCGGAGGTAACAGCATGAGCGGCTGGCAGACGCTGTTCTATAAAGAGGTGCTGCGCTTCTGGAAGGTGGGTTTCCAGACGGTGGCCGCGCCCGTGATGACGGCCATCCTCTACCTGATGATTTTCGGCCACGTGCTGGAGGACCATGTCAAGGTTTACGACACCGTCAGCTACACCGCCTTCCTGTTGCCCGGCCTGATCATGATGAGCGTGTTGCAGAACGCGTTCGCCAACAGTTCGTCCAGCCTGATCCAGAGCAAGATCATGGGCAACCTCGTGTTCATTCTGCTGGCGCCGATGTCGCACCGCGCCTGGTTCGTGGCCTACGTGGGTTCCTCCATCGTGCGCGGGCTGGTGGTGGGGCTGGGGGTCTTGCTGGTCACCTTCTGGGTGGCCGACCTGTCTTTCGTGGCGCCGGTGTGGATTGTCGTGTTCAGCTTGCTGGGGGCGGCATTGCTAGGCTCTCTGGGGGTGATTGCCGGCTTGTGGGCGGAGAAATTCGACCAGATGGCGGCGTTCCAGAACTTCATCATCATGCCGATGACCTTCCTCAGCGGCGTGTTCTATTCCATCCATTCCCTGCCGCCGTTCTGGCAGAAGGTCAGCCACCTCAATCCCTTTTTCTACATGATCGACGGGTTCCGCTACGGCTTCTTCGGGCGCAGCGACGTGTCGCCCTGGCTCAGCCTGGGCATCGTGGGATTGGCTTTCCTCCCCGTCGGGGGCATTGCCATGCACCTGCTGCGCACGGGCTACAAAATCAGACATTGATGCTGAAATGACATCTGAAGAATTGCAATCGCTTATCGCGGCCGGTCTGGCTTGCGAGCACCTGGAGGTCTCTGGCGACGGCCGCCATTGGGCCGCCGTGGTCGTGTCCCCCGCCTTCGAGGGCAAGCGCCTGATCGCCCGGCATCAGCTGGTCTATGCCACGCTGGGCCAGCGCATCCACACCGACGAGGTGCATGCCTTGTCTATGAAAACCTACACGCCGGCCGAGTGGGCCGTGCAACAGCAGGGCTGAACGATGGACAAGCTCCGTATCCGTGGTGGCCACCCCCTGAATGGGGAGGTGGTGGTCTCTGGCGCCAAGAACGCGGCCTTGCCGGAATTGTGCGCGGCCTTGTTGACCGACCAGCCTGTGATGCTGCGCAACGTGCCCCGCCTGCGCGATGTGGCCACCATGCGCCACCTGCTGGAAAACATGGGCGTGCAGACGCAGGCGCATGGTGAACGCGGTGGATTCACGCTGCAGGCTGCCGTGCCCATTGACCCGGTGGCACCGTACGAGCTGGTGAAGACCATGCGCGCGTCTGTGCTGGTGCTGGGGCCGCTGCTGGCGCGCTTTGGCCGGGCCAAGGTGTCGCTGCCGGGGGGGTGTGCCATCGGGTCGCGCCCGGTGGACCAGCACATCAAGGGGCTGCAGGCCATGGGGGCCGAAATCGTGGTGGAGCACGGCTACATGGTGGCGCAGCTGCCCGCCGGGCAGACGCGGTTGAAGGGCGCACGCATCACCACCGACATGATCACCGTCACCGGCACAGAGAACTTCCTCATGGCCGCGGTGCTGGCAGAGGGTGAAACCATCCTGGAAAATGCCGCGCAGGAACCCGAGGTGACCGACCTGGCGGAGATGCTCATCAAGATGGGCGCCCGCATTGAGGGGCATGGCACCAGTCGCATCCGTATTCAGGGTGTGGAGCGGCTGGATGGATGCGATCACACCGTTGTGGCTGACCGCATTGAGGCGGGCACCTTCCTTTGTGCTGTTGCGGCTACGGGTGGTGAGGCGTTGCTGCACCACGCGCGGGCCGACCATCTGGACGCTGTGATCGACAAGCTGCGCGACGCGGGTGTGACCGTTGAGCCATTGCCTGACGGCATTCGCGTTTCGTCGCCCGGGGCGCCTGCATTGAAGGCGCAGACCTTCCGTACCACCGAGTACCCTGGCTTCCCCACTGACATGCAGGCGCAGTTCATGACATTGAACGTGGTGGCCCAAGGGGCCAGCAGCGTGACGGAAACCATCTTCGAGAACCGCTTCATGCACGTGCAGGAACTGCAGCGCCTGGGTGCCAAGATCCACATCGATGGGCGCGTGGCCTTGGTTGAAGGCTTGGACGGCACGGGCCGCCTGTCGGGCGCCGCAGTGATGGCGACCGATCTGCGCGCGTCTGCCAGCCTGGTGATTGCAGGGCTGGTGGCCGAGGGTGAGACTGTGGTGGACCGCATCTACCACCTGGACCGTGGCTACGACCAGATGGAAGTGAAACTGCGCGCCCTGGGCGCCGACATTGAAAGAATGCCATGACCCAGGCCCGTTTGACCCTGGCCCTGTCCAAAGGGCGCATCTTCGAAGAAACGCTGCCCCTGTTGCGTGCGGCGGGCATCGAAGTGCTGGAAGACCCGGAAAAGTCCCGCAAGCTGATCCTGCCGACCAACCGGCCTGACGTGCAGGTGGTGCTGGTGCGCGCCTCTGACGTGCCGACCTACGTGCAGTACGGTGGTGCCGACCTGGGCGTGTGCGGCAAGGACACCCTGCTGGAGCACGAGGCGGAGTGGGGCGGTGCGGGCAACGTGGGCCTGTACCAGCCGCTGGACCTGAAGATTGCCAAATGCCGCATGAGCGTGGCCGTGCGCGCGGACTTTGACTACGCCAGTGCCGTGCGCCAGGGCGCTCGCCTGAAGGTGGCCACCAAATACGTGGCAATCGCGCGCGACTTCTTTGCCAGCAAGGGCGTGCACGTGGACCTCATCAAGCTCTACGGCAGCATGGAGCTGGCGCCGTTGACCGGCTTGGCCGATGCGATCGTCGACCTGGTCTCCACCGGCAACACGCTCAAGGCCAACCACCTGGTCGAGGTGGAGCGGATCATGGACATCTCGTCGCGCCTGGTGGTGAACCAGGCCGCACTCAAGGTCAAACGCGACATGCTGCGCCCCATCCTGGACGCTTTTGCCAAGGCCACGTCATGATGAAAGCCACGCCGCTCTTCCTGCGCACCACGGACGCTGATTTCGAAACCCGTTTTCAGCAGCGCCTGCACTGGGCTGCCGACACGGATGCCGAGATCGAGCAGCGTGTGGCCGCCATCCTGGCGGACGTGAAGACGCGGGGCGATAGCGCGGTGCTGGAGTACACGCGGCGCTTCGATGGCTTGGATGCGGCCGGCATGGCCCACTTGGAACTGACCCAGGACGAGCTGCGTGCCGCCTTCGAGGCCCTGCCCGAGGCCCAGCGCACGGCGTTGAGCCAGGCGGCAGAACGTGTGCGCCGCTACCATGAGCGGCAGAAGAAGGCCAGCGGTGAAAGCTGGACCTACCGAGACGAGGACGGCACTCTGCTGGGCCAGAAGGTGACGCCGCTGGACCGCGTCGGCATCTACGTGCCTGGCGGCAAGGCAGCCTACCCCAGCAGTGTGCTGATGAACGCCATTCCCGCTCACGTGGCTGGCGTGCAGGACATCATCATGGTGGTGCCCACACCGCGTGGCGAAAAGAACGCTTTGGTGCTGGCTGCGGCCTATGTGGCGGGCGTGAGCCGCGCTTTCACCATCGGCGGCGCCCAGGCTGTGGCTGCGTTGGCCTATGGCACGCAGACGGTGCCGCAGGTGGACAAGATCACCGGCCCGGGCAATGCCTACGTGGCCAGTGCCAAGAAGCACGTGTTCGGCACGGTCGGCATCGACATGATCGCTGGCCCCAGCGAAATCCTGGTGCTGGCCGATGGCACAACCCCGCCCGACTGGGTGGCCATGGACCTGTTCAGCCAGGCCGAACACGATGAACTGGCGCAGAGCATTCTGCTGTGCCCGGACGCAGCCTATATTGACGCCGTGCAGCGCGAGATCGACCGCCTGTTGCCCACCATGCCCCGTGCCGAAATCATTGCCAAGAGCCTCAATGGCCGGGGCGCCATGATCTTGACGCGCGACATGGACGAGGCCTGTGCCATCAGCAACCGTATCGCGCCCGAGCATCTGGAGGTGTCGTCCCGCGAGCCGCACCGCTGGGAGCCGTTACTCAAGCATGCCGGCGCCATCTTCCTGGGGGCCTACACCAGCGAGAGCCTGGGTGACTATTGCGCGGGCCCTAACCACGTGCTGCCCACGAGCGGCACGGCGCGCTTCAGTTCGCCGCTGGGGGTGTACGACTTCCAGAAACGCAGCAGCCTGATCGAAGTGAGCGAGGCAGGTGCACAACGTCTCGGGCAGATTGCGTCCGTTCTGGCTCATGGCGAAGGTCTGCAGGCGCACGCCCGTGCTGCCGAGATGCGCCTGAAATCCTGAGCGATTCAGCGGCCCGCCCGGTCGCGCCGCCATGTGGCTACGAGCGGGCCCAGGTCACGTGCCTTGCGCAAGGCGCTGATGCCTTTGGGCAGGCGTCGAGAGTAGAGCACCGGGGCGCCACCACCCACCCACAAAGCCACATCTTCGGGCAACTGTTCCCGCAGTTGCCGCAGCCCGGAAACCGTATCGTTCGGTGGCTGATGGGCACTGAAGCTCAGAGCCACGACGTCCACTTTCAATTGCCGGGCAGCGTTGACCACATCGGTCAGTGGTGTGCACGCGCCCAGGGGGAAGCGTTCGCAGCGCTCCAGAGCCAGAAAGCATTCGGCCATCAGCAAACCCATGGCGTGCTGCTCGTCGGGTAAGGTGGTCAGCAGCACACGCGGCGCGTGGGGGGCGGGCACGGTCTGCTTGTCAAGCACCGCCAAGGCCTCGCGCAACACGCTTTGCACGATCTCGGTGTGCAGATGTTCCTGAAAGACCGAGAGCTCACCCAGCAACCAGGCCTGCCCAACCGCCATGCTGGTGGGGGATATGAAATCTTCGATGGTTGAGGCCAGGCCATGCCGCAGCAGGTGGTCTTCCAAGGACCGCCTAAGCACCTCGGTGCGGTTGTCTTTGAGTCCTCGAAGCCATTCCTCCACCACAGGATTTTCGGCACTTTCGGTGGGCTGACGGGTGTTGATGGCCGGGATTTTCTGGACCAGATCGGCCAGTTCGGGCGTAGCAAGAGGCACAACCTGGTGCGGTCTGTGCCCCGCATCGAGCAGACGCTTGATGAGCCGAAGCTTGTGCAACTGCGCGCCGTCGTAACGCCGTTCACCGTGCGCGTCCCGCCCCGGCGTGGGGAAGCCATAACGCCGCTCCCACACGCGCAACGTGTCCTTGAGTAGTCCAGTGTCACGCTCCACGTCTGCAATAGACAAAGGTGGCTCTGAACTGGGCGCCGGTGGCTGGGTGTTCATGACTGTGTGCGGGTTTTTTGAACGGCGGTTTACCGTTTGCTGGAATTGTAGGATACTTTGATTTGTCTAGGACAAATAAGGTGTTGCTATGTACAAGGCACAGGGACAGTTCGCGGCAGGCGAAAACCGGGACAGGCTAATAAGGGTGGCAGTCGTGGGGTCAGGCATTGCCGGGCTTGCGGCGGCGCACACCCTGCGCAACAGCACGCATGTCACGCTTTTTGAGGCGGGTGCGCACTTTGGCGGACATGCCAACACTGTGGATGTGACCCTGCCGGGCGTTGATGGTGAAACTGTCACTCACGGCGTGGACACGGGCTTCCTGGTCTATAACGAACGCACCTACCCCAATCTCATCGCGCTTTTCGCGGAGTTGGGGGTGCAGGTGGCACCGTCTGACATGTCCTTTTCGGTGCAGGTGCCAGGGGCAGCTGGTGCGCAGCCCTTGGAATGGTGTGGCAGCGACCTGAACACCGTATTTGCGCAGCGCCGCAACCTGGTGAGCCCGCGATTTCTGGGCATGCTGAAGGACCTGCTGCGCTTCAACGCCCTGTGCACAAGGCTTGCCCGCGAAAACCGCGACGCAGACTTGCTGCAACCCCTGGGAGAGTTTCTGGTCAGGCACCGCTTTGGTGAGGCCTTCCGTGATTGGTACTTCCTGCCCATGCTGGGCTGCATCTGGAGTTGCCCAACCGACCAGATGTTGCGCTTTCCCGTGGCCACGATGATCCGTTTCTGCCACAACCACGGCTTGCTGCAAGTGACGCGCAGGCCGCAGTGGTACACCGTAGAGGGCGGCTCGCGCAACTACGTGCACAAGATTGTGGCGGGGCTTGCCGACGCTCGGCTGAACACACCGGTTCAAAGAATTGAACGTGACGCGCAGGGCGTGAGGGTGTTCACGGATGGGGGTGTGGAGCAATTCGATCACGTGGTGCTGGCCACCCATTCTGACCAGGCGTTGGCTTTGCTGGGGCAGCCCACAACCGCCGAGTTGGACGTGCTTGGTGCAATACGTTACCAAGCGAACAGGGCGGTGTTGCACACAGATACCACTGTGATGCCCGGCAACCCCAAGGCATGGGCTGCCTGGAACTACGAGCGTGCAGCCGACGATGGCCGCGAGTCT
>CBKZAG010000008.1:0-39538 GCA_966692625.1 uncultured Comamonadaceae bacterium
CGCGGGTATGGAAGCCCGCCACCACACAGCGGCCTTCGTTGAGCGCGCGAATGGCATCGACGCTGCCGCAAAAGTGAATGTCCAGATGAAGCTGCGCCTGGCTGGCAGCGTGGGTCTGCAGCAGGGGCAGGGCGTCGTCATGGCTGGCGTATAGGCCCAGAACGTGGCTGTGTTCGTCAAAGGCCAGCGCCAGGGTGCGTTCCAGTTCGGCGCGCAGCGTTTCGATCTGTGGCGCCAGCCGTGCCTGGGCCAACCGTTCCGTCCAGATGAGTTTTTCGGCGAAAGGGGTGAGCGTGGCTGCTTGGCCGCGTTCCCAGACGATGAGCGCTTCGCCTAAAGTGTCTTCCCAGGCCTTGAGCTGGCCCCATACGTGGCGGTAGGAGTAGCCCACCTTGCGCGCGGCGGCCGAAATGGAGCCCTCGGTGCGCACCGCGAACAGCAGGTCCATGAGCGGGTTGCGCAGCAGCGCGGCACGGTCGCTGTCGTGGGCGAGTTGGTAGCTGAGCTCGATTCGTCGCATGGGTGGAAGTGTGCCTGACTTGAATGGACTGTTGGCACTGCCTATGCAATGAATTGCATAGCTCGCAAGACCGTAGTGCAAGCGAGGCCAGGGTCGCATAGCATCGCCCGCCATGGGTGCATTTTCAGAAAGTTTGACCACGGCTGTCGGGCTGGTGGTGTCGGGTGACGCAGGCTTGTGGGCGGTGGTGGGCCGCTCCTTGTCAGTGAGCGTCATATCGTCGTTGCTTGCCTGTGGCGTGGGATTGTTGCTGGGGGCTTGGCTGGGCGTTTGCTCTTTCAAGGGGCGGGGCGCGTTGATCACCGTGCTCAACACGTTCCTGGCGGTGCCTTCCGTGGTGGTGGGTCTGGTGGTTTACCTGTTGCTGTCGCGTTCGGGGCCACTGGGGTGGCTGGGCTGGTTGTTCAGCTTTCAGGCGATGGTGCTGGCGCAGACCGCTTTGGTGCTGCCGCTGGTGGTGGCGTTGAGCCGCCAGGCCATAGAGGACGCCGAGCGCCAGCACGGCGAGCAGCTGGCGTCGCTGGGCGCGGGCCGCTGGATGCGCGCGCTCCTGCTGGCGTGGGACGAGCGCTACACCTTGCTCACGGTGATGATCACGGCCTTTGGCCGTGCCATCTCGGAAGTTGGCGCGGTGATGATCGTGGGCGGCAATATCGAAGGCTTCACCCGGGTGATGACCACAGCCATTGCGCTGGAGACGAGCAAGGGTGACCTGCCGCTGGCCTTGGGTCTGGGCTTGGTGCTGCTGGGGGTGGTGTTGCTGCTGAATGCCTTGGTGTCGGTGGTGCGGCGCTGGCGCGAGCGTGTGGACGGGGGCGTTCCTGAGGCGGTGCCGGCATGAGGGGCGTGGTGACAGCACTCTTCGACCTGGAGGACGTTGACGTTCGCCTGGGCCCCGCGCGGCAGGTGCACGCGTTGCGCGGTGTCAATCTGCGCATTGAACCCGGTGAGCGGGTGGCCCTGGTGGGCTCGAACGGCAGTGGCAAAAGCACTCTGTTGCGTACCCTTCACGGCTTGCTGCCGGTGCAGCGCGGCGTGTTGCGCCACCCGCCTGCCGAGCGGCTGGCCATGCTCTTTCAGCGCCCGCACCTGATGCGTTTGAGCGGCCAGAACAATGTGGCTTTGGGGCTGTGGCTGCGGGGCGTGCCTTGGCAGGCTGCGCGCGCACAGGCGCTGCTGGCCTTGCGCCGCGTGGGACTGGAGGCCATGGCGGGGCGCAACGGCCGGGCCTTGTCGGGCGGGCAGCAGCAGCGGCTGGCTTTGGCACGTGCCTGGGCTTTGCGGCCGGATGTGTGGCTGCTGGACGAGCCCACCGCCAGCCTGGACCCGTACGCCAAACGGGGGGTGGAGGCCTTGATCGCGGAGTTCACCGCGCAGCCCACGGCCGATGGCCGGCCCAGCACCCTGGTGTTCAGCAGCCACAACCTGGGGCAGGTCAAGCGTCTGGCCAGCCGCGTCGTCTATATGGAGGGCGGCCGGGTGCTGGCCGACCTGCCCGTGCTGGATTTTTTCAACGGAGACCTGTTGGCGGCAAGCTACCCGCAGGCACATGCATTTGTCAAAGGAGAAACGCCATGAAACCCCTGTTTGCAGCGGTGTTGCTGTCGGTGTCGTCGCTGGCCGCACAGGCACAGAGCATCGTTGTGGCGTCTACCACGTCCACGGAGCAATCGGGGCTTTTCGGACACATTCTTCCGCAGTTCAAGCAGGCCACGGGCATTGACGTGAAGGTGGTGGCGCTTGGCACAGGCCAGGCCATCGACATGGCGCGCCGTGGCGACGCCGACGTGCTGTTCGTGCACGACAAGGCGGCCGAGGAGAGCTTCGTGGCAGACGGCTTTGCCGCCAAGCGCCACGAGGTGATGTACAACGACTTCGTGCTGATCGGCCCCAAGGACGACCCGGCCAAGACGCAGGGCAAGGACATTGTTGCCGCGATGAAGAAGGCCGCAGCGGTGAATGCGCCATTCATTTCGCGCGGTGACAAGAGCGGCACCCACGCGGCGGAACTGCGCTACTGGAAAATGACCGGCACCGATGCCAACAAGGGCGGCGGCTACAAGGAGTGCGGCTGTGGCATGGGGCCCGCGCTCAACATTGCGGCCAGCAGCGGGGCCTATGTGCTGGCCGACCGCGGCACCTGGCTGAACTTCAAGAACCGTGCCGGTCTGGCAGTGCTGGTGGAGGGCGACCAGCGCCTGTTCAACCAATATGGCGTCATGCTGGTGAGTGCGGGCAGGCACCCGCACGTCAAGACCGCCGAAGGCCAGAAGTTCGTGGACTGGGTGACCGGTCAGGCGGGGCAGGCGGCCATCGCTTTGTACAAGATCGGCGGCGAGCAACTGTTCTTCCCGAACGCGTCAAAGTGACATGACTGCGGGCCGCCCGGCAGAACCGGCAACGCCCTTTGGCCGCGACGGGTCTGTGGTATGTTCCGGTTGAAGTTCCTGGCCAAAAATCACAATCGGTGCTGCGCTTGAGACTGCTGTTCCCGGCGTGGGATTCATGCTCCATTGAAGCACCAGGACCGGGGCATGCCCGGACCGGAGGAGACCCGAGATGCGACGCATTTTGCAGGCCAGATGGCGTCTGTGGTGTCTGGCATTTGCCCTGCCTGTGGCGGCAGGACTGCTCGTGGCTTGCGATCAGCTCTGGAAAGCGGCTGGCGGGCACACCGTGCGCGTGGGGCATTACGAGAATGCGCCCAAGGTTTACACCACAACAGATGGCCGCCCGGCCGGGCTGTTTCCGGAGTTGCTGGAAGCAGTTGCACGGATTGAAGGGTGGCGGCTGAGCTATGTGTCCTGCGAGTGGATGGATTGTTTGCGGCAACTGGAAGCGGGTGACATCGACCTGATGCCCGATGTGGCCTTCTCGGCCGAGCGCGCCAAGCGCTTCGATTTCCAGAAAGTGTCGGTGGCCAACAGCTGGTCGCAGATTTACGTAAGGCCGGACTTGCGGGTACAGACGTTCGATGATTTGGCTGGTTACCGCGTGGCCGTGTTGCAAGGCGGCATACAGCAGAACTTTCTGGACCAGCTTTTGCGCAGCAATGGGGTGGTCTACGAGGCCCTTGCGGTGAAATCCCTGGACCAGGGCTACCGGATGGTCTTGGAAGGGCAGGCCGATGCGGTGGTGACCAACAGCTTCTTTGCGGCACGCAACGGTCAGAAGTACCGCCTCACGGAAACGCCCATCGTTTTTCTGCCATCGTCCCTTTACTTTGCCACGACGAAGGGCCGCAACGAGGAGTTGCTGGCCGCTCTGGACCGGCACCTGAACGTGTGGCGTGGAGACGCGGATTCGGTCTATTTTGATGCGATGCGCCGCGCCATGGCCGCGCCCGTGGACGCGGCCATACCGATGTGGGTGAGCTGGTCGCTGGCGGGGTTGGGGGCCGTGCTGCTGGCGCTGGGCAGTGTGACGCTGATGCTGCGCCGCAAGGTGGAGAGCCGCACCCGCAAGTTGCTGTCCACCATGGAGGAATTGCGGGCGCAGCGTGCGAACCTGGAGCATCTGGTGTCGGAGCGCACGGCAGAGTTGCGCAAGGCCAAGGAAGAGGCCGAACATCTTTCCCGTGTGAAGAGCGATTTCCTGGCCATCATGAGCCACGAGATCCGCACGCCGATGAACGCCATATTGGGCATGCTCTATCTGGCGCTGAAGGGCGAACTGGACACGCCGCTGCGCAACCAGTTGACGAAAGCGCAGGGTGCGGCCCGATCGCTGCTGGGCATCATCAACGACATTCTGGATTTTTCCAAGATCGAGGCCGGCAAGCTCCACATCGAGCACATCGAGTTTGGGTTGGATGCCGTGCTGGAGCAGTTGACCGATGCCGTGGGTTACCAGGCCGAGGCCAAGGGTGTGGAGTTTCTCATTCGCTATGACCCTGCCATTCCGCCGCGCTTGGTGGGCGACCCGTTGCGGCTGGGGCAGGTGCTGCTCAACCTGTGTGGCAACGCCGTGAAGTTCACCGAACGCGGTGAGGTGGAGTTGGCGTTCCGCCACCTGGAGACCACGGCCGAAGGTATCGCCGTGCAAGTCAGTGTGCGCGATTCGGGCATTGGCATGACGCCCGAGGTGCAGAGCCACCTGTTCGAGAAGTTCACCCAGGCCGACCAGACCACCACGCGCCGCTTTGGCGGCACGGGTTTGGGGCTGGCCATCTGCCGCAACCTGGTGGAGATGATGGGCGGGCGTATCTGGGTGGAAGATTCCGCGCCGGGGCGCGGTACCACCATGTGCTTCACCGTGCGGCTGCAGGAGGCGCAGCATTCGCAGTTGCGCCAGATGGAGCTTTTGGAACAGGCAGGGCCGCTGCTGCGCGGCATACGCGTGCTGGTGGTGGACGACAACGAGGTCTCGCGCGAGATTCTGGCCGAGATGCTGCGCTTCTTTCACCTGGAAGTGGGCACCGCCTGGGATGGGGTGGCGGCGATTGCCGAGTTGCGCCATGCCGATCAGCCTTACGACCTGGTGCTGATGGATTGGCGCATGCCTGGGATGAACGGCGACGAAGTGGCACAACGCATCCACCAGGACCACGCGATCGCGCGGCAGCCCAAGATCGTGATGGTCACCGCCTATGGGCGGGAGGACGTGATCCGCCTGTCCGAGCAGGCTGGTGTGGAGGGCATCCTCATCAAGCCGGTGTCGCCGTCCACCTTGCTCGACACGGTGCTGTCGGTGCTGGGGCGGGGGCGCATTTTTGGCGACGCTGAACGCCGCCATGAACACACACCGGAGTTCAGCACCCGTGGACAGTTGGCGGGCGCGCGCGTGTTGCTGGTCGAAGACAACGACATCAACCGCGAATTCGCGGTGGAATTGCTGCGCAGCGAAGGTATGGAGGTGGACCAGGCCGTTGACGGTGCGCAGGCAGTGGAACAGGTGCAGCGCCAGGAGTATGACGCGGTGCTGATGGACATACAGATGCCGGTGATGGACGGCCTGGAAGCCGCGCGGCGCATACGTGCGCTGGCCGAGGAACCAGGCGGTGCCCGCTTTGCCACCTTGCCCATCATTGCCATGACAGCCCTGGCCATGGCCCATGATGCAGAGCAGAGCCGGGCCGCAGGCATGAACGATCACGTCACCAAGCCTATAGCCCCGGACCGGCTGATGGCGGCGTTGGTGCGTTTTGTGCATTTGCCCCCCGGGCGCGTGGCAGCCCGCCAGACCGCGCCGGAAGACATGGGTGCCTTGAGTGCCGACCTGCTGGCGCTGCAGAGCCTGGATGTGCGCGAAGGGGTCCGCCGCATTGGCGGGCGGGTGGACGCCTACCGCAAGCAATTGCGGCGCTTCCGCGAACATTACGCCGGTGCCGTGGTGGAACTGCGCCGCCTGCTGGCCGATAAAGGTGTCCAGGCGGCACAGGAGTACTGCCATGCCCTCAAAGGCGTGACGGGCAACCTGGGGGCGATGGCCGTATACGAACAGGTAGCGGTGATTGACGCCGGGCTCAAGTCTGGCCAGCCGCCACTGGAGGACACGCTTGAGCGGCTGCAGGCAGCGCTTGTCGGGTTGTTGGAGGACATTGACCGCCTGGGGCGGCTGGATGACCCGCCACCCCTGGCGGGCACGAGGCGGTTGGCGCCAAAGGTGTTGCGCGAACGGCTGCAGCAACTGGCCCGTGCGCTGGAGTACGATCTTGGCGCAGCGGAGCCTTTGCTGGAAGAGCTTCGTGTCGGAGTGGCGGGCACGCCGCTGGAGGAACCCATCAACAACATCGCCGGGTTGGTTGACGTTTTCGACATCGATGCCGCGCAGGAGCGGTTGCGGTCCCTGGACGTGTCCAACTGGGGGGCTGGTTCATGAGCACCAAGGAACAAGAGCGCACGCTTGATCGCCCGCGCATTCTCATCGTCGACGACGTGCACGAGAACCTGCACGCGCTGATGAACCTGTTGCGCGACGAATACGCCATCGTGGCGGCCACCAGCGGTGAAAAAGCCCTGGAGCTGGCGCGCCGCCTGCCCCACCCGGACTTGATCCTGCTCGATATCCGCATGCCCGGCATGGATGGCTACTCGGTGCTGGCCGAACTCAAGATCGACCCAGCTACGGCAGACATCCCGGTCATTTTCGTCACGGCCCTTGCCGAGGCGGCGGACGAGGCCCGCGGCTTGGCGCTCGGCGTGGCGGACTACATCACCAAACCGGTGAACCCTGATCTGCTGCACACCCGGGTGCGTACCCAGCTGGAGCTGCAGCGCTACCGCCGCAACCCCGTGATGCTGGACGTGATGGGGCACGTGCCGAATGGCCGCACCCAGTCCCTGCTGGTGGTTGATGACGTGCCCGAAAACATCCACGAGTTGCTGGAAGCCTTGAAGGACACCTACCGCATCCAGGTGGCCAACAGCGGCGCGCGGGCGCTGGAGATCGTCAATGGCCCGTCACCGCCAGACCTGGTGCTGCTGGACGTGATGATGCCCGGCATGGACGGCTACGAGGTGTGCCGCCGCATCAAGGAGACAGCGGCGGGCAACCGCATTCCGGTGATCTTCGTGACCGTGGTGGACGCGGTCAGCGACAAGGTTCGCGGCTTCGAGATGGGCGCGGCCGACTACATCACCAAGCCTTTCGACATCGACGAAGTGCATGCCCGCGTGCGCACCCACCTGGAACTGGCGCGCCTGCGGCGTTTTCTGGAAGACCTGGTCGCCCAGCGTACCGCGCTGTTGCAGGTGAGCGAGGAAAAATACCGCATCCTTGCGCAACGCGATCCGCTCACAGGTTTGCCCAACCGGGCCCTGTTTGCGGAACTGCTTCAGCATGCGGTGCAGCATGCCGAGCGCGGTGGCACGCAGTTCGCCTTGTTGTCGCTGGACCTGGACAACTTCAAGACCATCAATGAAAGCCTGGGCCACAGCCGTGGCGATCAGTTGCTGGTGGAGGTGGCCAAACGGTTGCAGGGACTGATGCCCGAGAGCGACACCATCGCGCGCATAGGCGGCGACGAGTTCGACATCATCCTGGAGCGCCGTGAGGGCTCGCCTTGGGTGGATCTGATGGCTCAGCGCCTGATCGACGCTCTGGCCGAACCCATCGCATTGGACGGGCAGAGCATCTACGTGGGCATGAGCATAGGCATAGCCCTTTACCCTGCCGATGGCGCCGACCCCGAGACATTGCAGAGCCATGCCGACGCAGCGCTGCACCAGGCCAAGGCGCAGGGCAGGGGCGTGCTGCGGTTCTTTTCGCCGGAGTTGTCGAACCGTGCACGCAGCCGCCTGACGCTGGAGGCCGACCTGCGTCAGGCCATTGAGCGGCAAGAACTGGTGCTGCATTACCAGCCGCAGATCGACCTGCAAAGCGGGCGCATTGTCGGTCTGGAGGCATTGGTGCGCTGGAATCACCCGGTTCGGGGCATGGTGCCGCCGGGCGAGTTCATTGCGTTCGCCGAGGAAAGCGGCCTGGTGGTGCGCATGGGCGACTGGGTGCTGCAGGAAGCCGCGCGCCAGATACGCGCCTGGAGCGAGGCTGGCCTGGCGCCGCCACAGGTCGCCGTCAATGTCTCTGCCGTGCAGCTCAGCCGGGGGCACTTGGTGGATGCGGTGCAGCATTGCCTGGCCAGCAGTGGAATCGCGCCGCAGCAGCTGGAGCTGGAGATCACCGAGAGTTTCATCATGCTTGACCGCGACCGGTCGTTGCAGTCGCTGGCCGAACTCAAGGCCTTGGGGGTGCGTCTGTCGATTGACGACTTTGGTACCGGGTATTCGTCGCTGGCCTACCTGCAGCAGCTGGAGGTGCACAAGCTCAAGGTGGACATGTCCTTCGTGCGTGACATGACGACCAACAGCGGCAACGCGTCGATCGTGCGGGCAGTGGTGGCCATGGGGCACAGCCTGGGGCTGGAGGTGGTGGCCGAAGGGGTCGAAACGCAGGAGCAGGCGGTCTACCTGCGGCAGCTGCACTGCAATGCCATTCAAGGTTACCTTGTCAGCCGGCCTTTGCCCGCTGAGCAGATGACGGCCTTTCTGCAGGCATTTGCGCCGCTGGCCGTCAGCGCCTGGGAGTGAGCTGGCTGGCGCGTCAGGTGCTCAGTGCCGCTCCAGCTTGCGGTAAACCGTGGCCCGGCTGATGCCGAGTGCCCGGGCGGCGACGGCCACGTTGCCACCCGCGTCTTCCACGGCCTTGCGGATCATGGCGCTTTCCACCTGCCTCAGGGGAACGCCCAGGTTGTGCTTGCCATGCACCTGAGCATGGCAGTCCTGCTCCTTGCTCCGAAGTGCGAGCACCTGCAGGCGCAGGCCGCACCACAAGGGGATTTCGGTGGCGCCCCGGCCAGCGCGCGCGGCATCGAACAGCGCATCCGTAGGCACGGCGAAAACCTCGCCGCAATGGGGCCACGGCTGGCCGGGCGTCAGGGTGAGCATTTCCATGGCGGCGCGGTTGGCGGCGATGATGCGGCCATCGGCGTCCACGCCTACCAGGCCATCGCCGTCCTCCCCCAACACGCGGCCAGGCCAGTGCAGTCGAAGCAGCAAAGGGTAGGGCTGCGCCAGCGTCAGGGCGTTTTCGATGCTGCGTGCCGCTTGCGCCACCAGATGTTTGAGCGCCGGGCGTTCGGGCACGTCAACGCCGGTCAGGTCCAGCATGCCCGCACAACGGCCATCGGGGCCGAACACGGGGGCGCCTGCACAGCTGTAGGTGGTGGTGTCGTCAAAGAAGTGTTCGCCACGGTGCAGCCAGACGGGGTGACCGTCGGTCAGGGTGGCGCCGATGGCGGTTGTGCCCACGGCCGCTTCCGACAGGTCCACCCCCACGCGAGCTATGGCCATGGCGCGTGAGTCCTGTCTGTCCACCGGGCCGTTCACGTCGATGACGACGCCCCGCGCATCGGTCAGGATGGCAAAGTAGCGCGTGTCGGCCATGGCCCTGGCCAGTGACCGTATCACCGGGGCTGCGGCCCGCAGCAGCGGTTGGCTGGCCTCAATGGCGCGGCGCATGTCGGCTGCAGACACCGCGTCAAACACCACGCGTTGCTGTGGCAGCTGTCCCCGCGCCAGGCAGCGTCGCCAGGATTGTTCTATCCACGGTTGCACCCACGGGGTGGCATTGGTGCCTTCTTCCAGTAGAACGGCGCGCCTTGCCTGGGCGATGCTGTCCAGGCGGTCCCCATGGACGGGGGGCGCCGCCAAGGGTTGGGATACGGTGGTGCGTACGGTGCTCATGGAGGGCTCGTCTCTGCTGTGCCTGGGCCGTTTGCTGGGGTGATCGCTTGCATGTTGCCGCGCAAACACCTTCCACCGCATTAGAGCAGTGTTTCATTTTGAGAATATGTTTGGGATTTCATAGTCGACTAGGGATAACCCTGAGTACATCGGCGCGCGGTGATCCAACAATGGCTATGCACAAACCTTCATAGGCAAGGCGCGCCCCCGGGCTTGCCACTACCCAACAGGAGACCCACATGCAGAAAGTCCTGCACATCAACCCGGACAAATGCACCGGCTGTTTGCAGTGCGAAATGGCTTGTTCTTTCGAGAACTACGGCACCTACGCCACGTCCAAGTCGCGCATCAAGGTCTTCGACTTCCACCACACGGGCAAAAAGGTGCCCTACACCTGCACGCAGTGCGACGAGGCCTGGTGCCTGCACGCCTGCCCGGTGGAGGCCATCACCGTGGACAAGATCACCGGCGCCAAGGTGGTGAACGAAACCACCTGCGTGGGTTGCAAGGTCTGCACCATTGCCTGCCCGTTCGGCACGGTCAACTATGTGCAAGAGACCGGCAAAGTCCAGAAGTGCGACCTGTGCGGTGGCGACCCGGCCTGTGCCGACGCCTGCCCGACCGGCGCCATCACCTTCATCGACGCCAACTGGACCGGCATCGACAAGATGAAGCAGTGGGCTGACAAGCTCGGCAACCAGGCCGCTGCCTGATACTGAAGGAGAAACGACATGTCCTGGGCTGGAAAAATCCTTCGCGTCAATCTGACTGCAGGCACCGTCAAATCGGAGCCGTTGAACATGGACTGGGCGCACGCCTACCTCGGCTCGCGCGGGCTGGGCAGCAAGTACCTGGTGGAAGAGGTCGATCCCAAGGTCGATCCTCTGTCCCCCGACAACAAGATCATCTGGGCCACCGGCCCGCTGACGGGCACCATGGCCTCCACCGGGGGGCGCTACACCGTCATCACCAAAGGGCCGCTCACGGGCGCCATCGCTTGCTCCAACTCGGGCGGCTACTGGGGGGCCGAGCTGAAGATGGCTGGCTGGGACATGATCATCTTCGAAGGCAAGTCGCCCAAGCCGGTGTACCTGTACGTCAACGACGACGTGGCCGAGTTGCGCGATGCCTCCCACCTGTGGGGGCAGACCGTGTGGAAGACCGAGGAGATACTCAAAACCAGCCTGCAAGACCCGCTGCTGCGTATTTCCAGCATTGGTGTGGCAGGTGAGAACCAGGTGCTGTACGCGGCCATCGTGAACGACCTGCACCGTGCGGCGGGCCGCTCAGGGGTGGGTGCCGTGGCTGGCAGCAAGAACCTCAAGGCCATTGCCGTGCGCGGCACCAAGGGCGTGGGCAACGTGCGCGACCCGAAGGCCTTCATGGCTGCCACCAAGGCCGCCAAGAAGGTGCTGGCCGAAAACGGTGTGACCGGCCAGGGCCTGCCCACCTACGGCACCCAGGTGCTGATGAACGTGATCAACGAGGTGGGCGCGCTGCCCACCCGCAACCACCGCGACGTGCAGTTCGAAGGCGCCAAGGACATCTCCGCCGAGGCCATGGCCACGCCGCGCGCCACCGACGGCAAGAAGCACTTGGTCACCAACCAGGCCTGCTTCGGCTGCACCATCGCCTGCGGGCGCATCAGCAAGATCGACGAGAGCCACTTCAGCGTGCAGAACAAGCCGCAGTACTGGGGCGCCAGCGGCGGCCTGGAGTATGAAGCCGCCTGGGCGCTGGGCGCGGCCAACGGCGTGAACGATCTGGAAGCGCTGCAGTACGCCAACCTGATCTGCAACGAGCAGGGCATGGACCCCATCAGCTTTGGCGCCACCGTGGGCGCGGTGATGGAGCTGTACGAAATGGGCGTGCTCACCAAGGAGCAGATCGGCATTGAGGCACCGTTTGGCTCTGCCAAGGCCTTGTGCGAACTGGCCGACATGACCGCCAACGGCGTGGGCTTTGGCAAGGAAATTGGCCTGGGCTCCAAGCGCCTGACCGCCAAATACGGCCACCCGGACCTGAGCATGAGCGTCAAGGGCCAGGAATTCCCGGCCTACGACGGCCGTGTGGTGCAGGGCATCGGCTTGGCCTATGCCACCAGCAACCGGGGCGCTTGCCACCTGCGCGGCTACACCATCGCGTCTGAGGTGCTGGGCATTCCCATCAAGACCGAGCCCACGGATGCCAACGGCAAACCCGAGTTGGTCAAGGCCTTCCAGGATGCGACTGCTGCGTTCGACTCGGCGGGTATCTGCATCTTCACCAGCTTTGCCTGGACGCTGGCCGACGTGGCGCCCCAGGTGCAGGCCGCCTGTGGTGAGGAATACACCATGGAGCACCTGAACCACATTGGCGAACGCATCTGGAACATGGAGCGTGAGTTCAACAACGCGGCGGGCTTCACCAAGGCTGACGACAACCTGCCCAAGCGCCTGCTGACCGAAGCCGCCAAGACCGGCCCTGGTAAAGGCACCGTGAGCAAGCTGCCCGAGATGCTGCCCAAGTACTACGAGGTGCGCGGCTGGGACACCGAGGGCCGCCCGACCGCCGCAACGAAAGAGCGCCTGGGCCTGTGAACGTGGAGCCTGCCCGCCAGGCAGGCTTTTTTGGGGTGTGCGGGGTGTAAGCCTGGCCACCCCTTTTTCACATGTGAAAGAGTTTGACCATGACCCACCACCTCATCCTGGGCGCAGGGCCAGCGGGCGTCATCGCCGCTGAGACTATCCGCAAACACGCACCCGCTGACCGCATCACCATCGTCGGCGACGAGCCCGAGCCTCCGTACTCCCGCATGGCGATTCCCTACCTGCTGGTGGGCAACATCGACGAGCGTGGCACCTGGCTGCGCAAGGGCGGCTCCCACTTTGCCGACCGCCGCATCGACATCGTGCGGGCGCGCGCCACGCATGTGGATGCCGCCGCGCGCACCGTGGCGTTGGACAACGGCCAGACCCTGGGTTTCGACAAGCTGCTCATCGCCACGGGTTCCCACCCCGTGCGGCCGCCCATTCCAGGCATGGACCTGCCTGGCATCCACCCCTGCTGGACGCTGGAGAACGCCCGCGCCATCCAGAAGCTGGCGCAACCCGGCGCTCGCGTGTTGCAGATGGGCGCGGGCTTCATCGGCTGCATCATCATGGAGTCGCTCAGGCAGCGCGGCGTGGACCTGACCGTGGTGGAAATGGGCGACCGCATGGTGCCCCGCATGATGGGGCCCGCCGCTGGCGGCATGATCCGCGACTGGTGCGAAGCCAAAGGCGTGAAGGTGCACACGGGGGCCAAGGTCGAATCCATCAGCCAGGCGGGCAATGCTTTGAAGGTGCAGCTGTCCACCGGGGCCAGCATCGAGGCAGACCTCATCATCAGCGCCACGGGCGTGCGCCCCGCCATCGGCTTCCTCAAGGATTCCGGCATCACCTGCCTGCAGGGGGTGTTGACCGACGAGCACATGCAGACCAGTGTGCCGGGCATCTATGCCGCCGGAGACTGTGCCGAAGCCTTTGACAAGGTGAGCGGCAAGACCATGGTGAGCGCCATCCAGCCGAACGCCGCCGATCAGGCCTACGTGGCCGCCATGAACATGGTGGGCAAAAAGGCCGAACTCAAGGGCGTCACGCAGATCAACGTGCTGGACACGCTCGGCTTGATTTCAGCCAGCTTCGGCAACTGGGAAGGCGTGCCTGGAGGCGAACATGTGGAGCGCATTGATGCTGAGGCCAACCGCGTGCTGAGCTTGCAGTTCAGCGGTGACGTGATGGTGGGTTGCAACAGCGTGGGCTGGACCGAGCACGTGGGCATGATGCGCGGCCTGGTGGAGGGGCGCGTGCACCTGGGTGAATGGAAAAACAAGCTCATGGCGGACCCGACCTGTCTGGCGCAAGCCTACCTGGGCGCCGCGCAGGGGCAGGGGCATTGGGCTGGCGCGCAAGACACGCGCCGGCGCTGAGCGACATTACTGGCATGAACATGCGTGTGACCCTGAAACTCTTTGCCACGCTGGGCGACTACCTGCCGCCCGGTGCCCAATACAACCAGATCGAACTTGACCTGGTCGACGGCGCCACGGTGGCGCAGGTGGTGGATGCGCACCAGCTGCCGCCCAAACTCGTGCATCTGGTGTTGATCAACGGCGTGTTCGTGCCGCCAGAGCAGCGCGGCGCTCGCGTGCTGGTGGACGGCGATGTGCTGGCCATCTGGCCGCCGATTGCTGGCGGCTGAACACGTGCAGGCCGATTACCCTGCGCGCTTTGAGCGCGACATGGCCTGTACCGAGGCTGAATGGCTGGGCTGGCTGCCCCGGGCGCTGGCTGGGTATGTGTGGCACCAGTCTGCGCAAGCCTTGGAGGTGGAACTGGGAACAGGGCGGCTGAAGGTGAACTGGCACCCCCTGCCGCCCCGTGTGATTGCGCTGATGCGGCTGCCGCGTCTGCTGGTGGTCTTTACCTTCGATGGCGTGAGTGCCGAGGGGCGCCGTAACTTCATGAAGCACTTTGATCTTTATCTGCAGCGTGGCGGTGGATGAGCCAGCGCCTTGGTCCTGTATATACTCCATGGGGTGTAGATTGAGCAGGAGGCAGCATGAGCGAAACCGCCACCGTCACCCTGACCCGGCAATCCGGCTACCAGTTCCTTGTGGATTTCGGTCTGGACACCCCAGCGCTGTTCAGCGACGAACCTGCGCCATTGGGGCAGGGCACGGGGCCCGCACCTGAGCACCTGTTGTTGGCGGCGGTGGCCAACTGCCTGTCGGCCAGCCTGGTGTTTGCCCTGGGCAAGTACAAGCAGGACCCGGGTGTGCTCAAGGCCACGGCCAAAGCCACATTGGGGAGAAACGAGAACAACCGCCTGCGCATCCAGGCCATGACTGTGCACCTGGAGTTGCAGAAGCCGGGCGCAGCCATCGACCATCTGGAGCGTGTGCTGGCGCAGTTCGAGGAGTTCTGCACCGTGTCCATGAGCGTGAAGCAGGGTATCCCCATCGGTGTGAAGGTGAGTGATTCCGAGGGCGTCATGCTCAAGGGCTGAGGCGGCGCACCGCACCCACACGCGCAGTGCACACAAAGAAAAACAGCACCCCGAGGGGTGCTGTCTGCAGATCGACCTGAGTCGGATCAGTAGGAGCGGCGGTTGCCGCCACCGAAGCCGCCGCCGCCAAAGCCGCCGCTCGGGCGTGCTTCCTTGGGGCGTGCCTCGTTCACCACGAGTGCGCGGCCGTCGAGCGACTGGCCGTGCAGGCCACGGATGGCGGCCTGGGCTTCTTCGTCAGAGCCCATTTCGACAAAGCCGAAGCCTTTGGAGCGTCCGGAGTCGCGGTCCATCATGACCTTGGCGGACGTGATGTTGCCGAACTCAGCGAACTGTTGTTGGAGGTGCTCGTCGCGCACGGAATAGGAGAGATTGCCGACGTACAGTTTGTTGCCCACGGTGGGACCTTTCAAGAATGCGGCTGGCCGTTCCACTTCGGGAGCCGGTGCCGCCAGGGGAATGAGTGCACGCGCGAACAGTGCCGCGCCCACACTCAACGAAACGTGCGAGGTGCTGCCGGGCGCGGGCCCGACGAACGGTTTTCAATATGGCGGAACGTGATGCGGCCTTTGCTCAGGTCGTAAGGCGACAGTTCCAGCGACACCTTGTCGCCAGCCAGGATGCGGATGTGGTGCTTGCGCATCTTGCCCGCGGAATAGGCCACCAGTGAGTGGCCGTTTTCCAGCGTCACGCGAAAGCGCGAATCGGGCAGCACTTCATCGACTTTGCCTTGCATCTCGATCAGGTCTTCTTTGGCCAATGTGTTCTCCAGAAAAAGGGGTAAAGCGGGTGGCTCAGCAGGGCAGGCAGCCGGTGCCTTGAGCCAGGGCGTAGCTCATCGCGTCTTCGCGGGTCGCGAAGGTTGGCGTGAAGCGAAAGACGCGGTCATGCGATGCACTGCCCCGTCCGCTGCGAACGGACAGAGACGCGGTGTAGCGGCCGCCGTCGGTGCGGCGGGTCAGCGGGGATACCAGGTAGCGGCCCACTGAAATAGGGTGATGAGTCAAGGAATTCATATCGGACAGCAGAGCGTTCTTGGGCCCTGTGGATGAGAGAAGCAAATATGCAGCCACGGCGACAGCCGCAGCGGTGCAAGACCAGGTGAAGTTCCGGCCAAGCGTAAAGGGATAGACCGGGGATGGGGCTCGCCGCGTGGATGGCGGGTGACGGCCACAGGACCGACTCAGCGGTCATAAAGGCTTGGCGCTAAGCCCGTAAGAGGGAAAGGCCGTGTCAAACGACAGTATTGGCGCCGGAGAGCATGGCGACAACTTTTATATTATAGAACGGATGAAAGTTTTTTGCAATATCAGCGTATTGCATTAAGCCCGCGTTGGCCAAAGGTGCTGTGCCGACACGACCCCCGCCCAGGTGAGCAGGAACGAGCCGCCCACGTGCAGCGCCGTGTTCATGAGCCCCAGGGCCCAGCGCCCGTGCTGGAGCATGACCACCGTTTCCAGCGAGAACGTGGAAAAGGTGGTCAGCCCGCCCAGCAGCCCCGTCACGATGGCCAGCCGCCACGCCGGGTCCAACCCGCTGTGCTGGTGGAAGAACACCAGCGTCAAGCCGATGACGTAAGCCCCGACCCAGTTGGAAGCGAGCGTGCCCCAGGGCAGCAGCGCACCGGAATGGTTGAGCCACGCGCTCAGTTGCCAGCGGCCCAGTGCCCCCAGGCTGGCACCCACGCAGATGGCGATGACGGTCAGCACGTTCGCGGCTCCTTGCGGTTCAGACCAGTTCGCCCCCCAGGGCTTCGGTCAGGTCGGTGATCAGCGCGCCCAACTCACCTGTGGCAATGGCCACGTCGGCGTCGAAGCCGCCGCCGTCCTCGGCCGTGGCGTTGTCCTCGAACACGCCGTCCAGAAAGGCCACCTTCTTGAGCTGGGTGCCTTCGGTCAGCACAAAGCTCACGCGGCCGTCCCAGTCCAGCGCCAGCTTGGTGGGCAGCTTGCCCTGGCTGATGTGGCGGCGCATTTCCTCGTCTTCCAGGTGGTGGCGCGTGAACTTCACCACCGAGTTCATTTCGTCGCCGGACTTCAGCTCCACCTCGCGCCCGGGGGCGAAGTGGGCGGGCCAGTCGTCGGCGGTGCCGGTGAGCCAGGCCGTCATGGCGGCTTGCGGCGACATCTGGGTGTTGAGCGCGCTCAACTGCAGGCCGTCAAAGGCCTTGACCAGCGCGGTGATGACTTCGTCGGCCTTGCCCTGGCTGGCGCAGTCCAGCACCAGGCGGCCTGTCTGCAGGTCCATCCACACCATCACCGTGGAGGTCTTGGCAAAGGCCATGGGCAGCAGGTCGTGCACGATTTCGTCGCGCAGTGCGCGGCTTTCCTTGCGGCCGGGCTTGCGGCCTTCCTTGGCCTCGATGTCGGCAATGCGCTCGTCCAAGTGGCGTTTGATGACCGAGCCCGGCACACCCTTGGATTCGATCACGAAGCGCAGGATGCGGTGGCCGCCCACCAGCTCCACCAGAGCGCCGTGCTTGTCGCCGCGCGGCGGCACCCAGCCCATGGAGATTTCCTGGGTTGCGCCGCAGGGCTCGAAAGGCATCTTGGCCAGCGCTTCTTCCATCTGCTCCACCGTGGCCGACCAGTCCGGCCCGATGCGGTAGACCATCACATTCTTGAACACGTTATTCCTCTGTGCTTGCGGCCTCCGTCATGTCGATTGCGTCGGCCTGTTTGGGCCCTGCATCTTAGCTTGCGTTGTTTCGCATCTGCCGCCACTCCCGTGGAGCCAGGCCGCATTGCGCCTTGAATGCCCGGGACAGGGCGGCCTCGCTGCCATAGCCCACCTCTTCGGCAATGAGCTTCAAGGACCGCCCCTGACGCAAGGCTTGCTGTGCCAGCTTGACTCGCCAGCCTTGCAGATAGACACCCGGTGTGCAACCAACCGTTTTGCGGAAAGACCCGGCAAAGACGCTGCGCGACATGCCCGAGATATCGGCCAATGCTTCGAGCGACCACTCCCGTTGCGGCTGTTCATGCATCGCCACCATCGCCTTGCGCAGCTTGGGGTGGGACAGACCTGCCAGCATCCCTCCGCCCACCTGGTTCGATTCCATCAGGTGTCGAAGCACCTGGATGAGTACCACCTCGAACAGCCGGTCCACCAATGCGTGCCTGCCGCAGTTGCTCCCAAAGGCTTCGTCGAAGAGCAGTGTCAGCACCTGACTGGCACCATTGATGTCCTTCAGGGGCAGGCAAAGGACGTCGGGCAGTGCGCTCACGATGGGGTTCGCCGCGCCTCCATCAAAGTGCAGTTCCGCACAAGCCAGATGGGCCCCGTGTTGGGCGTCGGTGATGAAACGGCGTGCCAAGGGCAGGGGATAGAAAAGAAGGCTCGGAACGGTCACGTGGATGGCTGGGCGCCCGGGATGGACTATTTCCATCGATCCTTCTTTGACCAAGTGCATCTGGCCTGCTTCACCGGGCTCGGAGAAATCCGTGATTCCGCACAAGGCGCCGGAGTGGAACATGCGCGCGCGGACCTGGAAGTGGCCCAGCAGCGCATCCAGGCGATCAGTGCACATCTCAGTCAATTTGGTACTCCTGGTTAAGTATTTGAGATTTTATGTGATGTTTAGTATTGGTTGGAGCCGTAAAGTTCATGCTGCCAAACGGCAGTAAATCAACCGTCCTAGTCACAAGGAGTTACACCATGTCGATTGAAAAAGTTCTCTACAAAGCACACGCCATCGCCACAGGCGGCCGGGATGGCTGTGCCATGGTCCCCGCCGGGGATCTGGAATTCAAGCTCACCACTCCCAAGGAGCTGGGTGGCGCTGGCGGTGAGGGGGCCAACCCCGAGCAGCTGTTTGCCGCTGGCTACAGCGCGTGCTTTCTGGGCGCCATGAAGTTCGTCGCGAGCCGCGACAAGCTCGTCATGCCTGCCAACGCGGTGATCGAGGGCCTGGTGGGCATCGGCGCCATTCCGAACGGTTTCGGCATCGAGGTCGAACTGCAGATTTCCCTGCCTGGGTTGGACCGCGCAGCGGCAGAAGAACTCGTCCGCCGTGCGCACATTGTCTGCCCATACTCCAACGCCACACGCGGCAATGTGGACGTTATGTTGACCATCGTCTGAGCAGCCCAGTCCTGTCCTGTCGTCACAGAACAACCGAGAGAAACAAACCATGAAACGCAAGCTTAAATTCGTCGCTGCTTCTGCCGTCGCCTTGGCCGCCCAAATGGGCTTCGCCGCAGGCAGTCCCGGCGTCGAACGCAACACCCAGGCCTTCCTCGAAGCCTTGGCCAAGGGCGGTGGCCAACCACTGGAAACGCTGTCGCCAGCCGATGCTCGCCAAGTGCTCATCGGTGCACAAAAGGGTGCCAAGCTGCCTGCAGCCGATGTGAGCGAAAAGAGCATTACCGTCGACGGCAAGCCGATCGTGCTCAACATCGTGCGGCCGGCTGGCGTCAAGGGCGTGCTGCCTGCCTTCATCTTCGTGCACGGCGGCGGCTGGATCCTGGGCGACTTCCCAACACATGAGCGCTTTGTGCGTGACCTGGTGGCCGAATCCGGCGCAGTGGCGGTGTTCGTGAACTACACACCGTCGCCCGAGGCGCGTTACCCCGTGGCCATCAATGAAATCTACGCCGCCACCAAGTGGGTGGCCGACAACGGTGCGCAGATCAACGTGGACGGCAAGCGCCTGGCCATCGCAGGCAACAGCGTGGGGGGCAACATGGCCACGGTGGTGGCATTGATGGCCAAGGCCAAGGGCACGCCCGCGCTGCGCTCGCAGGTGCTGTTCTGGCCCGTGACGAACGCGAACTTCGAGAACGCGTCTTACGACGAACACGCCAACGGTCACTTCCTGACCAAGGGCATGATGAAGTGGTTCTGGGACGCCTACACGACAGACGCCAAGCAGCGCCAGGAGATTTACACCTCGCCGCTGCTGGCCACGCCCGAGCAGTTGAAGGGGCTGCCGCCGACGCTGATCCAGACGGCCGAGAAGGACGTGTTGCGCGACGAGGGTGAAGCCTACGCACGCAAGCTGGACGCCGCAGGGGTGAACGTGGTCGCAACCCGCTACAACGGCATGATCCACGACTTCGGCCTGCTCAATGTGCTGGCCGATCTGCCCACCACGCGTGCTGCTCTGCACCAGGCGAGCGAGGAATTGAAGGCGCGTTTGCGTTGATGATGTCCAGCCGCACCGATATCAGTGCTCGGCTGTATTCGGTGCGGCAACAGGTGGATGAACTCAGTTCTGTGCACTTCCGGGTCCAAGTGCGCGTTATGCTGCAGGCCGACAGAGAACCACCAGATTGCCTACGGAGGTCTGAACGACTTCCCCTTTCTGATTGAGGGTGTTCGTACGTACCTTGATCAAGCCCTGTACAGGTCGAGACTTCGATGGCCGTACTTCCAGTACTTCGCATTCCACGCGCAACTCGTCGCCTGGCTGCACGGGACGTGGCCAGCGCAACTCGTCGAAGCCGGCGCCAACGATCCCACCTGCTGGTTGGAACTCGCTGTCCACGAGCAAGCGCATGGTCACTGCGGCAGTGTGCCAGCCGCTGGCGGCCAGACCGCGAAAGATGGAAGCACTTGCAGCAGCTTCGTCGAGATGAAAAGGTTGAGGATCAAACTCTGAGGCGAACGTCTTGACCCGGTCTTCCTCGATGCGGATGCGGGTGTTGCCGACGAAGCGTTGCCCTGGTGTGAAGTCTTCAAGGTAGAGGATGCTCATGGCCGAACCTTTCCCGGCACCACGGTGGCAACGGGTACCGGGAGCGACCCGGCTCGCCCCATTTTTTGGCGAGTGAGGGCGGGGTGGTCAAAGATCAGGCAAGTCGTGGTGGCATGGGCGTACAGCTTGCCGTCAGGGCCGACGATGCGACCCTCGGCCGTGGCGACTTGGCGCCCTGCATGGACCACCTTGCCTTCGGCCCGCACCAGCGGTACACCGTCGTTGAGCGGCCGCACCATGTTCACCTTGAGTTCCAGCGTGGTGTAGCCCTTGCCCGCAGGCAAGGTGGCGTGAACCGCGCAACCCACAGCCGAGTCGAGCAGGGTTGCAAACCAGCCGCCATGCACTGTGCCCAAGGGGTTGTAGTGTCGGCGTTGTGGACGCCCCTGGAACACCGCCTCGCCGGGGGCCATGCGGATCGGTACGAAGTCGAGCGTGTCCCCAATGGGCGGTGGTGGAAGTTCGCCTGCAAATATGGCCTCGAAGACTTCCATCCCCGACAGCCCGGCGAGCTGCTCCTGAGGTGCCGTATTGGGTTCTTGCAAGCGGGTTCGCACCTTGGCTTCGTCCGCTTTCCAAAGTTCGATGACCTGATCGACTGTCATTGACAGCTCCTTTCCAGCGTGGGTCATGGATCAGCCTGTGGTGTGCTCGCGCGCAGGTGTGCTCGCCGCCAAGGACGGGCTCAGCGATGCGAGGATCCTCTCGCGGCAGACCGCCAGAATTTCGTCTGCCAGTGGCGAATCGTCCGGGCAGGCGCGCGACATGACGACGGCACCAACCGCGTGCGCCAGTGTGTCGAGAATTTCGGCGCGCACCTGGGCGGCGTCTGCGCTGCCTGCCAGGATGTTTTCGGGAATCAGCGCAGCCACAATGCCCTCAATGCCTGCCGCAAACGTGGCTCGGACGGCTTCCGGCTGGCGGGCGGCATCCCCGCCCAGCGCGGCCATCGTGCAACCGGTGGCGCGAACATCGCGATGCTTGCGAGACAGGTAAGCCTGCACGAACTTCGGTATGTCCGTGCCAGCCGACAGTGCAGCGGTCTGGGCAATGCCGCAGGCCGCCGATTCCGCCATCAGGTCGGCCTTGGACCGGAACTGTTTGTAGAAGCCGCCGTGGGTCAGGCCTGCGGCAGCCATCAAGTCGGCAACACCCACCCCGTCGTAGCCGCGTTCCCTAAACAGGGTGGATGCGGTCTCGACAACGCGTGTTCTGTTGGCCTGCGCCTGTGCCTTGGTGACCTTCATTTCTTGTCCAGCGTGATTTGTGCCCTTACAGGGGCCTCACTATACATTGATGTTGATCGTAATCAAAGTGTTGACTTTTTAGATTATGGTCATAATAATTAAGCCTTCGACAACATCTGAGATGAAGCAGCATGACCGCAAGAACGCTTTTTGAACCGTACAAACTGGGTGGGTTGACGCTTGCCAACCGAGTCGTCATGGCGCCGTTGACTCGCAACCGCGCGGGCGCGGGGCTCGTGCCCAACGAACTTGCCGCGACCTACTACGCTCAGCGCGCCTCGGCCGGCTTGATCATTGCTGAGGCGACCCAGGTGTCAGCCCAGGCCCAGGGCTACCAGGACACCCCTGGCCTGTACACGACCGAGCAAATCGCCGGATGGCGCAAAGTCACGGACGCCGTGCATGCCAAGGGCGGGCGCATCTTTGTTCAGCTCTGGCATGTGGGCCGCGTTTCGCATGTTGACCTGCAGCCCGGCGGCGCCGCGCCAGTGGCTCCCTCGGCCATTCGTGCGGCTACAAAGACTTTTGTGAACAACGCTTTCACCGATGTGTCGGAGCCCCGTGCCCTTGACGTTGGCGAGTTGCCGGGCATCGTCAACGACTTTCGCCAGGCTGCCGCCAACGCGATTGCCGCAGGCTTCGACGGCGTGGAAATCCATGGTGCCAATGGTTACCTGCTGGAGCAGTTCATCAAGGACGGGGCCAACCAGCGCACCGACGCCTACGGCGGCTCCATAGAGAACCGTGCGCGCCTGCTGTTGGAAGTTGTGAGCGCGGTGGTGAAGGAAATCGGTGCGGATCGCACCGGGGTGCGAATTTCTCCTGTCTCTCCGGCTAATGGTATTTCCTGCAGTGATCCTCAATCGCAGTACGACTACATCGTCGATCAGCTCGGCGCGCTGGGCGTTGTTTACCTGCATGTGGTTGAAGGCGCTACAGGTGGCCCGCGCGATGTTGCTGCGTTTGACTACGACGCGCTGCGTCGGCGGTTCAAGCAGACCTACCTGGCAAACAACGGCTACGACCTGGGATTCGCCACTGCCCGGCTCAACGAGGGCAAGGCGGACCTGTTCGCCTTCGGCCGTCCGTTCATCGGCAATCCCGATCTGGTCGAACGCCTGAAGACCGGCGTACCGCTGGCGCCGTTCAACCCGGCCACGGTCTATGGCGGTGGCGCAACAGGGTACATCGACTACCCGGCCTTCTCCGGCTGACGAAAGCCGCGTGCTCGCGGTTCATCAAAACGACTCTTGAACAAAAGGAAAACTCATGGCCACGCTTCCAATCGTCCTCATCACCGGCGCCTCCAGCGGCATCGGCGCCACCTATGCCGAACGTTTTGCCCGCCGTGGTCACGACCTGGTGCTGGTTGCACGCGACAAGGCGCGCCTGGATGCGCTGGCGGCCCGCCTGCGTGAGGAAAACCATGTTGCTGTCGATGTGCTGCAAGCCGACCTGACTCAGTCGGCCGACTTGTGCGTGATCGAAACTCGACTGCGCGAAGACTCGCGCATCGGCATCCTGGTCAACAACGCTGGCATGGCTCAGTCGGGCAGCTTCGTAGAGCAGACCGCTGCGGATATCGAAGGCCTGATCATGCTCAACAGCACTGCCCTGGCGCGACTTGCAGCAGCGGTTGCCCCACGCTTTGTGCAAGAGGGTGGCGGGGCGATCGTCAACATCGGCTCCGTGGTGGGGTTTGCCCCCGAATTTGGCATGTCGATTTACGGCGCCACCAAGGCTTTCGTTCTGTTCCTGTCGCAGGGCTTGAACAGGGAGTTGGCCTCCAAAGGCGTTTACGTGCAAGCGGTGTTGCCAGCGTCAACCCGCACCGAGATCTGGCAGCGCGCGGGTATTGACGTGAACACCCTCCCCGAGGTGATGGAAGTGGGCGAGCTGGTTGACGCCGCTTTGGTCGGTTTCGATCGCCGCGAACTGGTCACCATCCCGCCGCTTCACGTGGCCGAGCGCTGGGACGCCCTGGATGGCGCGCGCCAGGGGCTGATGTCAGACATTCGACAAACACGGGCGGCCGAACGCTATCGGGCACCGGCCTGAGCATCGCGCCTTTGCTTCCGCGATGACAGCAACAAGGAAAGAACATGAAGGCGCTCACGTTCAAACGCTACGGCAAGGCCCCTGGAATTGGCTTCGACGAAGTACCGCCCCCCGCGCTGCGTGATGACGAAATGCTGGTTGAAGTTCACGCGGTGGGGCTGAACCCCATCGACAACATGATCACGACGGGCATGTTCAAACCGCCGCGTTTGCCCGCGCGCGCAAACTGAACGTCATCCTGAAGTTCGTCTTCGACCTGATGAGCCGCAAGGTCATGCGGCTGGCAGCGCGGCGTGAGGTGGCTTATTCGTTCCTGTTCGTGTGCCCTGATGGCGGTCAACTGGCCGAAATTGGCAAGCTGCTCACGTCAGAACGTATTCGCCCTGTGATCGACAAAGTGTTCCCGTTCGATCAAGCCAAAGAGGCGCTTGATTATTTGGCCAAAGGGCGCGCCAGGGGCAAGGTTGTCGTTCAAATCAAATGACAGCGTCCCGCTGCTTGGCGTTTCTGCTCTGTGCCGTGGGGCTGAGTCAACCCATGCGGTCGAGCGGCGCCAGCGTATAGCCCGCCTGCTCCAGTGCCTGGCGTATGGCGCGCGCCGTGGCCACCGCTTCCGGTCCGTCGCCGTGAACACAGATGCTGTCGATGCGGGTCGGCAGGTGTTTTCCGCTGGTGGTAACGATGGCCTGGGCCTTGAGCATGCGCAGCACGTGGTCCACACATTCCTGGGCATCGTGCAGCACGGCGCCGGGCTGCGAGCGGGGCACCAGCTGGCCATCGTCCAGGTAGGCGCGGTCAGCAAACACCTCGTACCGCACCGGTTGGCCTGCGGCTTCGGCCGCCTTTACCAATGCCGAGTGGGCAGGGGCCAGCAGTATCAGCGAACGGTCCAGGCTTTGCACAGCCCGCACCACGGTGGCGGCCACGGCGGGGTCTGCGCAGGCCACGTTGTTCAGGGCGCCGTGGGGCTTCACATGCGTCACGCGCCCGCCTTCGGCAGCGGCCATGGCCTGCAGCGCGCCCACTTGGTAGAGGATGGTGGCTTCCAGGTCTTTGGCAGACATCTGCATCACCCGCCGCCCGAAGCCTTGCAGGTCAGGGTACGAGGGGTGCGCGCCAATACTCACGCCACGCTGCAGGGCCAGGCGAACGGTGTCGCGCATGATGGCCGGGTCGCCCGCGTGGAAGCCGCAGGCCACGTTGGCGCTGTTCACGATCTGCAGCAGAGCCGGGTCGTCGCCCATCTGCCACGCGCCAAAGCTCTCGCCCAGGTCGGCGTTCAGGTTGATGAGGGAGGTGGTCATGGGTGACTCCGTTTCAGGGTTCAGCGCGCAGCATGCCGCTGACGAGGTTGCTGCCGTACAGGGCTTCTTCGTCTATAAAGCCCGCAGGCACAAAGGCCTCGCGGGTGGCCAGCCAGCGGTTCCAGGCGGTGCTCTGGTCTTGCAGTGCCCGGCGGGCTTGCGCGCCGCTGACGGCCTGGAAGCTCAAGCACGTCCCTGGCTTCAAGTGTGCCAGCCGGGGCAGGTCGGCGCTGATGACGGTGGCGATCTTGGGGTAGCCACCCACGGTCTGGCTGTCGGCCAGCAGCACAATGGGCAGTCCGTTGGCGGGCACCTGGATGGTGCCCGGCGTCACTGCGTCGGAAACGATGTCTGCCGCCGCCGCGTTGGTGTGGGCCAGCGGCGTGCCGCGCAGGCGCATGCCCATGCGGTCTTGCTCGGGGGTTGTCTCCCATTCGCCGTTCAGGAAGGCGGCAATGGCCTCTGTGGAGAAGTGGTCCTCTTGCGGGCCGAGCATCACCCTGATGGGGCCGTTGGGTAACGACCAGGGGCTGGGTGTGCACCACTCCTTGGGGTCCGGGGAGTTCCAGGTACTGCACGGCAGCAGGTCGCCTGGGCGCAAGGCTCGGCCCAGTACGCCGGGCAGACCGGCACGCCAATAGCTGGATCGGCTGCCCAGTTGTGGTGGCAGGCGCAGTTCGCCAGCCACGGCCAGGTAGGCGCATCCCGTTTCGGCCGCACCCAGCACCAGCCGGTCACCTGCCTGCAGAGTGGCGCTTTGCCAGGCGGGCAAGGCGGTGTTCTTGCCGTCGGCATGCAGCCATTTCGCGCCTATGGCCCCGGCCAGCGCCACACGCACCGGACCGGCTTGCACGCGCAACTCGGTGCCCATGCCACGCAGTTCCAGCACCGCTTCGCCGCCGTTGTTGCCGGCCAGGGCGTTGGCGGCTTCTGCCAAGGGAGCGTCCAGCCAGCCCGACAGGGGAATGCCTTCGTGCCGGTGCCCAGGCCGCCCACGGTCTTGCACCGTCGTGCCGAAGCCCGGCTGCAGTATTTCAATCATGCCTGCGGACGTGCGGGTCATTTCGCGCCCTCCGCTTGCAAAAAGGTTTCGCGCGCCAGATGGCCGCTTTGGCTCTGCAGGAGCAGGTGCTCGTATTCCGCCACGCCCACGGCGCGCCAGCGCACCCAGTCGCCAGCGGCCAGCATGGCTGGTTGGCTGGTGTGGCGCAGATCGAACAGTTGCACGGGGGTGCGGCCCAGCAGGTTCCAGCCGCCCGGGCTTTCCCACGGGTACACCGCGCACATCTCGCCAGCCACGGCCAGCGAGTGGGCGGGCACACGCTGGCGCGGGCTGGCCAGCCGGGGCATGGCCAGCTCGGGCGGCAAGCCCCCCATGTATGGGAAGCCGGGCAAGAAGCCGATCATGTACACCCGGAAGGCCGTGGCAAGCAGCCGTTCGATGACCGCGGCCTCGCTCATGGCCTTGGCTTCGGCCAGCCTGGGCAGGTCGGGTGCGAAGGCTGGGTCAAAACACACGGGCAGCAGCCAATGCCGACCCTCTTGCGCCTGTTGGCTTCCCTCGTTGGCCAATGCCAGCAACTGTGCACCCAGCACATCGGCTTCGGCCATCAGGGGGTTGAAGTGGACCGTGAGCGAGCGGAACGTGGGCACCACGTCGGTCACCGCCGCGAACAAGGGGTTGGCCGCGCGTATGTTGGATATCTTGTCTGCCAGCCCCATCACGCGGGCGTTGATGTCGGCATTGATGGTCTGTCCGAACTCCACCGTCCAGGCAGCGTCGCCCAGCGCCAGCAAGCGTGGCGCCTGCAGGTCTTGCGTGTCCATGGTTCAGCCTACCATCTGGCCCGGCAGCCAGGTCACGATGCCGGGGACGAAGTAGATCAGCAGCACTGCCACAACCATCAGCAGGAACATGGGCAGGGCGTGCCGAGCCAGGTAGGTGATTTCCTTCTTGGTCATGCCTTGCAGAACGAACAAGTTGAACCCCACGGGTGGTGTGACCTGCGCCATTTCCACCACCAGCACCACGAAGATGCCGAACCAGACCGGGTCTATGCCCGCTTTTTCGATGGTGGGCAACAGCACGCCCATGGTCAGCACCACGATGGAGATACCGTCCAGGAAGCAGCCGAGCACGATGAAGAACACCATCAGCGCGACGATCAACTGCAGCTGCGACAGACCCAGCCCGCCAATCCATTCGGCAAGCTGGCGCGGCAGCCCGATGTAGCCCATGGAAAGCGTGAGGAACGCCGCACCCGCCAGGATGAGGGCGATCATGCAGTACAGACGTGTCGCGCCCAGCAGGCTGTCGCGAAACTGGCGCCAGGACATGCCGCCTTGGAGAATGGCAATCACAAGTGCACCCACCACGCCCAGCGCAGCGGACTCGGTGGCTGTGGCCACGCCGCTGTAGACCGAGCCCAGCACCGCAGCAATCAAGGCCACCACGGGCAGCAGGTTGCGGGAAGCCTGGAGCTTTTCCAAGAACGTCATGGCGGGCCCGGCGGGCGGGATCTTGCCCGGGTTGAGCAGTGCCCAGATGATGGTGTAGCCCATGAACAGACCTGCCAGCAACATGCCGGGCAGCACCCCGGCAATGAAGAGCTGGGCGATGGACACGTTGGCGGCAACGCCGTACACGATCATGATGATGGACGGCGGGATGAGCAGGCCCAGCGTGCCAGCGCCCGCCAGGGTGCCCAGCGCCATGTGTTCCGGGTAGCCGCGTTTGGCCAGCTCAGGCAACGTCATCTTGCCGATGGTGGCGCAGGTAGCAGCCGACGAACCCGACACCGCCGCAAAGATGGTGCAGCCGATGATGTTGGTGTGCAGCAACCGGCCGGGCAGGCGCTCCAGCCAAGGCGCCAGGCCCTTGAACATGTCTTCTGACAGCTTGGTGCGAAAGAGGATTTCACCCATCCATATGAACAGGGGCAGGGCGGTCAGTGTCCAGGAAGAGGACGATCCCCAGATGGTGACGGCCATGGCGTCGCCCACGGGGCGGCTGGTGAAGAGTTCCATGCCGATCCAGGCCACGCCAGTGAGGGTGAGGCCCACCCACACACCGCAACCCAGGATGAGAAAGAGTGCCGCAACCAGCAGCAAGGTAATGGTGATGTCCATGGTCCGTCCTTACTCGATGCGTGCGGGTTCGTTGTCGGCGTTGACTTCGCGCAGCGGCTCGCCGCGCAGAAGCAGGATCAGGTCGCCGAAGAAGGCCAGTGCGAACAGCGTGGTGCCAGCGGCCATGCCGAGTTGGGGAATCCACAAAGGGGTGGCGTCCAGCCCGGTGGAGATGTCAAAAAACTCGCGTGACTGCATGACGAGCCTGATGGAAAACCAGGCCAGCGCGCCCGACAGAACCACGGCCACGATGTGACAAAGGATGTCCAGCGCGCGCTGCCCGCCTGCAGGCAGGTGGTTGAGCAGCAGGGTCACGCGGATGTGTTCGCCCCGGCGCAAGGTAGGCGCCAGCGCCAGGAAGGCCGACGCTGCCATGCAGTAGCCCGCGTAGGCGTCGGCCCCAGGCAGTTCGAACACCGGGTGCAGACGCCCCAGGATGCTGGCAAGCACGGCGGCAAGAGTGCCGATCATGAAGATGCCGGCCAAATACCCGGCGGCGTTGAAGAGTCGATCAAGCATTTGTCGCATGGCTTGCCTTTCCAGTGAGGGTGTCTGTGCGCCCTCTGTCAAAAGAGGGCATTCACAACAGCTGAGCGTGATTACTTGCGGAAGGCGTCGATGATCGACTGCCCTTCACTGCCTGTCTGCTTCGCCCAGTCGGCCACCATCGTGTCGCCAATCTTCTTCAGCTCGGCACGCAGTGCGGGGCTGCCAGCGTCCACGGTCATGCCGTTCTTGCGCAGCTGGTCCAGGTACCAGGTGTTCTTCTCGGCACTGATCTTCCAGCCGCGCGCCTCGGCGTCCTCTGCAGCCTTGGTCACGGCGGCCTGTGCGGTTTTGTCCAGGCTGTCAAAAGCCTTTTGCGAAACGATCACCAGGTTTTTGGGCAGCCAGGCGCTCACGTCGTAGTAGTACTTGACCTGCTCCCACACCTTGCTGTCATAGCCCGTGGCACCAGACGTCATGAACGCGGTCACTGCGCCCGTGGCCAGCGCCTGCGTCAGCTCTGCGGCCTGCACCGTCACAGGCTGGGCGCCCACGAGTTGTGCGATGCGGCTGGTATTGGGGTTGTAAGCACGCCACTTCACGCCCTTCAGGTCGGCCACCGTCTGGATGGGTTTGGCGCTGAAGATGCCCTGGGGCGGCCAAGCCACGGAATACAGCACCTTGATGCCTTGCTTGGCTAGTGCAGCTTCGGTCGCAGCGCGTGAAACCTTCCAGAGCTTTTGCGCGTCGGCGTAGCTCGTTGCCAGGAAGGGGATGGAGTCCAGGCCGAAGAGGGCGTTCTCGTTGGAGTAACCAGAAATGATGATCTCGCCGATCTGGGCCTGCCCGCCTTGCACGGCGCGCTTGATTTCGTTGGCCTTGAAGAGCGAGCCGCCGTCGTGCACCGTGATCTTGAGCTTGCCCGCCGTGGCCTGCTCCACGTCCTTGGCGAACTGCTGGATGTTTTCGGTGTGGAAGTTGGACGCGGGGTAGCCCGTGGGCATGTCCCACTTCTGCTGGGCCAGGGCCTGACCGCCGAACGACAAGGCGGTGGCGGCCACGCCTGCGATTGCCCACTGTTTCACATAGACCATGGTGTACTCCGTTAACGGTGAAGAGGCTGCCTGGCAGGTGCCAGACAGCGTCGTTGAACTCATAACGACAAAATAATGTTAATAAAACGTCAACGTTTTGTCACTAAGGTTTTCCCGTATTCGTGATCTGTTGTTAACATGACACGCAAGTTTTGTTGCCTCAACCGTCCTCGACCCTCCTTCAAATGACCACCAAAACCGCATCCAGCCCCTCGTCAAGCGCCAGCGCCAACGACTCTCAGCGCATCGTCACGTCTGCGCACCTCGTTTCGGAAAAGTCGCCTGAACTGTCTGAGTTCGAGTTCGGCCTGATCATTGCCACCCACGCCTTCAACCGCTGGATGACGCGCTGCATGGGCGCGGCCGGGGTGAAGGACATGACGGCCGTGGACGTGCTGGTGCTGCACCACACCAACCACCGGGGTATGGAAAAGCGGCTGGCCGACATCTGCTTCGTGCTGAACATCGAAGACACGCACGTCGTGTCTTATGCCCTCAAGAAGCTGGTGGCGGCTGGTTACGTGCGCAGTCAGAAGAAGGGCAAGGAAGTGTTCTTCTCAACCACCGAAGCAGGCGCGGCACTGTGCATGCGCTACCGCGATGTGCGCGAGGCTTGCCTGATGCCTGGCTTTTCCGGCTCGGCCGAAGAGAACCGCCAGCTGGGAGATTTTGCAAAGCTGCTGCGCACGGTTTCTGGACGGTACGATCAGGCGGCGCGCGCGGCAACCTCGTACTGAGAGGCTGAGAGTCTTTTGCTCATGCCCGCTCACCACCCCCAAACGCCCCCGCTCGGCGTTGCAAATGCTCGCCATAGCCCGAGCTATGGCTGTGCTTTGCGCCTTGAGCGGGCACGTTTGGGGGCGTTGCTCGGGCACGCCCAAAAAACTCTCAGCCTCTGAGTCGCGTTCACCTTCAGGGTGACTGCCAGGCTTTCAGTTCGGCCTCGATGCCTGGCCTGCCGAAGAGGTAACCCTGGTAGCCATCGCAGCCCTCTGCCATGAGGAAGTCCAGTTGCGCCTGGGTTTCCACGCCCTCAGCCACCACTTGCAGCCCCAGCGAGTGTCCCAGTGCGATCAACGTGCGCGCAATCACCGCGTCGTTGTCATCTTCAAGCAGATCACGCACAAAGGACCGGTCAATCTTCAGCTGAGTCAGCGGCAGGCGTTTCAGGTAGGTCAGCGACGAATAACCTGTGCCAAAGTCGTCCAGCGAGAAACCCACACCCATGGCGCGCAGTTCGTGGATGTGGGATATCACGGTCTCGACTTCGTCCAGCAGCGCGCTTTCGGTGAGTTCCAGACGCAGCCGGGCGGGAGGCGCGCCAGTTTCCGACAGGATGGTGCGCACGGTCTCTGCGAAGTTACCGTCCCGGAACTGCCGGGCGCTGACGTTGACGGCCAGTTCCAGCGCAGATAGGGATGGGTCGCCGCTCCAGCGGGCCAGGGTCACGCAGGTCTGACGCAGCACCCACTGCCCCAGCGGCAGGATCAGGCCGCTTTCTTCTGCCACCGCGATGAACTCGCCAGGCATCACCAGGCCGCGTTTGGGGCTTTGCCAGCGCAGCAACACTTCCGCGCCCTTGAGCCTGCCTTTGCGGTCAACTTGGGGCTGGAAGGTCAGGAACAGTTCGTTTTGCTCAAGTCCCTGGCGCAGCTCGGATTCCAGTTCGGTGCGCGTGGACAGCCGGGCTTGCATGTCTGCGCCAAAGAAACTGAAGCGGTCACGGCCTGCCGCCTTGGCGTGGTACATCGCCATGTCCGCCTGTTGGAACAACTGGTCGCAGGTCACGTCGCCGTTGTTGAACAGCGTCACGCCAATGCTGGCCGAGAAGGTCGGGTGGTGCCTGCCAAGATCGTAGGGTTGCCGCAGGGCCTCCAGCATCTTGATGGTGACCCGCTCGGATTTTTGGCGGGCCGTCGGCTCGTCGTGTCCCAGCGCCTCCAGAACCACGACGAACTCGTCGCCACCCAAACGGGCCACCGTGTCACCCTCCCTCACACAACGGCTCAGGCGTTGCGCAACCTCGCGAAGCCAGACGTCGCCCACACCGTGGCCTAAGGTGTCGTTGAGGGTTTTGAAATTGTCCAGGTCCATGAACAACACAGCGCCGTACTGGCCGGTACGGGCGTGCTGATGCAGAGCATGTTCCAGCCGGTCGGTCAGCAGACGCCGGTTGGGCAGATGTGTCAATGGATCGTAGAACGCCAGGTGGTGGATCTGTTTCTGCGCTTTCTGCAGCTCGTGAACCTGGGTCTGCAGCCTGTCCGATTGCTGTTCCAGCGACTGCTGGTTCCGCTGCAGGATCTCGCGCATCCTGGAGTGGGCATTGGCCAATTCAGCGATTTCCCGGATAGGTGTTTTCGCCCCGACGCTGCTGGAAAAATCCAGTTCGCCGATGCGCTGGCTCTGTGCCATCAGATGTTCCAGCGGTTCGGCGATGGCCCTGGTCTGCAGCTTGGCCATCACCGTGGCCGCTGCCAACAGCAATGCGAGCAGGGCGGCCAGGCCTGCGGCGATGTCACCCCAGTCAGGCGCGAAATCGGCTGCCGGTGCGATGGTGAAGACCCACAGGGATTGTTGGCCGAGTGCGTAAGGGTTGACGCCAACGAGCCACCACTTGCCCTCGACGTTGAACCGCCTGACCGGGAGAGTGCCTTGGCCCGCCTCGTGCCAGGCAGCCAGGGCTTGATCGACCACAGGCAATGCCAGCGAGGCCGAGGGCTGAAGCAGGTGGTTGTTCCACTGTTCCTGTGGCGTACCCTGCGGGGCGCGCGGCAATGCCAGCAGCTTCTCATCATGCGTCAGGACCAGCGCGATGCCTTCCTTGCCTACCTGTGCCTCCTTTGTCGTCGCGGACAGGTCTCGCAACATCAGGTCCACACCCAGGACGAAATACCGTCCGTCTTTCAGTCCGATCTTTCTGGAAACGGTGATGCCGGGGTCTCCTGTCGTGAAGAACACGTAGGGCGATGTCCAGTGGTCAGCTCCAGATGGCAGAGCTTGGACCGCGCCTGTGAACCAGGGCCTGCGGCGTGCGTCGTAGTCCTGTTCGCTCCAGCGGTCCACAGTCTCGCCGCTGGGCAGGTGGTCGATGAAACGGTGCAGGCGGCCATGCTGGGCGACGTCGGTCAGGCGGTTGCGCCAGCGGCCGTCGCCATACTGCAGCAACAGCCAGCCTTGCCCTTCAGGGGTGCCACCCACCACCGAGGTGGCCTGGGGTGTGGCCTCCAGCCAGGGTTTGAAGAAGCGGTTGAATTCTTCAGGTTGGCTCACGTCGGGCGTTTTGTCCTGCAGCCACAAGGCGCCAGCGTCCAGCAGGCGGCTGGCGGGGCGGAACGTGCCATCGAGTTGGTGCATCAGGTCTTGCGCCGCGCGGTTGAACTCGGCGCGAGCCGAGCGGTCCAGTGCTGGTGCAATGCCTATCCACCACATGCCGGCAGCCGTCAGCAGCACGCTGCCGCCCACCATTGCGAGCAGGCGCGACGACAGCAGCTTGCGCAAGGTGGTCGGTGGACGTGACGCGGGCATTCGGGTAAAGGCTTATGGGAAGGAATGGCGGGTCATTATTGCTTCAAACGCCTGCGTGGCCGCATGGGGCGCGAAAGACGGTGCAACAATCCGTTTGACCAGACAGGAGACGACAAATGAGAAGACCGGCCCCGCAATGGCTTGACGCCATGTACAACAACCGTGCCTTGGTGCCGGAATGCGTGCAGCACTTCCAGCACTGGACCGAAGCGTCGGCCCGCGCGCGGCAGCAACCCTGCGTGCTCGATCTTCCGTACGGCAGCCACCCGTCACAAACGCTTGACGTATTTCCGGCGCCAGGCGCCGCGGAGCCTGCGCCGGTGCTGGTGTTCATTCACGGGGGGTATTGGCGCTCGCTGGACAAGCGGGACCATTCCTTCGTTGCACCGCCTTTCACCGCCAGCGGCGCCTGCGTGGTGGTACCCAACTATTCCCTTTGCCCGACTGTGACCGTGCCCGGTATCGTGATGGAAACGGTGCATGCCCTGGCCTGGGTGTACCGCAACATCGCCCGCCATGGCGGCGACCCGAACCGCATCGTGGTGGCGGGGCATTCTGCAGGCGGGCATCTGGCGGCCATGCTGATGCTGTGTCAGTGGCGTGCCCTGGGGTGTGACCTGCCCGCCAAGCTGGTGCGCGGGGCGCTGTCCATCTCGGGCCTGTACGACCTGGAGCCGATTCGCCGCACCCCGTTCCTGAAAGAGGACCTGCGGCTGACTCCGGCCCAGGTGAGCCGTGCCAGCCCGGCCTTGCTGCCTGCCCCGGCGCACGGCCAGCTGTACACCGTGGTGGGCGGCAACGAGAGTGCCGAGTTCCTGCGGCACAACCAGCTGATCCGCGATGCCTGGGGCAAGCGCCGCGTGCCGGTGTGCGAGGCCTTGCCGGGCCTCAATCACTTCAGCGTGGTGGAGGCGCTGGCCAATCCCGCCCACCGCCTGCACGCGCTGGCTCAGGAACTGCTGCGTTCCTGAGTCGGCCTACGGGGTGGCTCACATCAGCAGGTGTTCGCCTGCGTTGTCGCCGCCCAGGATCACGTAGTTCACCTTGCGCACGTCCATCAGCTGCTTGCCACCGGCGTAGCTGATGGAGCTTTGCAGGTCTTCCTCCATCTCGCGCAGCGTGTCGGCCAGCTTGCCCTTGATGGGCTCCAGAATGCGCTTGCCTTCCACGTGCTTGTACTCGCCCTTGTTGAAGTCGCTGGCCGAGCCGTAGTACTCCTTGTACAGCTTGCCGTCCACTTCCACCGTCTGGCCGGGGGACTCTTCATGCCCCGCCATCAGTGAGCCGATCATCACCATGGTGGCCCCGAAGCGGATGGACTTGGCAATGTCACCATGCTCGCGGATGCCGCCGTCGGCGATGATGGGCTTGGTGGCCACGCGCGCGCACCACTTCAGCGCCGACAGTTGCCAGCCGCCCGTGCCAAAACCGGTCTTGAGCTTGGTGATGCACACCTTGCCCGGGCCGATGCCCACCTTGGTGGCGTCGGCGCCCCAGTTCTCCAGATCGATCACCGCCTCGGGCGTGCCCACGTTGCCCGCGATGATGAAGCTCTGCGGCAGTTTTTCCTTCAGGTGCGCGATCATGCGCTGCACGCTGTCGGCATGGCCGTGGGCAATGTCGATGGTGATGAACTCGGGCACCAGTCCTTCGGCGGCCAGGCGGTCGGCGGTGGCGTAGTCGGCCGCCTTCACGCCCAGGGATATGGATGCGTAAAGCCCCTGGTTCAGCATGTGCCGGGTGAAGGCGACGTTGTCCAGGTCGAAGCGGTGCATCACGTAGAAGTAGCCGTTGCGGGCCAGCCATTCGGCAATCTCTTCGTTGAGCACCGTTTTCATGTTGGCGGGCACCACCGGCAAGCGGAAGCGCCGCCCACCCAGGGTCACACCGGCGTCGCACTCGGCGCGGCTTTCCACCCGGCATTTGCGGGGCAGAAGCAGAATGTTGTCGTAGTCGAAGATTTCCATGTCACCAGGCTCCATCAAGGCGGTTGAGAGATTGAGCGCTTGGCCTGGGCCCGGTCATGAAAAAACCGGGCGCAAGAATCTTGGGCCCGGTGATTGATTCTAGTCTGTTCGCAAGGGTTGTGCGTGCTCGGGTGCGAATAGGCGGCATACGGGAATGTGTATCTGTCTTCTGGTAGGCACCCTTGCCCTTGAGGCACAATTGCCCGCAAGGGCGGCCGCGTCGCCGCTGCAAGGAGTCTCCGGATGAATCCATCCACCCTCATCGGGATGGTGGCCAGCGTGCTGCTGCTGGCCGTGGTGCTGTTTTTCGCGACGGACGACCCGCGCCTGTTCATTGATCTGCCCGGCCTGGGTATCGTGCTGGTGGGCACCATGGCCGCCACCTTCCTGAGCTACCCGCTCAAGGAAGTGGTCCGCGTCATCGGTCTGCTCCAGACCGTGATGCGCAACGAGCGCCTCTACACCCAGAAAGACATCGAGGAACTGGTGGACGTGTCGCGCCTGTGGATCCGCGACGACCCGGTGGCGGTGGAAAAGGCCCTGGGCCGCATCACCAACCCTTTTTTGCGCACAGGTGTGCAACTGGTGATCGAGCGCACGCCAGAGGAAGACATTCTGGACCTGCTGCAGTGGCGCATCTCGCGCCTGCGCGCGCAGGAAGCGGCCGAGGCGCAGCTGTTCCGCGTGATGGCCAGCTACGCACCCGCCTTCGGCATGATCGGCACGCTGGTGGGGCTGGTGAACCTCATGGACATTCTGGGGTCGGGCGACATGGCCGTGATCGGCCGCCATCTGGCTGTGGCTTTGATGACCACGTTCTACGGCATCATTCTGGCCAACCTGGTGTTCAAGCCCGTGGCCGTGAAGCTGGAGCGGCGCACCGAGCAGCGCATCGTGCTGATGAACATGGTGTTGCAGGGCATATCGATGATGTGCGCCAAGCGCAGCCCATCGCTGATGCGCGAGACGCTCAAGTCCTTCGTGGCGCACCATGAGGACGAGATATTCGATGGTCCCCAGGATTTGGGCAAGCCTGCTGTCCGGCGCAAGACAGCACCCGCGCGGCCAGCCGCCAAACCCTGAGGCGACCGGGCCGTAAATGAGCGACAGCCTTCTGCACCGCATGATCGGCAAGGCCCAGATGCCAGCCGAACCGCCTGCGCCGCCACCCCCGCCCGAACCCATGCGCCGCCGCGCCATGGCGGGCGGGCGCTTCGCGCGCTGGCACATGGATGCGCCCGCGCCGCAGGAGGAGGAAACCTGGCTCATCACCTACCTGGACGTGGTGACCCTTCTGCTCGCCATGCTGGTGGTGATGCTTGCATTCTCGGAACCGGTCAGCCGCAAGCGCCAAGGCGGTGACCAGCCGCAGACGGCCGTGGAGACCACTTCACCCGTCTCGGCCACGGCGAGCGACAAGGGTTCGAGCATCGTGCCGCCCGTGCCGTTGCCCATGCCGGTGCAGGGCAAGTCTGGCCAGCCAGCCGATGGGCCGGAAAAAGGCGACAAAGACGGTGCACCCGCTCAAGGCAGTGGCCAACCCGATCCGCTGGCGGGCCTGCCGCTGGGGGAGTTGGGGCAGAACATCGAGGTGGTGAAGGGGGTGGGTGTGGTGCGCTTTCGCATCAGCAGCGAGCTGCTGTTTGCGTCTGGCGAGTCGGCGTTGACGCCCGCAGGCCAGGCAGTGATCGATCAGCTCCTGCCTGCCTTCAACCGCGTGCCCGACTACACCGTCGTGGTGGAGGGGCACACCGACAACGTGCCCATCCAGACCGCGCGCTTCCCCTCCAACTGGGAACTGGCCGCAGGCCGCGCGGGCAGCGTGGTGCGGCACCTGCAAAGCCGGGGGCTCAACCCCACGCGGCTGCGTGCCTCGGGCTATGCCGACACGCGGCCCATTGCCGCCAACGCCACGCCCGAAGGGCGCGCGGCCAACCGCCGGGTTGAAATCACCATGGAGTCGCCGCAGACCACGCGTTGAGTCGCATTTGCCGGGACTTCCTACAATCCCTGCATGCTTGACGATTTTCCCCAAGCGGCCGCTGCCCGGCCGCAAACCAGCCTGTTCCAAAGCCCCCTGCTGCAATCGCTCAATGAAGAACAGCGCGCAGCAGTGACGCTGCCTGCCGAGCACGCACTCATCCTGGCAGGCGCGGGCTCGGGCAAGACGCGCGTGCTCACCACGCGCATCGCCTGGCTGCTGTCCACTGGGCAGGCTACGCCCGGTGGCATTCTGGCCGTGACCTTCACCAACAAGGCGGCCAAGGAGATGCTCACCCGCCTGTCGGCACTGTTGCCGGTGAACGTGCGCGGCATGTGGATCGGCACCTTCCACGGCCTGTGCAACCGCCTGCTGCGCGCCCACTGGAAGCTGGCCAAGCTGCCGCAGGCCTTCCAGATTCTGGACACCCAAGACCAGCTCAGCGCCATCAAGCGCCTGGTCAAGCAGTACAACATCGACGAAGAACGCTTCAAGCCCAAGGAGCTGCAGTGGTTCATTGCCGGGTGCAAGGAGGACGGCCTGCGCCCTTGGCAGATGACCCCGCGCGACGAGGACCAGCGCAAGCGCATCGAGATCTACCAGCTCTACGAAGACCAGTGCCAGCGCGAGGGCGTGGTGGACTTTGGCGAGCTGATGCTGCGCAGCTTTGAACTGCTGCGCGACAACGACCCGCTGCGTGAGCACTACCAGCGGCGCTTCCAGCACATTCTGGTGGACGAGTTCCAGGACACCAACAAACTGCAGTACGCCTGGCTCAAGCAACTGGCCGGGCACGACGACAACGGCCGCTTTGTGCCGGGCGGCAACGCCGTGCTGGCCGTGGGTGATGATGATCAGAGCATCTACGCCTTCCGGGGCGCGCGCGTGGGCAACATGGCCGACTTCGTGCGCGAGTTCGGGGTCAAGCACCAGATCAAGCTGGAGCAGAACTACCGCAGCCACGGCAACATTCTTGAAGCGGCCAACCAGCTCATCGACCACAACCGCCACCGCCTGGGCAAGAACCTGCGCACCGACCAGGGCGCGGGTGAACCAGTGCGCGTGATCGAGCAGCCCAACGACTTCGAGGAAGCCCGCTGGCTGGTGGAGGAAATCCGCCAGCTGGAGCGCAGCGATGGCTTCCCGCGCCAGGAAATCGCCATCCTCTACCGCAGCAACGCGCAAAGCCGTGTGCTGGAAAGTGCGCTGTTCAACGCCGGGGTGCCCTACCGGGTGTACGGCGGCCTGCGCTTCTTCGAGCGCGCCGAGATCAAGCACGCACTGGCCTACCTGCGCTTGCTGGACAACCCGCACGACGACACCAGCTTCCTGAGGGTGGTGAACTTCCCGCCGCGCGGCATTGGCGCGCGCAGCCTGGAACAGCTGCAGGACGCCGCCAGGGCGGCGGGCTGTTCGCTGCATGACGCGGTGAGCACCCTGGGTGGCAAGGCGGGGGCCAATCTGTCGGCCTTCCTGGCCAAGATCGACGTGGTGCGCGAGCAGACCGAAGGTGCCACGCTGCGCGAGATCATCGAACTGGTGCTGCAGCACAGTGGCCTGATGGAGCACTACCGCGCCGACCGCGACGGTGCCGACCGGGTGGAGAACCTGGAAGAACTGGTGAACGCTGCTGAGAGCTTCGTCATGCAGGAAGGCTTTGGCCGCGACGCCGTGGCCCTGCCGCTGGACGAAACCGCCAAGGGCGTGCCCGGCGTGGGGCTGAGCCAGTCCCCGGCGAGCCAGGGGGTGGATTTCAACGCCCCCGTCATCGACCAGCCCTTGCCGGGCGGCGAGGCAGACACTGGCGAGACGCTGAGCCCGCTGGTGGCCTTCCTCACGCATGCCGCGTTGGAGTCGGGAGACAACCAGGCTCAGGCCGGGCAGGAAGCCGTGCAGCTGATGACCGTGCACGCCGCCAAGGGGCTGGAGTTTGATGCCGTCTTCATCACCGGGCTGGAGGAAGGGCTCTTTCCCCACGAAAACAGCTTGAGCGACATGGATGGCCTGGAGGAAGAACGCCGCCTGATGTACGTGGCCATCACCCGGGCGCGCAAACGCCTGTACCTGAGCCATGCGCAGTCGCGCATGCTGCACGGGCAGACGCGCTTTCACATGCGCAGCCGCTTCTTGGATGAGTTGCCCGAGGCCTGCCTGAAGTGGCTCACGCCTCGGCAGGCAGCATGGGGCGGTGCAGGCGCGGGGCAGGGCGGGAGTGCAGGGGCTTCCACCCAGCCCGCCTGGGGCCGCAGCGGCCTGGGGGAGGGCCCGCGCGGCTTCGCGTCCGTCGATGTTGACATGGACGTGGACTTCGCCGCT
>CBKZAG010000009.1:0-37987 GCA_966692625.1 uncultured Comamonadaceae bacterium
CTGCTGGCGGCGCTGCGCGGCCAGCCGCAGGTGGTGGCGGCTGCTCCGCGCGTGCAGTCCATGGCCCTCGCCTCAAGCGCGGGCAAGTCACAGAACATGATGCTTCTGGGGATTGACCCCAAAGCCGAACGCGATGTGACCTTCATGCACCGGGCAGTGCGCCAAGGACAGTTTCTCTCGACCGGTGACGGTCGAGACATCGTGCTGGGTGACCGTTTGGCTGAAAAGCTGGGGCTTGGCGACAAGCTGGTCGTGATGGTGCAGTCCGCCGACGGCAACGTCGGCTCGGCCGCCTACCGGTTGACGGGCTTGTTCGATACCGGCAGTGACGCCTTTGACGCCCGTCTGGGCTACATCACGCTCTCGGCCGCCCAGGCCTTGACAGGCATGCCTGACCGGGCTTCCGCCGTGGCTGTACGCCTAAATGACCTCGACAAGGCGGAAGCCGGCCGGGAAGCCATCCAGCGCCTGCTGACGGCCGAAGAAGCCGTCGCGGTGAGTTGGCGCGGCCTGCTGCCAGAGCTGGATCAAATGACCGAATACCTGCGGGTCGTCCTGCGTTTGATCACCGGCATCGTCCTGGCAGTGGTGGCCATCGGGGTGATGAACACACTGCTGATGTCGGTGATGGAGCGTACCCGGGAGTTGGGAATCATGATGGCTCTGGGCACACCTCCGCACGACATCGTGCGGCTGGTGATCTACGAGGCATCTGTGCTGACTGGTGGAGGCATCGCACTTGGCTGGGCCGCTGGCTTTCTGCTGGTGCAATGGCTCAATGTGAGAGGGCTGGACCTTTCCCGGTATGCCAAGGGTCTGCAAAGCATTCCTGGCCTCACGGGTGTCGTCCATCCACTGTTCGTCCCCGCAAGCCTGTTGGGACCGACATTGTTTCTGCTGGCAATCAGCGTGCTGGCAGCGTTGTACCCGGCATGGCGCGCGGCACGGCTGCACCCCACAGAGGCCATTCGCCATGCTTAACGCCTGCCGGTGCCTGTTTATCTACGGCATCTCCGCCTGCGCCACCGGAGTCCTGGCCACACAGGCAGATGAAGTCCTCCCGGACGAAGGATCGGTGTTCTCAGGTCATGTGCGAAGCTTGGTGATGCGCTCGACCACACTCGCCGCGCCTGCTGAGTACTACACCTTGAACACCAACCGGCTGCGGCTGCAGTGGAAGGGCCAGCTGACACCGTCCTTGGCCATGGAGGTGCAACACGACAATCAATTGTCGACCGGGAATGCAGCGGCCTCCGCCCCGCCGCCCCGGCACCGTGTGCACCGTGCCCACCTGACCTGGTCAAGCGGTGCGATCGACCTGCGCGTGGGGCGCCAGCGTATCGCCTGGGGCACCGGCCGGTTCTGGAGCCCGCTGGATCTGCTCAATCCGCTCAGTCCTGCCTCGCTGGAGCCAGGCGAGCGCCAGGGTGTGGATGCCGCCTTGCTGGAATACCGGTCTTCAGCCTTGGCAGCGCTGTCCCTCGTCCATGCGACGGTGCGTGGACATGGACGCAACAATACACTGGTCCGCTGGCGTGCGAACGCAGGCGGGCTCGATTACGCAGTCACCGGCGGGCAGGTGACCGCAGGGCGCTTGGCAGGCCTGGAACTGGAGGGCCAGTGGGGCGGTGCTGGCTGGCGGGCCGAGTGGACTGTCAGTCAACCAGTTGCCGCAAGCCGCTACACCCGGATGATGCTTGGTTGGGACTACGCATTCACCAAATCGCTGACTGTGTCAGCCGAGTGGTACCGTGACGGCTCGGGTCAGAGCGACACCAAGCGCTATGACGTCGCAGGCCTGCTGGCTGAACGCAGGCTGACGCTTGGCCGTCACTACCTGGGCCTGTACGCCAACTATGAGTTCACACCGCTGCTCAGGTGGACCAATTGGCTCGCAATCAACCTGGACGACCGCAGCCGCTATTTCTCGCCGCGTCTGACATGGTCCATCAACAAAGATGCAGACCTGTCAGCGGGCCTGCTGTATTTCGCCGGCCGGACTGGCTCCGAATTCACACTGCGCAGGAACGTGGTATTTGCCCAGGCCCAGTGGTACTTTTGAGCAACGGCGGGCCGCGGCACGGGTCAAGAGCCAGATCCCGCCGTCAGCCGCCGACAAGGTCTTGCTGCTGTCAAACTCGTCATCTGCCGCTCATGGCACTGTCAGGCGGTGAGCTTCAGAATCGGCTTGTCGCATGCCAAACGGACACAACCGTTTGAAACCATTGAAAGGCCGGCATCATGGGAACGAAATTTTTCGGCGCCGCACTTCAGGTCTTGGGTGCCTGCAGTCTGTCACTGGCCCTGAGCACGGCCTGGGCCGGTGTTTCGGGCGTGATCTATACCGCCAACGAACGCGATGGATCGATCAGCGAGGTTCAACTCGACAGCGGTCAGGTCCGAACGGTCAAGGTTGACATCGCGCCGCACAACGTACAGGTGACGCCCGACGGCTCGACACTGCTGGCGGTGGGCGTGTCCGCACACAGTGCCCACCATGGTGGAGGAAAGTCTGGTCAATTGCTTCTGCTCAACACCGCCAAACTTGATTCGCCCCCCGTGGCCGTGCCCGCAGGCGACCACCCCGCCCATGTGGTGACTGACGCCACAGGCGCGCGTGCCTTCGTGACCGATTCAGGCGCCAACGTGGTGCGGGTCATCGACCTGCGGCAGCAGACCGAGCTGGCCCAGATTCGCACCGGGACCTACCCCCACGGACTGAGGCTCAGCCCCGATGGCCGGGCGCTGTACGTTGCCAACATGAAGGCAGGCACGGTCTCGGTCATCGACGTGGCGACGCTCCAGGAAACGCGGCGCATCCCCGTAGGCCAAGGGCCGGTGCAGGTGGGATTTTCTGCTGATGGCCAGCAAGCTTATGTGTCACTGAGCCGGGAGAATCGTCTAGGTCTGATCGACACCGCCCAGCAACGGCTGAGCAGCAAGGTGACCGTAGGCCACACCCCCATCCAGATGATGGCGGCCCAGGACGGGACCGTCTATGTGGCAAACCAAGGCAGCGCTCAAGCGCCGTCGGATCAAGTGTCCGTGGTGGACCCAGCCAAAGCGCGGGCGGTGACAACGTTGATCACGGGAGCTGGCGCACACGGCGTTGCTGCAAGCCAGGACGGGGCATACATGTTCGTCACCAATATCGAGGCGGGCACCCTCTCCGTCATCGATACCGTGACCCGCAAGGTCATTGCACATCATCCGGTAGGCGCAGGCCCGAACGGGGTGAGCTACCTGCCGCCACGCTGAAGCCGCCAGGGCACCCGGTTGACCTGCACCCGCACCCGTGTCGATGGAGCGCCCGACACCAGCCGTCAAAGAAACGCCTGTTTTTTCAGCAAGATCTGCTCGAATGCAGAGGCCTCCAGCGGTCGCGAAAACAGGTAGCCCTGCATCTCATCGCAACCGCGGGCCGACAGGTATTCCAACTGCTCCGGTGTTTCGATCCCCTCCGCCACCACTCGCAGACCCATGTTGTGCGCCAGATCAATGATCGAGACCGCGATGAGCGCAGATTCACGCTCAGAGGCAATGTTGCGCACGAACGACTGGTCGATCTTCAGCGCGTCGATGGGAAAACGGCTGAGGTAGCCAAAGCTGGAATAGCCCGTGCCAAAATCGTCGAGCGACAGATGCACTCCAAGCTCTTTGAGTTGTGCCATGGTGTCCATGGTCTGAGCCGGGTTGTCCATCAGCATGCTCTCGGTCAACTCCAGTTCCATGCAGGCAGCGGGGACGCCGTGCCGGCCCAGCGCGTCGGCCACCACGTCGCGCAGGTCCCCTGCACGGAACTGCCGTGCAGACACGTTGAGCGCGATGCGGCAGACGTCCAGCCCGGCTTCGCGCCAGCGCCGCTGCTGCCTGGCCACCTCGTCGATCACCCAGGTGCCAATGGGAACGATCATGCCAGACGCCTCTGCCAAGGGGATGAAGCGCGCGGGAGACTCCAGTTCACCGTGCGCGCGCCGCCAGCGGATGAGCGCTTCCGCACCACACACGTAGCCGGTTCGTGCATCGACCTTGAGTTGGTAATGCAAAACAAACTCGCGGCGCTCCAGAGCCTGCCGCAACGAGCGCTCCAGTTCCAGGTTCGCCAGCGCATCCGCATTCATCGACGCGGCATAGAAGCAAAAACGGTTGCGGCCTTGGGCCTTGGCCTGGTGCAAGGCTGCATCGGCGTTGCGCAGAATATCGGTGGCAGTGTCTCCATCGTCCGGGTACATCCCGATACCGATGCTCGCGCCCACGTACAGCTCCATGCCATTGTCCAGCTCGAACATCGCCGACAGTTCGTTGAGCAAATTCTGCGCCGCCACGGCCACGGTGTCTGGCCGAACGATCGACTCCAGGATCAACAGGAATTCGTCCCCCGCGAAACGGCCGAGCGAGTCCTCCTGGCGAACGCGCTTGCGTAACCGCTCCGCGACCTTGGCCAGCAACTGATCGCCCGCCACATGCCCGAGGCTGTCGTTCACGTTCTGGAAGCGGTCCAGGTTGATGAACAGCACCGCAACGCGCCCACTCACCCGGCGGGCCCGCTCCAGGGCGTGCTCCAGCCGGGACTGAAGCAGCAGGCGGTTGGGCAATTCGGTCAAGGGGTCGTAGTGGGCCAGCCTGGCCAATTGCTCCTCGCTGCGGCGTATCTGGCTGACGTCAGTAAGCAGCGCAACGTATTGGACCGGTTGGCGCAAGGCGTCGTATACGGTGGAGATGGTCATCCACACCGGATAGACCTCACCGTTCTTCCTGCGATTCCATACCTCGCCTTGCCAATGGCCTGCATGGCGAAGGTTGGCCCACAGGCTCTGGAAGAACTCCCGCCCGTGCCGGTTCGAACGCAGAAGCCTGGGGGTCTGCCCAAGGGCTTCACTCCTGCTGAAGCCCGTGATGTCGCAAAACGCCTGGTTGACGGCCAGCAGCGAACCCTCCAGGTTGGTGATCATCACGCCCTCGCTGGCGCTTTCGAAGACGGTAGCAGCCTGCCGCAAACGCTCTTCTGCCTCATGACGGGCCGTGATGTCTTCCACAACGGAAATGAAATAGTCTGGCCGCCCCGTTTCATCACGCACCAGCGACACCGTCAGGCGAGCCCAGATGGTGACACCATCCTTGCGCCTGTAGCGTTTGTCGATCACGTAGTGCGCGTCCTCGCCGCGCAGCAGGCGCTGCACGTGCTCCACGTCGGGTTGAAGGTCTTCAGGCATGGTGAGTTCCTGGAAGCTCCCGCCCATCAATTCCTCTTTCTCATAGCCCAGGACCTCACAGAGCTTGCGGTTCACACGCAGCCAGCGGCCATCCGGCGCAACGTGCGCAATGCCCACGGCCGCCTGCTCGAACGTCGCCCTGAACCGCTCCTCCAGCCGACGCAGGCGCTGGCCCACACGCCGCCGCTCCTTGAGCAGACCACCCACCCGGGCCAGCAGCTCGTCCGTGGAAAAGGGTTTGTGCACGTAATCCTGCACACCATGCAGGAGCAAGCTTGCGCGAAGCTCATCGTCGGCCTTCGCTGTCAGCATCACGATGGGCGTGTCATCCAGCTCGTTGTTCGATCTGATGGCCTGCGCAAGCTTGTCACCGCTCATGCCCGGCATCATCACGTCCGACAGGATCAGGTCGGGTCTGAGGTCCGTTGCCAGCTGAAGGCCGGTGACGCCATCAAAGGCGTTGGCGACGCGATAAGTACCCGCGAGCGCGGCCACCACGAAGGCGTTCATGTCGGGGTTGTCTTCTATGACCAGAATGAGCGGCGCGTCGGCCGGGGCCGACTGAACCGGGCCACGGGCAGCAGCCCGTGCACCGGCATGGGATTCCTGCCAATCGGGCTGCTCCAAGGTGGGGGCCTTCAACGACACCTCCACCCCCGCAGGGGCCTGCAACGGCAACAACACCTGGAACAGCGCTCCCCCGCCAGACGCCTGTTCAACGCTCACCTGCCCCTGGTGCAAGGCGACGAATTCCTTGACGATGGCCAGCCCCAGCCCTGTTCCTCCGCTGTGCCGCTCATCCCCGCCATCGACCTGCCTGAACCGCTCGAACACCGACTCGCGCATCGCTTCGGGTATGCCGGGGCCATTGTCCTGCACGCGCAGCGCCACGTGGCCACCCTGCGCCAGCAACGCCACAGCGACGCGTCCACCTGACGGCGTGAACTTGAAGGCGTTGGCCAGCAGGTTGATGGCAATGCGTTCGAACTTCTCGGGGTCTGCCTCCACCCAAAGCACGCCGGGAACGGCAATGTCGTAGGTGATGCCCCTGTCCTCGGCGACCGTTTCGAAATGCGAGGCAAGCACCCGCATCCAGCGGGCCAGATCGAAACGCACGTACCTGATCTCAACGTACCCGGCGTCAAGCTTCGCCAAGTCCAGCAAGTCGTCCACCTGCCGGCGCAACCACCTGGCATTGCGCACCGCTATGTCCAAGTTGTGCCTGTCTGCAGCTTCGAGGTTGGCCGCCTCTTTCAAGCGGGCGAGCGGGCCGAGGATGAGTGTCAGCGGTGTCCGCAACTCGTGGCTGACATTGGCGAAGAAACGCGTCTTCAGCTCGTCCAGTTCCCGGGTGCGTTCATACAGCCGCTCCAGCTCCTCGTTGGCACTCTTGAGCCGGGCACTGGCGTCAGCCACTTCCCGCGAACGTGTGAAGACTTCTGCCTCCATGCGCATGGTCCGCTCACGCAACTCGCCATTGAGCCTGCTGTCCGCCAGCCCCTGCTCGCGCATACGCACAAGCTCGGTGATGTCCTCAACACGGTGGATGATGTACCGGGTCTTGCCATCCGGCCCCGCCACTGGCGTGTTCAGGGGACTCCAGTAGCGTACTTCGAACCCGCCACCCTCGTGCTCTGGCCGGCGGATGTCGTACTTCTGAACGGGCATGGCATCGGGCCGGCCAGTCTGCAGCACCCGGTGCAGCGATGCGCGCAGATTGCGCACGCCTTCCGTGGCCGGGTCGTCCGGATTGTCGGGGAAGATGTCGAACAGGTATTTGCCAACGATGCTTTCCCGCTGCGTCATGGTGGCGCGCGCGTATGCATCATTCACTGCAACGATGTGAAAAGCGGTGTCCAACACCAAGTAAAGCCCAGGCGCGGCATTGAACAGAGTCCGGTATTCCGGCTCAGGTACGGCACCATGGTTGGCGCCGGTCAAGTCTTGTTCCGACATCTTGATTCCCCCCTGCAGGAACCGCCTGTGCGCGTTCAGGGCAGCAGATGCTGAGCCGTCCACCCAGGAAGCGGGGAGCGATCCACGCATGTGGCCCCATATTAGCCCTGCACATGATCATTTACAACATTTTTCTTTGACTGCAACATCGGTATGGCCAATCAGTCTGAAATGACCGGTCCTCTTTGAGCAGAGCACCAGGTCGCAAACATCCTGGCTTGCGTGATGAATCCTCGGCGGCCAACAGACTGCCCCAGGGATACGGACAGCCCAAAAAGCAAAACGCGCCCGGAGGCGCGCTTTGCTTGGTTGTGGAAACCGGGATCAGCGGATCACAGCCAGGGTGGTGCGAGCACCGCCCTTGTAGGTCATCAGAGTCAGGGCACCGTTCTTGATGTCACCCTTCTCGTCGAAAGCGATGTTGCCAGTCACGCCCTTGTACTGGATGGCCTTCAGAGCAGGCAGGTACTTGGCAGGATCGGCCGAGTTGGCGGTCTTCATGGCTTCGACCATGACTTTCACGGAGTCATAGACGTACGGAGCGTACACCTGGACATCCATGCCGAACTTGGCCTTGAAGTCGGTGCGGAACTTCTCCATGGCGGCCTTCTCTTCGCCTTCCACACCACCGGCTTCGGCACAGAACACCATGTCGTCAGCCAGCGCGTCGCCTGCCAGCTTGGGCAGTTCGCTCGAGCAGATGCCGTCACCACCCATGTACTTGGCCTTGATGCCCAGTTGCTTCATCTGGCGGATCATCGGACCAGCCACGGCGTCCATGCCGCCGAAGAAGATCACGTCGGGCTTCTTGGCCTTGATGGTGGTCAGGATGGCGTTGAAGTCGGTGGCTTTGTCGTTGGTGAACTCGCGGCCCACCACTTCAGCACCAGCGGCTTTCGCGCCTTTTTCGAACTCGTCTGCCACGCCCTGGCCGTAAGCGGTGCGGTCGTCGATCACGGCAACCTTCTTGGCCTTCAGGGTTTCAACAGCGTACTTGCCCAGGGTACCGCCCAGGTGCACGTCGTCAGCCACGACACGGAACACAGCCTTGTAGCCCTGACGGGTGTACTTGGGGTTCGTGGCGGAGGGAGAGATCTGCGGGATACCAGCGGCGTCGTAGATCTGAGAGGCGGGGATGGTGGTGCCGGAGTTCAGGTGGCCGATCACACCGTTGACCTTGGCGTCAACCAGCTTCTGAGCGGCAGCGGTGCCCTGCTTCGGGTCGGCAGCGTCGTCTTCGGCCAGCAGTTCGAACTTGGCGGGCTTGCCGTCGATGGTCAGGTTGGCTGCGTTGAGCTCCTCGATGGCCATCTTCGCGCCCATCTCGTTGTCCTTGCCCAGGTGAGCAATGGCGCCGCTGGTGGGGCCCACATGACCGATCTTGATGACCAGCTCTTGGGGCGCAGCCGGCGCAGCAGGTGCCGACGCTGCGGGAGCAGCCTCTTCCTTCTTGCCGCAAGCGGCCAGTGCCACGGCCGCGGCGACCACGGCGAGTTTCATCTTCATTTGCATACGAACCCTTGAAAGGTGAAAGTGGATGACAAAAGGTTTTGAGCGAAGGGAACTTTCTTGTTTTTCCTCCACACAGGATGCAAAGATACTCGATATTTCAATAATTCGGGTTAGACCTGACCCTAGGCTGGCAGGCACTTATGCGCCATTAGCAACATTAATTCGCACCACCATCGAGCGCGTCACCGAATTGCTGCACCACAACATCACGCAGCGCCTTTTTCAGGAGCATTTCCGAGTCCCTAACAGCCATCTGAACGGCCTGTTTGACCACTTCGTCAACCAGCGGCACCAACTGCGCCTTGAGCTCGTCTTCCAGCTTGTGAACCAGGTCCTGTTGCAAGCGGGCAACGATTGTGTTCAGGTCCACGCGCTGCCATTGCAAACTAGGGTTTTGCACGTCCGAAAACGGTACTTCGTCTTGCAAAACAACCGCTTGAGAAGGCTGCGGCAAGGTGTCACAAGCCACAGCCACGACCTCGGTCAGTGTGGGAACGTAGCTTGGCGGTTTCCTGCCTGTGTCGTACCCATTCATGCCTGGCCTCGCTGAAGCTGAGCCACATCGTGGCGTATCAACTCAAAACCTTGCTGCGCATACTGCTTCCAGCGCTGTCGGGCCCACGCACGGTCATCGTCACCGGTGCCGACAATCTCGACCACTTTTTCGAACTTGACGAACCCCGAAGGCACCTCCGGCAGGCAGTTGATCAGCACCTGGCGAAGGCCCGCATCACACTCCTGGCTGGCCAGCAACACCGCGGACCGCTCCTGCATGGAAGCAGGATCGGTGTTCAAGGCATGAGAGATGAAGTCTTCCTGCGAGAAGGTCCAGAGGGCCTGATCCACTTCACGAACCATGGGCGGCGGCGCAAGCACGACCGTGCGCAGGCCCGCGTTGGTGACCTTTCGCAACAGGCGGCACAGGTAGGGCGGTTTGTCTGGCACGTTGAAGTGGAAAGCCACATCGGTCATGCAGTCGTACTCCGGCGCTTGGCGGTTGCACGTTTGGCCGTTGCGGGCACTTTGATGGCCCCGCGTGCAGCCTCGTCCAGCAGGTATTGAACAAGCAGTGGAACGGGCCGCCCGGTCGCGCCTTTGGCCGCCCCGCTCTTCCAGGCCACGCCTGCAATGTCGAGGTGCGCCCAGGGCATGTCCTTGACGAACTTCTGCAGGAACTTGGCTGCGGTGACGGCCCCCGCCTGGCGGCCCCCGACGTTGCCCATGTCGGCAAAGTTGGACTTGAGTCCCTCGGCATAGTCGTCATCCAGCGGCATGCGCCAGCACGGGTCCAGCGCGGCGTCTCCAGCTTCCTGGAGCTGCTGGGCCAGATCGTCTCGGCTGGCAAAAAGGCCAGCGCGCACGCCACCCAGGGCAATCACGCAGGCACCGGTCAGCGTGGCAATGTCGATCACGGCGTGCGGCTTGAAGCGCTCGGCATAGGTCAGCGCGTCACACAGGATGAGACGGCCCTCCGCGTCGGTGTTGAGGATCTCGATGGTCTGGCCGCTCATGCTGGTGACGACGTCACCGGGTTTGGTTGCCCGGCCGTCGGGCATGTTCTCGCAACTGGGAATGAGGCCCACCACGTTGATCGCAGGCTGGAGTTCTGCCAACGCCGCGAAGGTACCCAGCACGCTGGCGGCACCGCCCATGTCGAACTTCATCTCGTCCATCTCGGCGGCTGGTTTGAGCGAGATGCCCCCTGTGTCGAAGGTGATGCCCTTGCCGACCAGAACAATGGGGGCACTGGACTTGGGCGCGCCCTGATACTTCATGACGATGAAGCGCAGAGGTTCTTCGGAGCCCTTGGCGACGGCCAGGAACGCGCCCATGCCCAGCTTGGCGGCCTCGCGCGGGCCCAGCACTTCGGTGGATATGCGGGGCTTCTTGGCCAGTTGCTGTGCCGCCTTGGCAAGATGCGTGGGTGTGGCGTGGTTCCCTGGCCGGTTCGCCCATTCCTTGGCGAGTTCCACGCCGGTCACGGTGGCGCACGCCCGGTCGAAAGCAGATTTCACTGCGGCCTTGTCGTTGACGGCCAGGATGATTTTTTGCAGCGACCGGGGCTTGCCCTTGGACTTGGTGGTGACATAGCTGTAGGTGGCATCCGCCACGCTCTGCACTGCCGCCGCGACCGAAGCCCCGGAAACCGCTCCCGCGTACACGGCAAGGTTCTTGACGGAGCCGCCCTTGAGCACCCCCACGGCTGCCACCACCGCCTTGCGCACCTGGGGCGCGCTGCCGTCACCCATGCGTGCAAGAACCACGCGCCGGGCCTTGACACCCGGCAGGCGATGTGCGGGAAGGCACTGACCAGCACCTTCGTCCAGATCCTTGGCCGCCAGCACCTCGTGCACCCACTGACTCAGCGGGTCTTTGGGCACAGCCTTGGACTTGCCCGAGGCAGCCTCGTCGGGCCACAGAAGGACCAAGGCATCAGCGGCTGCGTCGGCCGCCTGGGACAGGCTGAGGGATTGGAGTTCAAAGTTCATAATGTCGGCTGTTGTTGGTTTCCACGATGTTATTCCACTCTTCCATCAGGCGCGAACTCGCCCGCAGCTTCGGCGCCAGCCTTCTGGTGCTCATCACCATCGTCATCACGATGCTGCTGATCCGCACGCTGGGCCTGGCCCACAAAGGCAGTGTGGATCCGCAGGAGATCATGCTGGTGCTCACCTACACCGTGCTGGGCCGCCTGCCCACGGTGCTGACGCTTGCGCTGTTCGTCTCCATCGTATCCACGCTCTCACGCATGTACCGCGACAGCGAAATGGTCATCTGGTTCAGCAGCGGCCACGGGCTGGCCAGCTTTCTGCGCCCCGTCATGCGCTTTTCCTGGCCGGTGCTGCTGGTCATCATGCTGATGGTGCTGTTCGTCTGGCCCTGGGCCAACCAGCAGACCGACGACCTGCGCGACCGTTAAGGACGTCGCGGCGACCTGGAACGCATTGCGCCCGGACAGTTCCAGGAATCATCGAATGGCCGGCGCGGTTTCTTCATCGACAAGGACACGGCTGACGGCAAGGAAGGGCGCAACGTCTTCGTGGCCAGCACAGAGTCCGACGGCAGCGAGAGCATCACGTCGGCCAGGTCGGGCCGGATCGAATGGATGGGCGACAGCCAAGTGCTGCTGCTCAGCCAAGGGCAACGGCTCGAACAGCGGCGCGAAGGTGAAGGCACCAAGCTGCGTATCAGCGAGTTTGAGGAGTACGGCATTCAGGTGGGCAGCGCTCCGGCATTGAATGGCAGCGCCCGCGGCCTCAAATCCATTTCTACCAAAACTTTGATCGGCGACCCGAACCAGGCCTACCTGGGTGAACTGGGCTGGCGCCTGGGCATGGGGTTGACGGCGCTGAACTTTGTGCTGCTGGCACTGGCTGTATCGGCCGGCAACCCGCGCGCTGGCCGCAGCGCCAACCTGATCTTCATGCTTTTCGCCTTCATCTTTTATTACAACCTGCTCAACCTGGGGCAGAGCTGGGTGGCATCCGGGCTGGTCGGTCTGCTGCCCTTCATGGTGGGCCTGCACGGCAGCGTACTGGCACTCTCACTGCTGTGGCTGGCCAAGCGGCACTACAACCTGCGCCTTTGGCCACGCCGCCACACTGCTGTGGGGGCAACCGCATGAGAACTTTGCGCCGCCTCGTCTATGGCGAAATTTTGGTGGCGGTCAGCTTCGTGCTGCTGGCCTTCCTGGGGCTCTTCCTGTTCTTCGATTTCGTCGACGAACTTCCGGCTCTGGGCCGGGCGTCCCCCATCGACCCGGGCAAGGTCTACGGCCTGCAGCACGCCTTGTTGTACGTGATGCTGCTGGTACCCAACCGCGTGTACGAGCTGATGCCGATCGCGGTGTTGATTGGCTCTGTGTTCGCGCTGGCGCGTCTGGCCCAGAGCTCGGAATACACCATCTTGCGCACCAGTGGACTGGGCCCATGGCGTGCACTGCGCACGCTGCTGGGGCTGGGCGCCGTGTTCGTGGTGTTCACCTTTGGCATCGGGGACTACCTGGCCCCGCCGGCAGACCGCACCGGCCAGTTGCTCAAGGCCCAGTTCCAGGGGCGCATCAGCGTCGGGCAGACGGGTGCCTGGCTGAAAGAACGGCAGGACGGCCGTCAGTACTCCGTGAACATCCGCGCCATGGACGCCAACGGCGAACTGGAAGGCATCCGGCTGTTCGAATTCTCGACCGAGGGGCGTCTGGTAAGCCTGCTGACGGCTGAACATGGCCAGATCGGCTCGGACCATTGGACGCTGAGCAAAGTACAGAGCACCCATTTCGCCACGGGCGATGGAAACACAGCCACGGTCGAACGCCGTGAACAGGACTCGTTCTCGTGGCCGACGACCATGTCGGTCGAGATGGTGTCTGCTGCGCTGCTGAAGCCGGAGCGTATGCGCACCGTGGACCTTTTCCAGTACATCCGTCACCTGGAGGCCAACAACCAGTCGGCCCAGCGCTACGAGATCGAGTTCTGGCGCAAGGTGTTTTACCCGTTGAGTTGCCTGGTGATGGTGGTGCTGGCACTGCCCTTCGCGTATCTGCATTTCCGCTCTGGCGGCATTGCGGGGTACGTGTTCTTGGGCGTGATGATCGGCATCAGCTTCTTCCTGCTGAACAACGTGTTTGGTTACATCGGCAACCTGCGTGCCTGGGAGCCCTGGGTGGCTGCGGCCTCGCCGGCATTGCTGTATTCATTGGCATCGCTGGGCGCTTTTGGCTGGCTGGTGCTCAGGCGCTGAGGAACGACTATGCTTGGTGTGATTGTGTTTGCCCACGGTTCGCGCGACCCGTTGTGGCGTGCACCAGTGGAAGCCGTGGCCCAGGCGGTGCGCGGGCGCGACCCGCACGCCGTGGTGGCCTGCGCCTACCTGGAACTTTGCGAACCCACTCTGCCCGACGCCGCCACGGCCCTGGTGAGCCAAGGCGCCAAGGAGGTGCGCGTGCTGCCGCTGTTCTTTGGCATGGGCAAGCATGCGCGCGAAGATCTGCCGAAATTGATGAACGACCTGCGAGCCGCCCACCCGTCGGCCAGCTTCCAGCTCCTGCCCACTGCTGGCGAACACCCGCGCCTGACCGCGCTGCTGGCCGAACTGGCCCTGGAGAACCCCGCATGAACCTGCACCAGTTCCGCTTCGTGCAGGAGGCGGTGCGCCGCAACCTGAACCTGACCGAAGCCGCCAAGGCGCTGCACACATCCCAGCCGGGCGTGTCCAAGGCCATCATCGAGCTGGAAGACGAGTTGGGCGTGGAGATCTTTGCCCGGCACGGCAAGCGCATCAAACGCGTCACCGAGCCCGGCACGCATGTGCTGCGCAGCATCGAAATCATCATGCGCGAGGTCAACAACCTCAAGCGCATCGGTGAACAGTTCTCGGCTCAGGACAGTGGCACCATCAGTATTGCCACCACCCATACACAGGCCCGTTACGTGCTGCCCGGCCCGGTGGCCAAATTGCGCCAGGCCTACCCCAAGGTGGGGGTCAGCCTGCACCAGGGTTCGCCCGACCAGGTGGCACGCATGCTGCTGGACGACGTGGCCGACATTGGCGTGGCCACCGAGTCCCTGACGCAGTATGAGGACCTGATCACCCTGCCCTGCTACGACTGGCAGCACACGCTGGTGCTGCCTTTCGCGCACCCCTTGCTGGACAAGGAGCGCATCAGCCTGGAAGACCTGGCCAAGGTGCCACTGATCACCTACCACCCGTCATTCACCGGACGCACGCGCATCGACCAGGCCTTTGCCCAGCGGCACCTGCAGCCCAACGTGGTGCTGGAGGCGATTGACTCGGACGTGATCAAGACCTATGTGAAGCTGGGCATGGGTGTGGGCGTGGTGGCTGAGATGGCCATGCAGGGCGAAGAGCGTAACCCCGACCTGGTGGCACGCCCGGCCGGTTACCTGTTCGGACAGAACACGGCGCGCGTGGCGTTCAAGCGCGGCGCCTACCTGCGCCTGTTCGTGCTGCGCTTCGCCGAACTGCTGAGCGACCGGCTGAGCCGCAACCTCATCCTCAAAGCCATGCAGGGCAGCGGCCCGGATTACGAACTCTGAGACCAAGCAAACCATGAGTGAGACATACACCCCGCGCACACCCACCTTGCAAAGCCGCCTGCCCAATGTGGGTACCACGATTTTCACGGTCATGTCGGCCCTGGCGGCGGAAACCGGCGCAGTGAACCTGAGCCAGGGCTTCCCCGACTTTGACTGCGACCCGCGCCTGGTGGACGCGGTGACGCAAGCGATGCGCGCCGGTTTGAACCAGTACCCGCCCATGACCGGCGTACCGGTGCTGCGCGAAGCCATTGCGCGCAAGGTGCAGGCGCTGTACGGCCACGCCTACGACGCGGGCAGCGAAATCACCGTGACCGCGGGCGCCACGCAAGCCATCCTCACGGCAATTCTGGCTGTGGTTCACCCGGGTGACGAGGTGATCGTGCTGGAGCCTTGCTACGACAGCTACGTTCCCAACATCGAGCTGGCGGGCGGCGTGGTGGTGCGTGTGCCTTTGACGCCCGGCACCTTCCGCCCGGACTTTGACAAGATCGCGGCGGCCATGACGCCACGCACCCGGGCCATCATCGTCAACAGCCCGCACAACCCCAGCGGCACGGTATGGAAGCGCGATGACATGCTGCGCCTGCAGGAACTGCTGGCCCCTACCGACGTACTGCTCATCAGCGATGAGGTGTACGAGCACATGGTCTACGACGGCCAGCCGCACGAGAGCGCCGCGCGCTACCCCGGGCTGGCGGCACGCGCTTTCATCGTGAGCAGCTTTGGCAAGACCTACCATGTGACGGGCTGGAAGGTGGGCTACGTGGCCGCACCCGCCCCGCTGATGGCCGAGTTCCGCAAGGTGCACCAGTTCAACGTGTTCACCGTGAACACGCCTATGCAGCACGGGCTGGCTGCTTACATGGCCGACCCGGCGCCGTACATGGAGCTGCCCGCGTTCTACGCGGCCAAGCGCGACCTGTTCCGCCAGGGCCTGGCGCGCACACGATTCAAGATGCTGCCCGGCGAAGGCACTTACTTCCAGTGCGTGGATTACAGCGAACTTGCCGTGCCGGAGCGCAGCCTGGGTGAGGCCGACTTCTGCCAGTGGCTGACGCGCGAAGTGGGCGTGGCGGCCATCCCCCTCTCGGCGTTCTACGGCGATGGCTTTGACCAGAACGTGGTGCGCTTCTGCTTTGCCAAGAAGGACGAGACCTTGCGCCTGGCGCTGGACCGGCTGGCACGGCTGTGAAATAACCTTAATGCCGATCAGGTTGACCATCCCCAGTCACAGGCAGACAATGCCTGCGGGGATGGGACGGACACGCCGCAGACACGTGCACCGGACACCTCCACAACCGAGGAGAACGGTCATGAACACCAATCTGAGGAGCGCGGTCTGGCTGCGCATTGCGGTGGTCTATTTTTCCGTAGGGGTGCTGATCGGGGTAGGAATGGGTGCCAGCGGCGACTTCACCCTGCGACCCGCACATGCCCACATCAACCTGCTGGGGTGGGTTTCGATGAGCCTCTTTGCCTTCGTGAACCACACTTGGCCAGCCACGGCTCAGGGCCGGCTCGCCAACATCCATTTCTGGCTCTTCAACCTGGCGTTGCCGGTGTTGCTGGCGCTGCTCGTGGCCGAACTGCTCGGGTATGCGGCCGTAGGCCCGCTGCTGGGTCTTGCGTCGGTGCTGGTCGGTCTATCCGTGGTGCTGTTCGCCGTCCAGGTGTGGCGGACGGTGGCGGTCTGAACCTCAGCCGCCCTGCACCTGCGCCCAGGCGCGCTCCAGCCGCTTGACGCTGACGGGCTGCGGGGTGCGCAGTTCCTGCGCGAACAGGCTCACTCGCAGTTCCTCCAGCAGCCAGCGAAACTCCTCCATGCGGCTGTCCAGGGTGCCCTTGCGTTCTGCCACCAGGCGCCAGAACTTTTGCTCCAGCGGGCGCAGTTCGCTCAGGCGGGCAGCGTCGCGAGCGCTGTCGGCGCGCCATTTGTCCAGTCGCAGCACGATGGCCTTGAGGTAGCGCGGCAGGTGCTGCAGCTGCGTCCAGGGCGTGTCGGCGATGAAGCGTTTCGGGCACAGCCGCTGCAGTTGCTGCTGGATATCGGCCACGGCATCGGTAGCATTCTTGCTGTCTTTCACCTTGCGTGTGGCCGCCGCGAATTCCTGCAGGATATTGAGTGACAGGCGCGCCACCTCGTTGGCGATGAGGGTGAGGCGCCCTCGCCCTTCGTCCAGCCGCTGGCGGAAGGCGGATTCGGTGGTAGGCAGGGGCTCCAGCAGAAAGGCACGCTCCAGCGCCACGTCGATGATCTGGGTACGCAACTCCTCCAGCGTGCCCAGCGGCATGTAGGCCACGGCCATTTTCTGCAGTTCGGGGATGTTCTTTTCCAGGTACTTTAGGGCGTCGCGCACCTGTAGGGCGAACAGGCGGCGCAGGCCGACGCGGTGCTTGGCCGCCGCAACGGCGGGGTCGTCAAACACCTCTATGGCGACAGCGTCACCCTGGTCCACAAGGGCCGGAAATCCGATAAGCGTCTGGCCGCGCTGGCGGATTTCGAGCAGCTCGGGCATCTCGCCGAAGGTCCAGGCGGTGTAGCGTTGCGCACCGTCCAGCGGGGCGTTGGCGCCTGTGGCCTCACCGGCTTTGGCCGGTGCTTGCGCCGCAGGCCCTTGGCTGCCGTTCCGCGCAGCATTGGCCCTGGAGGATGCGCCGCCGCCATCCTTGCCCTGGCTGGGCGAGCCACCTGACGTTGCTGTCTGTTGCGGCACTTGCGCAGGCGCGCTCCCTGCCGCCTGCCCGGCTGCACCACCCTGCAAACGCAAGCCCGCCAAGGCCTGGAACGCCCCCCGCGCCTTCACGCCCCACTCTGCCTTGAGCGCGGGCAGGTTGCGGTTCTGGCCCAACTGCCTGCCGTGCTCGTCCACCACGCGCAGGTTCATGAAGTGGTGGGGCTGCAGCATGTCGAGCTTGAAGTCGGCGCGCTTCACGTCCAGCCCAGTGATCTGGCGCACCTCGGCCAGCAGCGCGTCGGTCAATGCGCCCTGTGCCCAGCGTTCAGGCGTGCTGAGCAGCGTGGCCAGTTTTTCTGCACTCTCTGGCAGGGGCACCAGGCGCGCGCGCGGCTTTTGCGGCAGGCTCTTGAGCAGGGCCTGTATCTTGTCCTTCAGCATGCCGGGCACCAGCCATTCGCAGCGGTCCTCCTGCACCTGGTTGAGCACGAACAGCGGCACGGTGACGGTGAGGCCGTCCTTGGGGTCACCCGGTTCGTGCAAGTAAGTGGCGGCGCAGTCCACGCCACCTAGCTTGATGACCTTGGGGAAAGCCTGCGTGGTGATACCCGCCGCCTCGTGGCGCATCAGCTCTTCGCGCGTCAGGCGCAGCAACTGGGGCTGCTCGTGCACGGTTTGGCGGTACCAGCGTTCCAGCTCGCGGCCGCTGCAAATGTCGGCGGGCAACTGGCTGTCGTAGAAGGCGTAGATGAGCTCGTCGTCCACCAGCACGTCTTGCCTGCGGGACTTGTGCTCCAGCTCCTGCACCTGTGCGATGAGCTTGCGGTTAGCGCCCAGGAACGGCAGGCGGCTCACGCTTTCGGCGGGCCAGGTGTCGTCGTGCAGCGCGCCTACCAGGGCTTCGCGGATGAAGATTTCACGCGCGCCACCGGGGTCCACGCGGCCGTAGTTGACGCGGCGCTGATTGTAGATGACCAGGCCATAAAGCGTGGCGCGCTCCAGCGCCACCACCTCGGCAGCCTTCTTTTCCCAGTGGGGGTCGAGCATCTGCTTCTTCAACAAGTGCGAGCCCACCTGCTCCAGCCACTGCGGCTCGATGGCGGCAATGCCCCGTCCGAACAGGCGGGCGGTTTCTACGAGCTCGGCACAGACGATCCAGCGCCCGGGCTTCTTGCTGAGGTGTGCCCCAGGGTGGCGGTGAAATTTGATACCACGCGCGCCCACGTAGACGTCTTCGGTCTCGTGCTTGCAACCAATGTTGCCCAGCAGGCCGGACAGCATGGACAGGTGCAGTTGCTCGTAACTGGCAGGCAGCGTGTTGAGCTTCCAGCCATGCTCCGCGACCACGGTGTGGAGCTGGCTGTGGATGTCGCGCCACTCGCGCACGCGGCGCACGCTGACGTAATTCTGGCGCAGCAAGGCCTCGTACTGGCGGTTGCTGAGCTTGTGCTCCGCGTGCTTTTCAGCATTCGGCGCAGGCGCTGCCTGGGCTGCTGTAGCTAGCCGGGGCTTGCCGCCGCGCGAGTTCTCCAGCCACTGCCAGAGCTTGAGGTAGCTGGTGAATTCGCTCTTCTCGTCATCGAACTTGGCATGCGCCTGGTCGGCCTGCGCCTGCGCCTCCATGGGGCGTTCGCGCACGTCCTGCACGCTCAGCGCGCTGGCAATCACCAGCACCTCGTCCAGCGCCTGGCGCTCACGGGCCTCCAGAATCATGCGGCCCACACGCGGGTCCAGCGGCAGCTTGGCCAACTCCCCCCCCAACTTTGTGAGTTCGTTGGCCTCGTCCACCGCGCCCAGCTCCTGCAGCAGCTGGTAGCCGTCGGTGATGGCGCGGCGCGAAGGCGCTTCCAAAAAGGGGAATTCCTCCACGGCCCCCAGGTGCAGCGACTTCATCCGCAAAATCACCGCCGCCAACGACGAGCGCAGGATTTCGGGGTCGGTGAAGCGCGGGCGGGCGTTGAAATCGGCCTCGTCATACAGGCGTATGCAGATGCCGTCGGCGACGCGACCGCAACGGCCCGCACGCTGGTTGGCCGCCGCCTGGCTGATGGGCTCCACCAGCAACTGCTCAACCTTGCTGCGCAGGCTGTAGCGTTTGACGCGCGCCGTGCCCGCGTCGATGACGTAGCGGATGCCCGGCACGGTGAGCGAGGTTTCCGCCACGTTGGTCGCCAGCACGATGCGCCGCTCGCGACCGGGGTGGAAGATGCGGTCCTGCTCGGCCTGACTGAGCCTCGCGAACAGAGGCAGCACTTCGGTATTGCGCAGCACCGGTTGGTGGCTCAAGTGCTTGCGCAGGTGGTCGGCCGCCTCGCGAATTTCGCGCTCGCCCGGCAGAAAGACGAGGATGTCGCCCCCTTGGGCACCACCGCGCCAGAGTTCATCAACACCATCGGTGATGGCGTCGTTCAGGTCGAAGTCCCGGCTTTCCTCGAAGGGGCGGTAGCGAACCTCCACGGGGTAGGTGCGGCCCGACACCATCATCACCGGCGCCGGGCCTTTTCGTGACGCGAAGTGCTGCGCGAAGCGGTCGGCGTCGATCGTGGCAGAAGTGACGATGACCTTCAAATCCGGCCTGCGCGGCAGGATCTGCCTGATGTAGCCCAGCAGGAAGTCGATGTTGAGGCTGCGTTCGTGCGCCTCGTCGATGATGAGCGTGTCGTAGGCGCGCAGCAGCGGGTCGGTCTGCGTTTCGGCCAGCAGGATGCCGTCGGTCATCAGCTTGACCGAGGCGCTTTTGCTCAGTCGGTCGTGAAAACGCACCTTGTAACCCACCACCTCGCCCAACGGGGTGTTGAGTTCTTCGGCAATGCGGCTGGCCACTGAACTGGCGGCAATGCGCCGTGGCTGGGTGTGGCCGATGAGCTGCCCGCGTTCCCCCGGCTTGGCGTTGGCCCGCCCCCGCCCCATGGCCAGCGCGATCTTGGGCAACTGGGTGGTCTTGCCAGAGCCCGTTTCGCCGCAGACGATGATGACCTGGTGCTCGCGCAGGGCAGTCTCGATCTCGTGGCGCTTGCCAGAGACGGGCAGGGATTCGGGGAACTCGATCTTCAAGGCGGGAGCTGTCAAAACGGGCAATGGCTGGGGCAGAAACCTGAAAAGGCGAAGCTTGCGATTATCCTTGCGGTCTGGGCCACGCGGTGGCCACCTGCTCTTCCACATCCCCGAACATGTCCACGGTCTTCAACTTCACCTTCGTGCCCTGGTTCCGCTCGGTCGCGCCGTACATCCACAAGTTCCGCAACCAGACCTTCGTGGTGGGCGTGCCGGGCGAGGCCATTGCCGCTGGCAAGCTGCCCAATCTGGCGCAGGATTTGGCGCTCATCCAGAGCATGGGCGTGCGCGTTGTGCTGGTGCACGGATTCCGCCCGCAGGTGAACGAGCAACTGCGCGCCAAGGGGCACGAGGCACGCTATCACAACGGCGTGCGCATTACCGACGAAGTGGCGCTGGACTGCGCCCAGGAAGCCGCCGGGCAGTTGCGCTACGAAATTGAAGCTGCATTCAGCCAGGGCCTGCCCAATACCCCCATGGCCGGGGCCACGGTGCGCGTCATCTCGGGCAACTTCATCACTGCGCGGCCGGTGGGCATTGTGGATGGCATCGACTTCCAGCATTCCGGCCTGGTGCGCAAGGTGGACGTGGCGGGCATGATGCGCGCGCTGGACATGGGTGCAATGGTATTGCTCTCACCCTTCGGCTTCTCACCCACTGGGGAGGCCTTCAACCTGAGCATGGAAGAAGTGGCCACCAGCGTGGCGATTGCGCTGCAGGCAGACAAGCTGCTCTTCGTGACGGAAGTTCCCGGCATCCGCATGGACCCGCACGCGCCCGAGAGCGAGGACAACCCCATCGACACTGAGCTGCCGCTGGCTCAGGCGGAAAAGATTCTGGCCGATCTGCCGCCCAGCCACCTGCCCACCGACGTGGGCTTTTACCTGCAGCACTGCGTGAAAGCCTGCAAGGCCGGGGTGGAGCGCAGCCACATCATTCCCTTCGTGGTGGACGGCGCACTGCTGCTGGAGGTGTACGTGCACGATGGCATTGGCACCATGGTGGTGGACGAGAAGCTGGAGGAACTGCGCGAGGCCAATTCCGACGACGTGGGCGGCATCCTGCAACTGATCGAACCTTTCGAGAAGGACGGCACGCTGGTCAAGCGCAGCCGCACCGAGATCGAACGCGACATCGCCAACTACACCATCATCGAACACGACGGCGTCATTTTTGCCTGTGCTGCGCTCTACCCCTACCCCGAGGCGCGCACCGCCGAGATGGCGGCGCTCACGGTGTCGCCCCAGGCACAGGGCCAAGGTGACGGGGAAAAAGTGCTCAAGCGCATCGAGCAACGCGCCAAGTACATGGGGTTGGAAAGTATCTTCGTGCTCACCACGCGCACCATGCACTGGTTCATCAAACGCGGCTTTCAGCCGGTGGACCCGGACTGGCTGCCCGACGCCCGCAAGCGCAAGTACAACTGGGACCGGCGCAGCAAGGTCTTGGTCAAGAAACTCAACTGAGCCTTCAAGGGCCCTTTTCCGCACCGGGACTAGGGCCTTTTTTGCAAAGCTTAATAGGAACGGTTATCATTCACCAAATCAAGTTTCCGCCCAAGGACCCGTTCATGATCGTTTGTGTCTGCCGCCGCGTCAGCGACAAAGCCATCGAGCGCCATGCCCGCATGGGGGCGGACTTCGACACCATCCAATTCGAACTGGGGGTTGCCACGCAATGCGGCAAATGTGAAGGCTGCGCACGCAACCTTTGGGTTGAATGCCAACAAAGACTTCCCGTGGCGCACGTCAGTTCCGCTGAAGCACAACCCCAGAATACCTGGGCCAACTTGGCCTGCGCCTGAGCTGCCCAAAGACCACATTTGGCACCCGTGGCTGTGCTGCCTGTGTCTGCGCAGACCCGCAGCACAGATGGTGACACCCATCACAAAACTGCCATGAAGCACTGCCAGAATTGGAGTTCGCCACTCAAATCATGACTTAGAATCATTCTCATTTAAATTCAAGAATGGAGTTCTGAGCATGAACCTGAAGCACGCTTCCGTGGCCCCTGTGCTCTGCGCAATCGTCCTGGGCACCTCACCTGCCCTGCAAGCCCAGGCACCTGCGGTGCAGGCGGCCACCGCTGCCGCGCCCATCGACCACGCTGCCGTGGCGCGGGGCTACGCCGAACTGGTACAGGCCACCTACGCCGACACCTTGGCCGCAGCCAAGGACATGCAGTCCGCCATTGCAGCCTTCGTGGCCAACCCATCGCAAGACAAGTTGGAACTGGCACGCAAGGCATGGCTGGCAGCACGTGAGTACTACGGCCAGACCGAGGCCTTCCGCTTTTACGGCGGCCCCATCGACAACGACAACGGCCCTGAAGGCCGCCTGAACGCCTGGCCGCTGGACGAAGCTTACGTAGACAGCGTGGAAGGCAAACCCAGGAGCGGTCTCATCAACAACCCCAAGTTCAAGATCACGAAGACCAACTTGGCGAAGTTCAATGAACGGGGCGGAGAGGAAAACATCAGCGCTGGTTGGCACGCCATCGAATTCCTGCTGTGGGGCCAGGACCGCAGCGAAACCGGCCCCGGCAACCGCGCCTACACAGATTTTGTGGACGGCCAAGCGCCCAACGCCGACCGCCGCCGCCAGTACCTGACGGTGGCCACCGAAATGCTGGTGGACGATCTGGGCACGCTGGTTCAGGCTTGGGCACCAGGCAAGAAGAATTACCGCGCGAAGTTTGAAAACGGCGGCAAGGAATCGGTGCGCAAGATCATCGTGGGCCTGGGCTCGCTCTCGCGCGGTGAACTGGCCGGTGAACGCATGGAGGTGGCGCTGAACTCGCAGGACCAGGAAGACGAACATTCCTGCTTCTCCGACAACACACACCGCGACATCGTCAACAACGCGAAGGGTATTCGCAATGTCTGGAACGGTGAGTACCACCGTCGTGACGGTTCACACCTGCGAGGCCCAAGCCTGCGTGAACTGGTAGCGGCCAAGGACAAGGCGCTGGCCGACAAGACCACCGCGCAACTGGACCAATCGGTAAAGGCGGCTGAGGCAATTCCTACCCCGTTTGACCGCGCCATCATCGGCGACGCCAAGGCACCGGGCCGCCAGCGCGTGCAGGCCACCATCGACAGTCTGGTCGAGCAGTCCAATCTGCTGGTTTCCACCGCCACCGCCGTGGGCATTTCCAAGCTGACGCTGGTGCAACCCTGAGGGCGGCCATGACCCGTAAGAACATGCTGCGCGGCGGGTTGCTGGCCAGCCTGGCGCTGGCCGGGCTGGGCTCTGCCTTCTGGCTGCAGGCCGCCGCGCCAACCGACGACTTGGGTGAACTCACTGGCGGCAGCACCACTGTGTACGCCACAGGCAAGAACGCGTTTTCCTTTCCCTTTGGCAACCTGGGCGACGACGAGCGCACGCGCTTTGCCATCGGCAATTCGTTCTTCAAACGCAACTGGGTGGAGGCACCGGCATCTACGACTGCGCGCGACGGGCTGGGGCCGCATTTCATTGCCCGCTCCTGCGCGGGCTGCCACGTACTGGATGGCCGGGGCGCGCCGCCGGACTACCGCCGCACGCTGGGCCCGGAGCCCGAGCCCACAGTGGCCCTGTTGATGCGCCTGTCGGTGCCCGGCACGCCCGAAGCCCACGCGGGGGTAGTGCCGGAACCCATCTACGGCGACCAGTTCAACAACGCCGCCATCCAGGGCGTGCGGCCCGAAGGGCGGGTGGAGATCCGCACGCGCGCCGTCCGTGGCCGCTTTGCCGACGGCACGCGCTACACGTTGCAACAGCCGCTCTACCGCCTGACCGGCCTGGGCTACGGCCCTATGGCCAGCAATGTGCTGATGAGCCCGCGCATCGCGCCTCAGATCGCGGGCATTGGCCTGCTGGAGGCCATTCCCGAAACAGAAATTGAACGCAACGCGCGCGACCAGGCCCAGCGCCCAGATGCCATCAAGGGCCAGCCCAACCGCGTGTGGGACGCCTTTGCTCAACGCGAAATGCTGGGCCGATTCGGCTGGAAGGCCAACGTGGCCACCATTGCGCACCAGACGGCAGGCGCCTTCAACGGCGACATCGGCATCACCAGCAGCACGTTCTGGCGCGAAGGCTGTACCGCCGCGCAGGCCGATTGCCAAGCCGCGCCGCACGGCGGCGGCAAACGCCTGGGACGCGACGGCCTGATACCGGCAGCCCAAGCCAGCGCAGAGGTGCCCGAGATAGACGACGAAACGCTGAGCCACACCATCTTCTACCAAGCCACGCTGGCACCCGCCGCGCGCCGCAACATCAGCAACCTGCAAGTGCTTCGCGGCCAAGCCTTGTTCCACAGGGCCGACTGCGCCGCCTGCCACCGCCCAAGCTACGTCACCGGCGAAGCGCCCTTCCCCCGCCTGAGCAGCCCGCGCGTGCAGAACCAGACGATCTGGCCCTACACCGACCTGCTGTTGCACGACCTGGGCGAGGCACTGGCTGATGGCCGCCCCGACTTCCAGGCCAGCGGCCGGCAGTGGAAAACGCCGCCTCTGTGGGGCGTGGGATTGATACGCGACGTGAACGGCCACCAGCGGCTGTTGCACGACGGCCGCGCCAACGGGGTGCTGGAGGCCATTCTGTGGCACGGCGGCGAGGCGGAGGCGAGCAAACAGCAGGTGCTGCGCCTGAGCCCCAAGGACCGAGAGGCACTCGTCAAGTTCGTGGAGTCGCTATGACCATCGCTCTGGCCCGGTGGCCGCTTCGCCAGGTATGCGCCGCCCTGCTGGCGGGCAGCTTGTTGGCCAGCGCAGCCCATGCGCAAGGCCATACGGACGCCCCAGAGCCCTACCACTCTTCAACAGAGGTGGCCGCCCGGCTCTATGCCGCATACCTGCCGCAACAAGCCCTGCGTTTCGAGCAAGCCAGCAACGCGCTGGAAGCTGCTTTGCGCCTGTACTGCAAGCGTGAAGCGCCACTCGCACAAGCACAAGCGGCCTGGCAAGACGCACTGTCTGCCTGGGACGGCATGTACACCGTCCCTGTTGGCCCGCTGCTGCAACGGCGAAGCCAGCGCCGCATCGACTTTTGGCCAGCCCGGCCTGCGTTGATCGAACGGGCCGTGGACCGTGCACCCGCCACACTGGATGACATGGCGCTGGTGGGCACACCCGCCAAAGGGCTGCCTGGGCTGGAATGGCTGCTATGGAAGCGCGCGCCGCTGCCCGGAACCCCGGCCTGCAGGTACGCCGAACTCGCCGCGGCCGACGTGGCGGCCGAGGCCCATGCCCTGACCAATGAGCTTGCTGCCCGCAAAGACAAGGACTGGGACGATAGCCCCGAAGAAACCGGCGCCGTGCTGGGCGAATGGCTGAACCAGTGGCTGGGCGGACTGGAACGCCTGCGCTGGCAGCACATGGAAAAACCACTGCGCGCGGCCCCCAAGGGCAAGCCCCCGGAATGGCCACGCGCGGCCAGCGGAGCTGACGCTGACAGCTGGCGCCGCCAGTGGCAGGTGCTGCGTGCACAGGCATTGCGCTCGGACGGGTCCGTCCCTGGTGCGCCGATCAGCATCGAGGGCCTGCTGCTGGGCCAAGGTCACATGGACGTTGCCCGCCGCTGGGCAACAGCAGCCAAAGAAGCGGACGACGTCATCGCCAGACTGCCCCGGCGCGCGCCGCTGGACGCTCGCCAAGGTGCCGCTGTGCTTTCGGCTGGCACCAAGCTCAAGGCGTTGTCGGCCCTGTTTCAGGCAGAAGTGGCACCAGCGCTCAATGTGATGCTGGGGTTTTCTGATGCCGATGGCGATTGAGTGCCGAGCGCCATGCCCCCGCTGAACCGCCGGCAATGGCTGGCCATGGGCACCCTGCCCTGGCTCGCCCCGTTCGCATCGGGTCCGGTCTTCGCTGGCACCAACGGGGCAGGCTCTGTCAGGCTGCTTGCCACATGGCGTGACGGTGCCCAAGAACGCGTCGGTGTGGTTGAGGTCACCGCCACGGGCACCGAACTGCGAAGCGAAGTACGGCACCAGCAGGAACTGCCCGGGCGCGCACACGGGCTGCTGGCTCGGGCGGACGGCAGCGTCATCGTACTGGCCAGACGCCCTGGTGACTGGCTGCTGGAATGGCACCCTGGCAGGGCCACCGAAAAGTGGCACTGGCTGCAAGGCGAAAAACGCCTGAACGGACATGGGCAACTCCGAAACGACGGATTGCTGCTGACCACCGAAACCGACCAGGACAGCGGCGATGGCTGGATTGGACTGCGCGACGTGACCCAGGGCACGGTGCTGGCGCACTGGCCCAGCCACGGATTGGACCCGCACGAGTTGCTGCGCTTGCCGCAGGCACTCGGGCGCTTTCCCGCTGGCACGCTGATGGTTGCCAACGGCGGTATCCCCACCCACGCCGAAACAGGCAGGCAAAAGCTCCTGGCAACAGGCATGGATGCATCGCTCGTTGCCATGGATCCCGCCAATGGCCGCCTGCTCGGGCAATGGCGCCTGCCGGACGAAAGGTTAAGCATCCGTCACCTAGCCTGGGACGCCGTGACCCGGCAGTTGGGCATTGCCTTGCAGGCGGAACACGACGACCCGGCAACGCGTGCACAAGGCCCCGTGCTGGCAACCTGGAACGGTGAATCTCTGCGGCCTGCCATTCACCCGCCACTGGCAGGCTATGGCGGCAGCATCTGCGCCCGCCCGGGGGGCGGCTTCATCGTGAGTTGCACGCGGGCCAACCGCATCGCCGCTTTTGACGGCACAGGTCAGCACCTGGCGGATGCCGAGGGGCCTGAGGCCTGCGCGCTGGCATCAGATGGAACCCAGATCTGGTTCGGAACGAAGGCGCGGATTGCGCGAGTGGGCAACGCGACTTTGGTGCGGCAGCAAGACACCCTGCTGGGCGGCTCGCAACTGCAGATTGACAATCACTGGCTGCTGCTCTGAGCGGTTGCGCACACCAGCGGGTCGATGGCCCCGTCGCATTGCGCCCCGGTACGGGAACAAGCGCCGTCGGCCTGCAGCCAGTGGTGCGCGTGCCCAACGCAGGCCACTTGGCACAGCACCTGGAAGGCCGCATCTGCGACGGCGCCAACGGGTACCAAGCTGGGTTGCAACGCATTTGGCTTGCGTGCCTGCACGGCCGCAGCACCCAGGCCCCACAGCACCTGCGTGCGGGCCTGCAACAACTGCCCGCGAAGGCGGACAATCTCGGCCTCCAGCGTCTGCACCTGGCGGCGCTGCTCGCTCAGCATGTCGTCCAGACGCCCTTGCAGCCGCGCGAGTGTTCGCGTCAGGGCGCCGTGCTCGGCACCCAGGGCTGCATCAGCCATTTGGTGATGAACGGCACACTCAGGCCGCCCGTGCGTGATGTTCATGTGGACTCCCTTCCTGCAACAAATCGCCAGCCCTGTGCACCAGTTGCACAGGGCCGCCAAAAAGCAACTGATCCTGACCGTTCGCGCCGCGCACAGCCTGAACGCCCACACCCCAGACACTGGCCACCAAGGGCGGAACCAACACCCGTTGGGGCGGCCCGCTGCCCACCAGCCGGCCACGGTCCAGCACGCAAACCTGGTCGGCGTAGCGCAGGGCCAGGTTCAGGTCGTGCAACACTGCGATCACGCCTACACCACGCTCGTGGGCCCATTGCCGCGCCAAGGCCAGGACGCGGTGCTGGTGCTGCAGGTCCAATGCGGCTGTGGGCTCGTCCAGCAGCAGCCAGCCCGACCCATCGGCGCGCGGCTCCCAGATTTGCGCCAGTACGCGTGCCAGTTGCACACGTGCGCGCTCCCCGCCGCTGAGGCTGTTGATGTGGCGGCGCCGCAGGTGCGCAACTTCGGTGGCCAGCAACGCCTGGGTGACGATGCCCGCCTCGTCCGGCGCAGGCTGCAGGCGGTGGGGGTAGCGCCCCAACTCCACCACTTCCTGCACGGTGAAGTCGAACACCACCGCCGTGTCCTGCAGCATGACGGCTCGCTGGCGGGCCAGACGTGCCGCGGGCCAGCCGGTCATTTCGCACCCATGCAGGGTGCAATGACCGTGCGATGGTTTGCGCAGGCCCGCCAGCACCGACAACAACGTGGACTTGCCCGCGCCGTTGGGCCCCAGGATGACGCAGACCTTGCCGGGGCGCGCCTTCAGGTCCACGGCATCGAGCAGGGCCACGCCGCCCGCATGCACACTTACCCTGTCCGCCACGAGGGCGTTTGCGTCTGGCACCATCACCACGCCCCCTTTTGTGTGCGCAGCAGCGCGATAAAAAAGGGCACCCCCATCAACGCGGTCAACACGCCCAAGGGCAGCTCTGCCGGTTGTGCCCAGGTGCGTGCCGCCGCGTCCGCCAACAAAACCAACACTGCTCCCGACAGCGCCGACCCGGGCAAGACCCAGCGGTGGTCCGGACCGGCAACGAGCCGGACCATATGGGGGGCCACCAAACCCACGAAACCGATGATTCCGGTGGTGGCCGTCACGGCACCCACCGACAGGGCGGTCAAGACCACCACCCGCCGCTTGACACTCTCCACGGGCACGCCCATCAGCACAGCCTGGGCCTCACCCAGCGCCAATGCATTCAAGGGCCGCGCCAGCCTCAAGCCAGCCGCCAGGGTCACCGCCGTCAGAACCGTCACCAGCGCCACGGCACTCCAGCGCGCCGCGCCCAGGCTGCCCAGCATCCAAAATTGGAAGTTGCGCAACTGCTCGTCCGTCGCCAGAAAGTTGAGCATGCCCAGCCCGGCCCCGGCCAGCGCGTTCACGGCAATGCCCGCCAGCAACATCAGGCCGACGCGGCTGCCGCCCTCGCTGCGCGACAGCGCGTAGATGACGGCGGTGACCGCCAAGCCGCCCGCAAATGACATGGAGACCAGAGCCCAACTGCCCAGCGTGCGCGGCAAGTCCGGAAGCCAGGCCGCCCCTAGCACTATGGTGGCGCCCGCCGCCAGCGCGGCTCCGCTGCTCACCCCGACGAGACCCGGGTCTGCCAGCGGGTTGCGAAACAGCCCCTGCATCAGCGCGCCCGCCAGCGCCAGCCCCGCCCCTGCGCTCACCGCCAAGATCAGACGCGGCAGGCGGATGCTGAAGAACACCAGCCGATCACCCGAAACCCGCGCGTCCCCCTCCCCCCACAGCCAGCCAGGCACCTGCGAAACATCAAGCCGGTACGCCCCCTGCCCCGCCGCGAACACAAAGGCGCACAGCAGCAGCAACGCGAGCACGGCCAGCAACCACGGCCCCGGCAAGCGCCCTGGCGTACCTCCCCAGGGCTTGTGGCGATTCGCTGCCAGCGCGGTCATGCGGGCACCCACTGGGTCATGCAAACGAGATTGCCGTCGCCGTCACGCCAGTGGGCCTCCCAGGCGCCCCAGGGCTGCAGCAACGGCGCGGGCTCCAGCAACCAATCGGCGTGCAACGGCTGGCGCCCCATCAACGCTGTGCGGCCCTGGCGCGCGATGGCCTGATGCATCGCTTCGTGCACACGGTGCACATCGCCCAAGCGCACGGTGTATGTGGCCGGACGGAAGACAGCCGCGTCCTGCACACGGGATCCGCTTTCAAAGCGCGCTGGGGGCGCACCGCAACCCCACAGCATCAGTCTGAGCCCCTCCAGATTCAACGACGCGACTGTTCCGGACACCCACTGGTGCAGACCGAACCCCAACACGTGCACATAGTCCAACACCGCACGGTTCAGGTCAGGCGTGAACAGGGTCAGTGTAGGCGGCCCCTGCGGGGCAGGGCATCGGCACAGGCCCGCGACGGTCTCGAATGCAGGAGGCGACGACACATCATCGCCAGCACAAGCGCGGCGCAACAATACCCCCTGTGGCGGTTTTTCCGGCTTCATGAGCGCACCAGCCTTTCGTGCAGTTCGGCAACGGCCTCGGGCAAGCGCGGCCCGAAACCCAGCAGGGCCAGTGCATCCATGTGTAGCAGACCATTGGCCTTGCGGCGCAGCGGCTCGGCCAGCACCAATTCCGGACGCTGCCAGAAGCGCGCCTCTCCGCCAATGGCCTCCAGCCCCTGTGTGGTGGTCAGGATCACGTCGGGGGTGGCCACGGCCAGAGCTTCGGCCGTCATGGGGCGGTAGCCCTGAAAACCGGCCAGCGCATTGCACCCCCCAGCAAAGCGGATCACCGCTTCGGCAGCGGTGCGCTCCCCTGCCACCATGGGGCTGCCGCCGTGCGCCAGCACGAACAGCACCCGAGGCTGCCCAGCTCTTGCCGTGCGCACGCGGGCCTGTGTACCGCTCCAGCGTTGCTGCATCGCTGCCCAGACGGGCCCAGCCTGCGCCACGCGGTCTGCAGCACGGGCCACGGCATCCAGCTTGCGCCGCACCTCGTCCCAGGTGTGGTCGGATTCGACCAGGTGCACCGCCACGCCAGCGCCACGCAGTTGCGCCAGCACCGCTGGCGGCCCGGCTTCGGACGTGGCGATCACCGCATCCGGCCGCAGCGACAAAACGCCCTCTGCCGATAGCTGGCGCATATAGCCCACCTTGGGCGTGCGTGCGGCATCGGCCGGGTAAAGGCTCGTGGTGTCAGTGCCCACCAGCTGTGCCTGCGTGCCCAGCAGGTAGACCATCTCGGTGATCGCGCCGCCCACGGTCACCAGCCTGGGGGCCGCCTTCGCATGCGCCACAGTCGCAGCCAAGCCAGACAGCCCGCCCGCCGTAGCCAGTGAACAGACGCCTGCTGCGGCGCGCTTCAGCCAGTCTCTGCGCGGCTGATCGAAATCGCTCATGCTCTTCATCACTGGGCCTCACGCGCACACCACCGGTTCCACCACAGGCAAGTGGCTCAGGATGTCACGCCAAGCCTGCAGCTCGGGCTGCCCTGGCTTGCGCGCACCAAAGAACATGGCCATCAGGCCACCGTCCTGGTCAAACACTTCCAGCGAGGTGACCGCGCCATCGCTGGTGGGCTTTTCCACAACCCAGCAATTGCCAATGCAGTCCTCGCGCAGATGTAGGTTGAAGCCCGGGTCCAGCACGTTGAGCCAGCGCTTGCCGTGCACGTCCATGGACTCCACACGCTTGACCGGGCCGGTATGGATCTGGATGCAGCCCGGGCTGCCCACGAAGGCCATGACGGGGGTACCGTCGAAGGCGGCTTCATGCAGGGTCTCGGCCACCGCCGAGCGCTCCACCCGATGCGTGTACTGACCTTGCACCAAGCGCAGCGCCTGCTGGCGTTCCACGCCGAACTGGCGCAACAACGGAAAGAACTGGTGCGTGTCGGTCATGGCACCCCAGGCCTGTGAAAAAGCGGTCACATCCACCACCACGCTGCCGGCCAGGGCGCCACGCCCGGCCTTGGTCTCGAAATCGTGAGCCTGCGCGGGCTCGGCATGCGCTTCGATCACGGTGCGCCACGCAGCCAAGTCTGTTGCCTCGCGCAGGAATATCTTGTGCACCGCCGTGCCATGGCGGTCAAAGAACTGCAGGCTGCCAGCCACGTCCTTGCCGGCGTCCGTCACGGCATAGCCGGCATGCCAGTGCTCGAAGAACAGCCGCAGGTCGATGTCCGCCCCCAACGCCAGCCCTACCTGTCCTTGGGCCGAAAGCTTGTCGTACACACCGGTTTTCTCGTGGACCACGGATTCGTTACGGGTCAGTGCCATCAGCGGCCCGCAAGCCTTCAAGGCCTTGAGCAGGTCGATCCAGGGGCCGCGCAAAGCCATGGCCATGAAGCCGCCCGGGTGCACACCCGGCCCATGAACCAGGGAATGCGCCTCCACGGCAGCCCCTTCAGACACCCCGAGCGACTCTGCCGCCTCCTTGGCGCGCAAGCCAGATGCCCGTGCCAGGGCGAACCGTTCGCGCAACGCCGTGGCACGCGCGGTGCGTTCATGTTGAGACATGGTGGTGTACTCCTGTGAGATCGTTGAAAACGTCACTGCACGCTGCGGTGTGCTTCGTGCCACAAGCGTTGGGGCGTGGCACTGGCCATGGCCGAGCCTTCGATGTCGAACTGCTGCCAGTTCTTTTGCAACCGTGCCAGCACGGTTCGAAAAGCCTCGGTCAACCCCGGGTGCTGGTGCAGGAAAAACAGATTCGAGGCGATCTTTTTCGCCATCAACCCTCGATGCACGGCGTCGTCCGACTGCGCGTGCCCGGTCATCAGCGCCAGGGTGCCTGCCAGCAGCGCTTCCACACAGGGCAAGGTGTACTCGCCGTCCTGGTCCACATGGATGTCGGTGTTCATGGCATGAGCCTCCTGTCGTAAAGAAAATCAGAATGTGTGAACCACGGCCACCGAGAACGACCGCCCCGGCGCGGTGTAGGCGTCCAGCACGGCGGAATTTGCCGCCAGGCCGCGCACGTTGGTCCACTCCCAGTACTTGCGGCCGGTCAGGTTGCGCACCGCCGCGCTCAACTTCCAGCCGGGGCGGAACGCCCACTGAGCGTTCAGGTCCAGCGTGGTGTAGGCGGGTGTGGCAAATTGGTTGGCCGTGCCCGAATAGTCGATGTCGCCGGTGGACTTGGCTGCCACGTGCGTCAGCACCGCGCCCAGGGTCCACTCGCCCATGTGGTGGTCCAGACCCAGCACCCACTTGGGCGGATTCACCGAGTTCAACGGCCGCCCCTTGGAGGTGTCAGTGCCACGCGTCTGGCCGTAGGCCGCACGCACCGTGGTCTGCGGCGTCACCTTGTACGAAGCCTTCAGCTCAAACCCGCTCAGGCTCACGCGTTGGCGGTTGACCGCCTGAAACAGCGTCGGGTCGGCCTGCGTGCCAGAACCGCCCACCGCTACCAGTTCCTCGATGAAGTCCTTGTAGCGCCCGGCAAAGGCCACCGCCTCCCACCCCAGGCGTTCGCCCTGCCCGCGCGCACCCAGCTCCAGCGTACGGCTCTTTTCCGGCTTCAGGTCAGGGTTGGGAATGGAGCGGTAGCCGAAGAACGGGCTGGAGACATTCTCAAAAAAGTTGTTGAGCTGCAGCGGGGTGGGCGCCTTGAAGCCCGCCGCCAGATTGCCAAACAGGCTCCAGTCCGCGCCCCCGCGCCATATCGCACCCAGCTTGGGCGTCAGCGCATCGGCTTTCAGCGAAGCCGGCTCCAGCGGGTACAGATCGCTGCGCTGCGCGTCCAGCGACACCCGGTCGTAACGCAAAGCCGGGATCACGCTCCAGCGGTCACTCACAAACTCGCTCTGCACGAACAGGGCCGCAGTGTTTTCTATCGTCTCCGGGAAACGCTTGAGCGGATAGCTTTCGCCCGACGGTGGGTTCACCCCCGTCACCAGGTTGTCCAACCGGGCGTGGGTCAAGTCCACGCCATAGACCAGTTTCTGCGACCAGTCCGGCCCCAAAGCAAATACCTTCTCAGCCTGCAGCATGGCCTGCAACGTGTCTTCGGAATAGGTCACGTCACGCACGCGCGTCTGCGTAGCGGCAGCTTGCAGCGGCCGGTACTCCGTGGCCACCTCCCGCGCCTCGGACGACTGCACACCCACCACCGCCCGCACCTCATCGGCCCACGCCTGGGCCATGCGAAAACGCCCGTCCCAGCTCACACGGCTGCGGCGCATGGTGCTCGTGCCGTCCAGGTCAGCCACACTCGTAGCGCTGCTGACGGTTGGCGCCCGGCCCGAATACGCTTCCACCTCGCTCGACTTGTCCACGTGCTCAAAGGTCAGCACGTGCTTCTGCCCGCCGCCGGGCGTGAACACCAGCTTGCCCAGCAGCGCATGCTGCGCGTCGTCTTGCGGGTTGGGCACGGTGCGGTTGCTGTTGAGCGACTCGTCAGCCCCCTGGTTGTCCAGCTCGTGGCTGCGCCCCACCTGCACGCTGCCCAGCCACTGCAGGGCGTCGCTCGCCACCCCGGCCAGCGTCAGCCCCAGGCGCGTTCCGCCATCCTCGGTGTCGTGGCTGGCGCTCACACGCCCGCCCAGGGTCTGCCCTGCTTTCAGCAAGTCGGTTGGCTCGGTCGTGAACATGGCGACCATACCCGCCAGGCCATCCGAGCCATACAGTGCCGAATTGGCTCCCCGCAGAATTTCCACGCGCGACACCAACCCCAGGTCGTAGTAGTCGCGCCCGAACGCCGCCGAGCCCAACACCCCGTTGACCAGTTCGCGCGGAACGCGGATGCCGTCCACCGTCAACAGCACTCGGTTCCCTTCGAGCCCCCGGATGTTGAAGCCCGCATTGCCGTCGCGGCCCACGTTGCCTGTGACACCGCCAAAACGCACAGGCGCGCGCTTCACGCTGACGTTGGGCAAATCTCGCACCAGGTCGCGAATGTCCTGCACCCGGGCTGCATCCAGGTCGTCACCCGCCAGCACATCCACGGTGGCAGGCACGTCCTCCAGCGCCCGTTCGCTGCGAGCACCGCTGACCACCACCTCCCTCAGCACAGGCGCAGTGCTCTCGGCCTGCGCCAAGACCGGGCCAGCGCACGTCATGCCCGCCGCCGCAGCCACACCAGTCAGGGCAGACCGGATTGCCCCCATCGGAACACCCAACACCATTTGGTTCGCAGAAACCAGCACAACTCACCTCAGTCAATGAATGGACACGCTGGCTGGCTGCATGGACGCCTGCTCGCAGGCTGCATCCATGTGGCTGGCTGTCGTTGTTATTTATTATATGCGAATCATTCTCATTTGCAACAACAAAATTCAATCAAAACGAAGAAGAGATGAAACACTGCGCGCGACTCGGCTTAAACTCGCTCCATGCTGCGGCCAACCGGCCCACGCGCAAGCAGAAAGGACATCCCCATGAAAGGCGACCCACAAGCCATTGCCCACCTGCAGGACCAGCTCAAAAACGAGCTCACCGCGATCAACCAGTATTTCGTGCACTACCGCATGCTGAAGCACTGGGGCTTGGACAAACTGGCCAAGAAGGAATACGCCGAATCCATCGGTGAAATGAAGCACGCCGACCGCCTGATGGACCGCATCTTCATGCTTGACGGTCTGCCCAACCTGCAAGACCTGGGCAAGCTCAACATCGGCGAAGACGTACCAGAGATCCTGAAAAGCGACCTGGCGCTGGAGCGTGCTGCCCAGGCAACCATCAAGGACGGCATCGCCTACTGCGAAAGCGTGCGCGACTACGTTTCGCGCGATCTGCTGCAAGACATCCTGGACGACACCGAGGAGCACATCGACTTCCTCGAAACCCAGATCGAACTGCTCGACAAGGTCGGCCTGCAGAACTACCAGCAAAGCATCATGGGTGACATCGAGTAAACCTCGACAACCCCACACAAGAACAAAGGGCCCCGGTGCAAACCGGGGCCCTTGTCATTTGAGCTTCAAAGCGGCCGGGGGCAGCCCCTCCAAACATCAAGCCGTTGTCACAGCTTCTGCCGCAGGCTGCGGCGTGCGGATCAGGTAATCGAAGGCGCTCAACGCGGCCTTGGCTCCCTCGCCCGCTGCAATCACGATCTGCTTGTACGGCACCGTGGTGCAGTCGCCAGCGGCAAACACGCCTGGCACGCTGGTGTGGCCCTTGGCATCCACCACGATCTCGCCAAAACGGCTCAGCTCCACCGTGCCCTTGAGCCACTCGGTGTTGGGCACCAGGCCAATCTGCACGAAGATGCCCTCCAGCTCCACGCGGTGCTCGGCGCCACTCACGCGGTCCTTGTAACGAATGCCGTTCACCTTGCTGCCGTCACCGGTGATCTCGGTGGTTTGCGCGCTGGTGATGATGGTCACGTTCGGCAAGCTCTTGAGCTTGCTCACCAGCACGGCATCGGCCTTGAGCTGGTCGGCGAATTCGATCAGCGTCACGTGCTGCACAATGCCCGCCAGGTCGATGGCCGCTTCCACGCCGGAGTTGCCCCCGCCGATCACTGCCGTGCGCTTGCCCTTGAACAAGGGGCCGTCACAGTGCGGGCAATAGGCCACGCCCTTGTTCTTGTACTCCTGTTCGCCAGGCACGTTCACGTTGCGCCAGCGTGCACCGGTAGACAACACCACGCTGCGCGACTTGAGCACACCACTGTTGGCCAGGTGCACCTCCACCAGGCCGCCCTCTTGCGCAGCAGGCACGATCTTGGCCGCCTGTTGCAGGTTCATGATGTCCACCTCGTAGTGACGCACCTGGGCTTCCAGCGCAGCGGCAAACTTCGGGCCATCTGTCTCCAGCACTGAAATGTAGTTCTCGATCGCCATGGTGTCGTTCACCTGGCCGCCAAAGCGCTCAGCCACCACACCGGTGCGGATGCCCTTGCGCGCCGCATACACCGCGGCCGCAGCGCCAGCAGGGCCACCACCCACCATCAGCACATCGAAGGCGTCCTTTGCGCTCAGTTTGGCGGCTTCTTTGGCGGCAGCGTTGGTGTCCAGCTTGGCCACAATCTCTTCAATCAGCATGCGGCCCGAACCAAACACCTGGCCATTCAGGTACACCATGGGCACGGCCATCACCTCGCGCTCTGTCACCTCCTGCTGATACAGCGCACCGTCAATCACCACGGTCTTGACCTTCGGGTTCAGCACGGCCATCAGGCTCAGAGCCTGCACCACGTCGGGGCAGTTGTGGCAGCTCAAGGACATGTAGACCTCGAAGTTGTAGTCACCGTCCAGACCTTTGATCTGCTCAATCACCTCGGGCTCCACCTTGGGCGGGTGGCCGCCCGTCCACAACAGCGCCAGCACCAGCGACGTGAACTCGTGCCCCAGCGGCACAGCAGCAAAGCGCAGGCTCATGTCAGAACCCAGGCGCTTCAGGCTGAAGGAGGGCTTGCGCGCGTCGTTGCCATCGGTGCGCACGGTGATCTTGTCTGACAGACCTGCAATGGTCTGCAGCAGCGCCAACATCTCGCGGGCGCCATCGGAATCGTCCAGCGACGCCACCATTTCAAACGGCTGGGTCACGCGCTCCAGGTAGGCTTTGAGTTGGGCTTTCAGGGTGTCGTCGAGCATGGTTTCTTCCTTGTGGTGCGGTTGTGTCTGTTCAGGCAGCTGCCTGTGTTCTTGAATGACTCAAGTATAGATACTGACTATTGATTTATATATTCATTTTTCAAAACCTATCAATAGTCAAAATCCATGCTTCTGATCGCCGGGAACAAAAAAGGGGCGTTGCCGTCGGCAACACCCCTTGTTGGCACCAGCTTGCGCAGGTTCCCGTGTCGGGCAGGATCAGATCTTGCCAACCAGTTCCAGCGAGGGGGCGATGGTCTTGGCGCCTTCGTTCCACTTGGCGGGGCACACCTGGCCGGGGTTGGCGGCGGTGTACTGGGCAGCCTTCAGCTTGCGCAGGGTTTCCTTCACGTCACGGGCGATTTCGTTGGAGTGCACTTCCATCGTCTTGATCACGCCGTCGGGGTTGATCACGAAGGTGCCGCGCAGGGCCAGGCCCTCTTCGGGAATGTGCACGCCGAAAGCGTTGGTCAGGGCGTGGGTGGGGTCGCCCACCAGCGGGAACTTGGCCTTGCCCACGGCAGGGGAGGTCTCGTGCCACACCTTGTGCGAGAAGTGCGTGTCGGTGGTCACGATGTAAACCTCGGCACCGGCCTTCTGGAACTCGGCGTAGTTGTCAGCGGCATCTTCCACTTCGGTGGGGCAGTTGAAGGTGAAGGCGGCCGGCATGAAGATCAGCACGGACCACTTGCCCT
>CBKZAG010000010.1:0-35650 GCA_966692625.1 uncultured Comamonadaceae bacterium
GTGATGCGCTGCTGCAGCCCCAGCAGGTACTCGCGCATGGTCTCGACGTGCGTCTGGATCATTTCTTCAAAGCCCGGTAACCGATGTCCTTGCGGTACTGCATGCCATCGAACGCCACGCCCTTCACCAGCGCGTAGGCGCGCTTCTGCGCATCGGCCACGTCGGCACCCAGCGCGGTAGCGCACAGCACCCGTCCGCCGGAGGTCACCACGGCGCCATCTTTCATGGCCGTGCCCGCATGGAAGACGACTGCGTCGGCGCTGTCCACCGGCAAGGCCGTGACCACATCACCCTTGCGCGGCGTCAGCGGGTAACCGTGGGCCGCCAGCACCACACCCAGGGCCACGCGGTCATCCCATTGCAGCGTCACCTCGTCGAGCCGCTGCTCGGTGGCAGCCAGCATCACTTCGGCCAAGTCGCTCTGCAAGCGCATCATGATGGGCTGGGTTTCCGGATCGCCCATGCGGCAGTTGAACTCCAGCGTCTTCACGGCGCCACTGGGTTCGATCATCAGCCCTGCATAGAGGAAACCGGTGTAGGGAATACCGTCGGCCTCCATGCCGCGTACCGTGGGTAGGATGATCTCTTCCATGGCGCGGCGGTGCACCTCGGGCGTGACCACGGGCGCGGGCGAATAGGCCCCCATGCCACCCGTGTTGGGGCCCTGGTCGGCATCGAGCAGGCGCTTGTGGTCCTGGCTGGTCGCCAGTGCCGTCACGGTCTTGCCGTCGCACAGCACGATGAAGCTGGCTTCCTCCCCCTGCAGGAAGGATTCGATCACCACCCGCGCACCGCCTTCGTTGTGCGCCACGCCCAGGGTGTTGTCCACCAGCATGAAGTCGATGGCCTCGTGGGCCTCGGCCAGCGACATGGCCACGACCACGCCCTTGCCTGCCGCCAAGCCGTCAGCCTTGACGACGATGGGCGCGCCCACCTTGTCAACATAGGCGTGCGCCTGGGCAGGGTCGGAAAAGGTTTCATAGGCCGCCGTGGGAATGCCATGGTGCTTCATGAAGGCCTTGGAGAAGGCCTTGGAGCTTTCCAGCTGGGCTGCCGCCTTGGTGGGGCCGAAGATGCGCAGGCCATGCGCGCGGAACTCGTCCACCACACCAGCGGCCAGCGGCGCCTCGGGGCCCACCACAGTCAGCGCAATACCCTGCGCCTGAGCCCACTCCCGCAGCGCACGCACGTCGGTGATGTCGAGGTTCGTCAGGCCCGCATCGCGGGCGGTGCCACCGTTGCCCGGCGCCACAAACACCTGCGCCACGCGGGGCGATTGCTTGAGCTTCCAGGCCAGCGCGTGCTCGCGCCCGCCACCGCCCACCACCAGCACCTTCATCTTGTCGCTCATTCGTCAATTTCCGCGTTGTGGAAGACGTTCTGCACGTCGTCCAGGTCTTCCAGCACGTCCAGCAGCTTCTGCATCCGGGCCGCGTCTTCGCCGCTGAGTTCAATGCTGTTGTCAGCACGCATGGTCACCTCGGCCATTTCCGGCGTCAAGCCAGCGGCCTCCAGGGCGTTCTTCACGGCTTCAAAGTCGCCTGGTGCGGTAATTACCTCAATGGCGCCATCGTCGTCGGAAATCACATCCTCCGCACCCGCCTCCAAAGCTACTTCCATGACTTTGTCTTCAGATGTGCCCGGGGCGAAGATCATCTGCCCGCAGTGCTTGAACTGGAAGGCCACCGAACCTTCCGTGCCCAGGTTGCCGCCGTATTTGCTGAAAGCGTGGCGAACTTCGGCCACAGTACGCACGCGGTTGTCGGTCATCGTGTCCACGATGATGGCCGCACCGCCGATGCCGTAGCCCTCGTAGCGGATTTCCTCGTAGTTCACGCCTTCGAGGTTGCCAGTGGCCTTGTCGATGTTGCGTTTGATGGTGTCGGCAGGCATGTTGGCAGCCTTGGCCTTGTCCACCGCCAGACGCAGGCGCGGGTTGGCGGTGAGGTCGCCACCGCCCTGGCGTGCCGCCACCATGATTTCGCGGATCACGCGTGTCCAGATCTTGCCGCGCTTTTCATCCTGCCGACCTTTGCGGTGCTGGATATTGGCCCACTTGGAATGCCCTGCCATGTCAACCCTCGTGAAATTCGTGTACGCTGATTCGTAAGTAACCCGCAATTGTACTTTTTGCCCACACACGGACCGCCGCCATGACCGAGCCCCTGCTGATCGCCCGCCACGCCGCCACCGAATGCCTGTTGCTGCCCGACAAGGCCAACCGGCATGGCCTTATCACCGGAGCCACGGGTACGGGCAAGACCGTGACTCTGCAAACGCTGGCCGAAGGCTTTTCGCGCATTGGCGTGCCCGTGTTCATGGCGGACGTGAAGGGCGACCTCACCGGCATCAGCCAGGCGGGGAGCATTGGCGAAAAAATGGCCAAGGTGCTGGCCGACCGTGGCATTGCCCTGCCCGACCCATTGGCCTGCCCCACCACACTGTGGGACGTTTTCGGCGAACAAGGCCACCCCGTGCGCGCCACCGTCAGCGACATGGGCCCCCTGTTGCTGGCCCGCATGCTGGACCTGAACGAAACCCAGGCAGGCGTGCTGAACCTGGTGTTCAAGATTGCCGACGACAACGGCCTGCTGCTGCTGGACCTGAAGGACCTGCGCGCCATGCTGCAGCACGTGGGCGACAACGCCAAGCAATTCACCACGGAATACGGCAACATCAGCGCGGCCAGCGTGGGTGCCATCCAGCGCGGCCTGCTTCAGATCGAACAGCAAGGCGGCGACAAGTTTTTTGGCGAGCCCATGCTCGACATCAACGACTTCATGCAGACTGTTGGCGGCAAGGGGGTGATCAACATCCTGGCAGCAGACAAGCTGCTGAACTCGCCGCGCCTGTACGCCACCTTCCTGCTGTGGATGCTGAGCGAACTGTTCGAGCAATTGCCCGAGATCGGTGACCCCGAAAAACCCAAGCTGGTGTTCTTCTTTGATGAGGCTCACCTGCTGTTCAACGAGGCACCCAAGGTGCTGGTGGAGCGCATTGAGCTGGTGGTGCGGCTGGTGCGCTCCAAGGGCGTGGGGGTGTACTTCGTCACGCAGAACCCGCTGGACATCCCGGACAGCGTGCTGGGCCAGTTGGGCAACCGGGTGCAACATGCCCTGCGCGCCTTCACGCCCCGCGACCAAAAGGCAGTCAAATCCACGGCGCAGACCATGCGACCCAAGGCTGGGCTGGACATCGAAGCTGCCATCACCGAACTGGCGGTGGGCGAAGCCCTGGTGAGTTTTCTGGACGCCAAGGGGCGCCCCTGCGAGACCGAGCGGGTCTATGTGTTGCCGCCAGGCAGCCAGATCGGCCCCATCACGCCGCAGCAGCGCCAGGCGCTCCTGCAAGGGTCGCTGGTGGCAGGTGTGTACGAAAAGGTGGTTGACCGTGAGAGCGCACACGAGTTGCTGCGCGCGCACGCGCAGGCACAACAACCTGCGGACCGCGACCCGGAGACCGGTGTCACCCGCCCGCGTGTGCCCGGAGCCACCAACCAAGGCCAGGGCCAGGAAACAGGTTCCGGCAACGTGCTTAACGAACTGCTGTTCGGGCGCACCGGTCCACGCGGCGGCCAATACGACGGATTGGTTCAAACCGTGGCCAAGACGGCCGTCAGAACGGTGGGCTCCAGTCTGGGGCGCCAACTGGTGCGTGGGTTGCTGGGCAGCTTGCTGGGCGGACGCAGATGAGAATCCTTTTCTACGCCCTGGCTGCGCTGGCCGCCGTGCTGCTGCTGGCTGGCCAGCTGGGGTGGCTGCGTGGCCAGCGTCCGGCCGATCTGGGCGTCAAAGACGGACGGCTTTTGCCTCCGTCTTTGACGGAGAACAGCGTGTCAAGCCAGGCGGGCCTTTACCCGGCTCACCCTCAACATGGGCAGGCGGCCATCGCCCCCTTCCCCTCACACCAAGGCGACTTGACCGCATCCATGCAACGCCTGTCGGCCCTGCTTGAAGCCACGCCGGGTATCACCATCGTCACCCAACGACCCGACTACCTTCACGCCGAGGCGGAAACACGCTGGCTGCGTTTCGTGGACGATCTGGAATTCTGGGCCAACCCCGCGACTGGCGTGATAGAGGTGCGCAGCGCCAGCCGCCTCGGCAACAGAGATTTTGGTGTGAACCGGCGCCGCATTGAATCCTTGCGAGCCAGCTACAAGGCTGGTTTGCGCTGAAGCCCTAGGGAGTTTCCCGCCCCGGGCATTTCACCGTTTCCGCCCGGTCTATACTGGGTTGAAACCTGTGAACAAGTGGTAGGAGACCCGGATGATCGACCCGCTGAGTGCTGCCGGGCTGATTGCGGCCACCGCAGCGACAGCGGCTTGGTGGCGCGAGCGTCGTGCACGCCGCCGGATACAGTCCAGCTCAACGCCTGAGGAAGTCCGTTTTTCCGAACTTCTGGAGCGTCTGGGTGTCGGGCATTGGGTGAGGAATCTGGAAACCGGTGAGATGTGGTGGTCCCACAGCTTTCGCCGCCAGCATGGCATTGCCGATGACGTCCCGGCGGCCAGGGGTCAGATCCTTGCAATCTTGCTCCCGGAAGACCGCGACAGGTTTGTTCAGGAACTGGAAAATGCATACGCCAGGGGCGAAGGCGAAATCACCTACCGCTCCAGCACCGCAACTGGCGACATCCATCACCACGTCGTGCGCATCGCGATAGAGACGAGTCCATCTACCGGCCAACGGCTCGCCTACGGTTTCAATCTGGACGTGAGCACCCAGGTCAACCTTCAGCGCGTGTTGCAAGAACGGACAACCTACCTGGAAGCCATCGTTCGCCAGTTGCCCATGGGCTTGAGCGTGTTCGATGCCGACCTGAAGCTGCGTGCATGGAACGCCGAATTTGCGAAGGTGCTTGAGTTGCCAGAGGACGTGGTGCACGAAGGTGTGGATTTCGCGGAGCTCATCCGCGTTCCGGCAAGACGTGGTGAATACGGTCCAGGGGATGTGGACACCATGGTCAATCAACGCAGGGAGCTGGCCTTGCGTTTTCAGGCACACCGCTTTGAGAGAGCACGGCCGAACGGGCGGACTCACCTTGTCATTGGCGAGCCCGTGATGGCCGATGGCAAGGTGATTGGATTCGTGACCACCTACACCGACATCACGGAGCAGAAACAGGAACGCGAGCGGCTGGAACAGACCCGCGACATGCTTCGCACGCTGATCGAGCACATCCCCGCTGGCATTACCATGGTCGACAAGGAGTTGCGCTTGCTGGCATGGAACGACCGGTTGCGGGAAATTCTCGACTTCCCGCCGGAGCTCTTCGAGCAGCCTGTGGTGACACTTGAGTCGCTCTTTCGCTACAACGTTGCCCGAGGCGAGTACGGCGACACCGAAGATCCCGAAACCATCGTGCAAGGACTGGTCGAGCGGTCTTTGACGTTCGCGCCACATGTCTTCGAGCGCACCCGCCCCAATGGACGGGTCCTGCACATCCAGGGCCAGCCGTTGGCCACTGGCGGCTTCGTCACCGTCTACACCGACATCACCGAACGCAAACAGGCGGAGGCCGAAATCAAGCGCCTGGCCCGCACCGACCCGCTCACGGGCCTGGACAACCGCGGCGCTTTCACCATTTCTCTGGCGCAGGCGCTCGCACAGGCTGAACGCAGTCGCGCCGAACTGGCCCTGCTTTTCATCGACATGGACCGTTTCAAGGCTGTCAACGACTCCCTGGGGCACGAGACCGGCGATGCCGTGCTGCGTGAAACCGCGCGCCGGCTGCGAGAGCGGCTCCGCGCCAGCGATGTCGTGGCGCGCATAGGCGGGGACGAGTTTGTAGTGGCACTCGGAGGCATAGACGAACCCGTGGACGCCGCCCAAGTAGCGTGTCAGATCGTGGCGGCACTGAGTGCGCCCTTCAGCACCGAACGCGGGGAAATATTCCTCTCCCCGTCGATTGGCATCGCCCTGTACCCCCAGGACGCCCGGGAAGAAAACGAACTGCTGCGCTTGGCAGATCTCGCGATGTACCACGCGAAAAGCGCTGGTGGAGCGGCCTACCAGTTCTACACGGAGAGCATGAATGCCGAGGTGCACGCCCGCATCGACTTTGAAACACGGCTGCGACAGGCCGTGCGTGACGGTGCATTCCAGTTGCATTTCCAGCCCATCCACCGCCTGAGCGCCGGGCTGCCCCTGTCTGGCTTCGAAGCGCTGTTGCGCTGGCCAGACGGCCAGGGCGGCTATATTCCCCCGGATCGCTTTATTCCGATTGCCGAGGAATCCGATCTCATCGACACCATCGGGGAGTGGGTCTGCAGGGCCGCCGCACGCCAGCTCAAGCAATGGCGGAGAACGCACACCGTTTGGCCCTTCCAATTGGGCATCAACCTGTCGGCCCGTCAGTTTGACAGCGATGACCTCGCCCAGCGTTTGCAGGAGTTGTTCGCCGAAGAAGGCCTGGACCTGAAGGGCATCGAGTTCGAAATCACGGAAGGCGCGATGATGCGCGACCCTGGCCGCACACAGGCGCAGCTCGATATGCTGCGGAAAATGGGCGCACGCTGCTCAGTCGACGACTTTGGCACCGGCCATTCTTCACTCAGCTACATCAAGCATTTCGCCATCGACCGGCTCAAGATCGACAAGTCCTTTGTGCATGACTTGGGCAAGGACCGGGACGATGAAGCCATCGTGAGCGCCGCCATTGGGCTTGCACACCGTCTGGGCCGGGAAATCGTTGCCGAAGGGGTGGAAACCGAGGAGCAGTTGAGCTTGCTCAAAGCCTTGGGTTGCGACGCGGTTCAAGGCTACTTGTTCAGCCCACCCATGCCGCCATCGAAAATCGCGAGCTACCTGGAACGCGTGACCCGAGGCGCTCACCAACCTGGCGCAATCGACTCCGCGTAGTCGTACAACGCGCCCAGGATCATCTCGGCACGCTCGTCACCTCGCTCGCTGGCCTGGTCGGCCAGTGTGTCAATGCGCTCAAACAGCCGCTCCACCGTGAGCGCCCCGCCCTCGCCTTCCAGCAGACGAGCGGCACAGTGGGCCTGCCAGCGCTCTGCTTCCTCAGACGACAAGCTCTCTGGAAAATTGCGCGCCCGGTAACGGAACACGAGTTCTGGCAGACGTTCATCGTCAAAACCGGTCTGCGCCCAGGCGGGTTCGGACGGGTCCAGCGAACGCAGATGGTTGAGGCGACGGCGGTCCGCCTGCTCCAGAAAACCACCGTACAGGTCCTGGTCCACATCAACTGGCGCCACGGGCACGGTGCGGTCGAACACCTCCCGCCAGATGGCACTCATGTCGGGCAGTGCTGCAGCCAGGGCGGCGTGAGCCATGGCCTGTTCCAACTGCAGGCCCCAACGCTCGGCCAGCTCAGGTCGCAGGGTGCGCAAATTCCCCACAACCATGGGTGACTTGTTGAGGTGGATGCTCTTGATGGGCAGCCTCTCGACCCCCTCCGGCAGCTCGTCGCTGCGTGTGAACAACCGTTCACGGACCTGCGCTGCGTTCAACCCAGCCAGTTCCGAAGGATCATGGGCGAGGTCCCAAACCAGCAACTCGTTGCGGTTCGTCGGGTGGCTCGTCAGCGGCCACATCACCCCCAGACAACCCCGCTCGGGCGGGAACATACCCGAAACATGCAGGAAGGGCTTGGCCTGGCCAGGCGCCGTCGGCAAGCCCAGTTCGGCCATCACACGGTCTTTCTTGTGCAACGCAAACGCAAAGTCGAACAGTTTGGGTTGGTGCTGCCGGATCAGCCTCGCCATGGCGATGGTCGCTCTCACGTCCGACAAGGCGTCGTGCGCCGATTCGTGGGAAATCCCGTTGGCCCGGGTCAGATCCTCCAGCTTGAAGCTGGGCCGCCCATCAGGCTTCTTGGGCCAAGCTATGCCTTCAGGCCGCAGGGCATACGTCATGCGCACCACGTCCAGCAGGTCCCAGCGCCCACAGCCGTTCTGCCACTCCCGGGCGTAGGGGTCAATGAGGTTGCGCCAGAACAGATAACGGGTGAACTCGTCGTCGAAGCGGATGGTGTTGTAACCCACGCCAACCGTGCCGGGCTGCGCCAGCTCCGTCTCGATCCGGGCGGCGAACTCGCTCTCTGGCAAGCCCTTTTCCAGGCAAAGCTGGGGCGTGATCCCTGTGATCAGACAGCTTTCCGGGTCGGGCAGGTAGTCTGGCGCGGGCCTGCAGTAAATCATCACCGGCTCACCGATCTCGTTGAGATCGGCATCGGTGCGGATCGCGGCGAATTGCGCGGGCCGGTCCAGGCGTGGCTTGGCGCCAAAAGTCTCGTAGTCGTGCCAGAGGAAGGTATGTGTGCTCATGCTGATGTGTATTACAACCGATTGCACCCGCACCAAAGAAAAAGGCCTGCTTGCGCAGGCCTCTTCCCTAGCGGCTCGACGGTCAGTCAGCCGTAGCCTCTTCCGGCTCAGCCGGTTCTGCCTTGGCATGCCGCTCTTTCTTCAGCAGCGGCTGGATGTCCAGCTTGACATCGGGCTTGTCCTCCACGGTGGTGTCGATGTCCACCGTCAGGCGGCCGCCTTCGGTCAGGCGACCGAACAGCAGCTCGTCGGCCAGCGCGCGGCGAATGGTGTCCTGGATCAGGCGCTGCATGGGGCGTGCGCCCATGAGCGGGTCGAACCCCTTCTTGGCCAGGTGCTTGCGCAGCGTGTCGGTGAAGGTGACATCCACCTTCTTCTCGGCCAGCTGTTGCTCCAGCTGCAGCAGGAACTTGTCCACCACGCGCAGGATGATCTGCTCGTCCAGCGCCTTGAAGCTGACGATGGCATCCAGCCGGTTGCGGAACTCGGGCGTGAACAGGCGCTTGATGTCGGCCATCTCGTCGCCCGCCTGCCGCTCGGTGGTGAAGCCGATGGTGGCCTTGTTCATCGTCTCGGCCCCCGCGTTCGTCGTCATGACGATGATGACGTTGCGGAAGTCGGCCTTGCGCCCGTTGTTGTCGGTCAGCGTGCCGTGGTCCATGACCTGCAGCAGCACGTTGAAAATGTCCGGGTGCGCCTTTTCGATTTCATCGAGCAGCAACACGCAGTGCGGCTTCTTGGTCACGGCCTCGGTGAGCAGGCCACCCTGGTCGAAGCCCACGTAGCCCGGAGGCGCGCCGATCAGGCGGCTGACGGCGTGGCGCTCCATGTACTCGGACATGTCGAAGCGGATCAGCTCGATGCCGAGGATGTAGGCCAGTTGCTTGGCCGCTTCCGTCTTGCCCACACCCGTGGGGCCGCTGAACAGGAAGGCGCCGATCGGCTTGTCGGGCTTGCCCAGGCCGGAGCGCGACATCTTCACGGCAGAGGCCAGCGCATCCAGAGCCTTGTCCTGACCGAACACCACCGCCTTGAGGTCACGCTCCAGGTTCTGCAGCTTGCCACGGTCGTCGCTGGACACGTTGGCGGGCGGAATGCGCGCGATCTTGGCGACGATTTCTTCGATCTCGGCCTTGCCAATGGTTTTTTTGCGCTTGGATGGCACCTGTATACGCTGCGCGGCACCGGCCTCGTCGATCACGTCAATGGCCTTGTCGGGAAGGTGGCGGTCGTTGATGTACTTGGCGCTCAGCTCGGCCGCGGCCTGCAGTGCAGCATTGGCGTACTTGACACTGTGGTGCTCTTCAAAGCGGGACTTCAGGCCCTTGAGGATGTCCACCGTCTGCTCCACCGTGGGCTCCACCACGTCAACCTTCTGGAAGCGGCGGCTCAGCGCAGCGTCCTTCTCGAAGATACCGCGGTACTCGGTGAAGGTGGTGGCACCAATGCACTTGAGCTGACCACTGGACAGCGCCGGTTTGAGCAGGTTGGACGCGTCCAGCGTGCCGCCCGACGCCGCACCCGCACCGATCAGGGTGTGGATTTCGTCGATGAACAGGATCGCATTCGGCTTGTCCTTCAGCGTCTTGAGCACGCCTTTGAGGCGTTGCTCGAAATCACCACGGTACTTGGTCCCTGCCAACAGTGCGCCCATGTCCAGCGAATAGACATTGGCTTCAGCCAAAATCTCCGGCACGTCCTTCTGGACGATGCGCCAGGCCAAGCCCTCGGCAATCGCCGTCTTGCCCACGCCAGCCTCCCCCACCAGCAGCGGGTTGTTCTTGCGGCGGCGGCAAAGGATCTGGATCACGCGTTCGACCTCATACTCGCGGCCGATCAGCGGGTCGATCTTGCCGTCCTTGGCCGCCTGGTTCAAGTTCTGGGTGAACTGTTCCAGCGGGGACGCCTTTTCGTTGCCCTTGGCCTCGCCGCCCTCCTCGTTCTCAGCCGCGCCACCGCCTTCGGCGGGCTTGGCGGGCTCGGGCGGGTCGCTCTTGCGGATGCCGTGGGCAATGAAGTTGACCACATCCAGCCGGGTGACACCCTGCTGGTGCAGGTAATAGACGGCGTGAGAGTCCTTCTCGCCAAAGATGGCCACCAGCACATTGGCACCGGTCACTTCTTTCTTGCCATTGCCCGTGGACTGCACGTGCATGATGGCGCGCTGGATGACTCGCTGGAAACCGAGCGTGGGCTGGGTGTCCACCTCTTCGGTGCCAGCCACCTGCGGCGTGTTGTCTTTGATGAAATTGGTCAACGATTTGCGCAAATCGTCAATGTTCGCGGAGCAGGCACGCAGCACCTCGGCGGCACTGGGGTTGTCCAGCAAGGCGAGCAGCAGGTGCTCGACGGTGATGAATTCGTGCCGTTGTTGCCGGGCCTCGACAAAGGCCATGTGCAAGCTGACTTCAAGTTCCTGGGCAATCATGGGGCACTTCCTTAAAACGAGTCTCTAATTTACAGCGATTCGGGCCACTGGTTTCATGCAAATGGGGCAATTCCCCCTTTATTCAACGGGTTCGCTGAGACACTGCAACGGATGCCCGGCATGCCGTGCCGCCTGCAGCACCTGCTCCACCTTGGTCGTCGCCACGTCACGGGTGAAAACGCCACAGATTCCCCTGCCCTCGACGTGGATCTTGAGCATGATCTGGGTGGCGGTTTCGCGGTCTTTGTTGAAGTACTCCTGCAAAACAAGAACGACAAACTCCATGGGCGTGAAATCATCGTTCAGCAAAACGACCTGGAACATCTTCGGCGGCTCGACGCGCTGGGCCTTGCGTTCCAGCACGACGGCGTCGCTGCCACCGGGCACCGAGGGCTTGAGGTCAGGTTGTTTGGGTTTGGTAGCCATGATTTTTTATTCTAGCGAGAGCTGCCAATTCCCTGCTGACTCTGCTGTCAGATAGCCCAAAAAAAGAAAAAGCCACCGCCCAGGCAAGGAGGCGGTGGCCAGCACGAAAACCCTTTGCGGATCAGGCAGCGCGCAGCGCCTCCAGAGCGGCGTTGAACGTGGCGCTAGGACGCATCACGGCTTCCAGCTTGCTGTTGTCGGGCAGGTAGTAACCACCGATATCAACGGGGTGCCCTTGGACAGCATTGAGTTCTTCCAGGATCTTGGCTTCGTTCTCTGCCAGGGCCTTGGCGAGCGGCGCGAACTTGGCGGCCATGTCGGCGTCCTCGGCCTGTGCGGCCAACTCTTGCGCCCAGTACATGGCCAGGTAGAACTGGCTGCCGCGGTTGTCCAGCTGGCCGGTCTTGGGCGACGGGCCCTTGTTGTTGTCCAGCAGCTTGCCCGTGGCGGCGTCCAGCGTCTTGGCCAGCAGCTTGGCGCGCGGGTTGCCGTTCTTGATGCCCAGGTCTTCCAGGCTCACCGCCAGGGCCAGGAACTCGCCCAGCGAATCCCAGCGCAGGTGGTTTTCCTCCACCAGCTGCTGCACGTGCTTGGGGGCAGAGCCGCCAGCACCCGTTTCATACATGCCGCCACCAGCCATCAGGGGCACGATGGACAGCATCTTGGCCGAAGTGCCCAGTTCCATGATGGGGAACAGGTCGGTCAGGTAGTCACGCAGGATGTTGCCGGTGGCGCTGATGGTGTCCAGGCCACGGATCACGCGCTCCAGCGTGTAGCGCATCGCACGCACCTGGCTCATGATCTGGATGTCCAGGCCCGTGGTGTCGTGCTCGTGCAGGTACATCTTGACCTTGGTGATGAGCTGCGCCTCGTGCGGGCGGTACTGGTCCAGCCAGAAGACAACGGGCATGCCGGAGTTGCGCGCGCGGTTGACGGCCAGCTTCACCCAGTCGCGGATGGCCGCGTCCTTCACCTGGCACATGCGCCAGATGTCACCTTCCTCGACGTTTTGGCTCATCAGCACCTCGCCAGTGTTGATGTCGGTGATGTTGGCCACGCCATCTTCGGGAATTTCGAAGGTCTTGTCGTGCGAGCCGTATTCTTCGGCCTGCTGGGCCATCAGGCCGACGTTGGGCACGGTACCCATGGTGCGGGGGTCGAACGCGCCGTGCCACTTGCAGAAGTTGATCATCTCCTGGTAGATGCGGGCAAAGGTGGACTCAGGCATCACGGCCTTGACATCCTTCAGGCGGCCGTCGGCACCCCACATCTTGCCGCCGTTGCGGATCATGGCGGGCATGGACGCATCCACGATGATGTCGTTGGGCGAGTGGAAGTTGGTGATGCCCTTGGCGGAGTCCACCATGGCCAGCTCGGGACGGTGCTCGTGGCAGGCGTGCAGGTCGCGCATGATCTCTTCACGCTTGGCCGTGGGCAGCGTGGCGATCTTGTCGTACAGGTTGACCATGCCGTTGTTGACGTTCACACCCAGTTCGTCGAACAGCTTGCCGTGCTTCTCGAAAGCTTCCTTGTAGAAGATCTTGACGCAGTGGCCGAACACGATGGGGTGAGACACCTTCATCATCGTGGCCTTGACGTGCAGGGAGAACATCACGCCGGTCTTGCGCGCGTCTTCAATTTCCTTTTCGTAGAAGGCTAGCAGGGCCTTCTTGCTCATGAACATGGAGTCGATGACTTCGCGGTCCAGCAGGGAGACCTTGGGCTTGAGCACGATGGTCTTGCCGCTTTTGGTGATCAGCTCCATCTTGACGTCGCGCGCACGGTCCAGGGTCATGGACTTTTCGCCGTGGTAGAAATCGCCGGCGTGCATGTGCGACACGTGCGAGCGCGAAGCCTGGCTCCACTCGGCCATGCTGTGCGGGTTCTTGCGGGCGTATTCCTTCACGGCCTTGGGGGCGCGGCGGTCGGAGTTGCCTTCACGCAGAACGGGGTTCACGGCCGAACCCAGGCACTTGCCGTAGCGGGCCTTGATGGCCTTTTCTTCGTCCGTCTTGGGGTTTTCGGGGAAGTCGGGCACCGCATAGCCCTTGGACTGCAGTTCCTTGATGGCGGCCATCAACTGCGCCACGGAGGCAATGATGTTGGGCAGCTTGATGATGTTGGCATCGGGCTGCAGCGTCTTCTTGCCCAGTTCGGCCAGCGTGTTGGGCACGCGCTGGTCTTCGCGCAGGAAATCGGGGAACTCGCCCAGGATGCGGGCCGCCACGGAGATGTCGCCTTCCACCACGTCAACGCCTGCGGGCTCAGCGAACGTGCGGATGATCGGCAGGAACGACGCGGTCGCCAGACGGGGTGCTTCATCGGTGAGCGTGTAGATGATCTGTGGCTTCTGTGCAGACATGGAGGAATCCTCGTGAGGGGCTGATGGCGAACCGGGTCTGACATCCCGGGGCTTGTCTTCGTGAATCCTGTTTTTCACACTGCAAAATATCTTGCTGCAATGTGCCGATACAACCGCGCATTATCGGTGATAACCGCGTCATATCTCGTGCACTCATGATGTTCGTGATGGATAGCACATGAAAAAGGCCGAGGGACATAGCCCCTCGGCCCAGACATGCACACACGGCAGCGCGAAGCGCCTGAAGTCACATGTTCTCGATCATCACCTGTCCGAAGCCCGAGCAGCTGACCTGCGTCGCACCCTCCATGAGACGAGCGAAGTCATAAGTCACCTTCTTGGACAGAATGGCCTGCTCCATGGAGGAAATGATCAGCTCGGCGGCCTCTTTCCAGCCCATGTGGCGCAGCATCATCTCGGCAGAAAGAATCTCGGACCCAGGGTTCACATAATCCTTGCCCGCGTACTTGGGAGCCGTGCCATGTGTGGCCTCGAAGCAGGCAACGGAGTCGCTCATGTTGGCACCCGGGGCGATGCCGATGCCGCCCACCTGCGCCGCCAGGGCGTCGGAGATGTAGTCGCCATTCAGGTTGAGCGTGGCCACCACTGAGTACTCGGCCGGGCGGGTCAGGATCTGCTGCAGGAAGGCGTCGGCGATGACATCCTTGATGATGATGTCGCGCCCCGTCTTCGGGTTCTTGAACCTGCACCACGGGCCGCCGTCGATCAACTCCGCGCCGAACTCGCGCTGGGCCAGCGCGTAACCCCAATCGCGGAAGCCCCCCTCGGTGAACTTCATGATGTTGCCCTTGTGCACGAGCGTGACGCTGGGTTTGTCGTTGTCGATGGCGTACTGGATGGCCTTGCGCACCAGGCGCTCGGTGCCCTCGATGGACACGGGCTTGATGCCGATGCCCGAGGTCTCGGGGAAGCGGATCTTGGTGACGCCCATTTCCTCTCGCAGGAACTTGATGAGCTTCTTGGCCTTCTCGCTTTGCGCGGGGTACTCGATACCTGCGTAGATGTCCTCGGAGTTCTCGCGGAAGATGACCATGTTGGTCTTTTCGGGCTCCTTGACCGGGGACGGCACGCCGCGGAAGTACTGCACCGGGCGCAGGCAGACGTACAGGTCCAGTTCCTGGCGCAGCGCGACGTTCAGCGAGCGAATGCCGCCACCCACCGGCGTGGTCAGCGGGCCCTTGATGGACACCACATACTCCTTGAGCACCGCCAGGGTTTCCTCGGGCAGCCACACGTCGGGGCCATAGACCTTGGTGGACTTTTCGCCTGCGTACACTTCCATCCAATGGATCTTGCGCTTGCCTCCGTAGGCTTTCTCGACGGCAGCATCCACCACCTTCAGCATGACCGGGGTGATGTCAAAGCCGGTGCCGTCGCCCTCGATGTAGGGAATGATGGGTTCGTCCGGCACGTTGAGCGACATGTCGGCGTTGACGGTGATCTTCTGGCCTTGCGCGGGCACCTTGATGTGCTGGTACATGAGAAGCGGGTCTCCGGTGATTGAGAATGGGGGCCGGGCCGCAAAAAACATCGAGCGGCACCAGACGCGACACCCCGCCCGGGGAGTCCGCCTAAAATTTTATGCCCAAAACATGCATGGGCCTGACAAGCATGAGCACCCAGAAAACCGCCTTGAAACAGACCTCCACCCCGGCACGGCAGCCCCCCCCCGCACGGCTGGGCACCTTGCGCCGAATGCGCCGATGGCTGGCAGCGTCACTGGCCAGCCTTGCCACTGCGGCGGCATTCGCCCAGGCCCCTCAGATGCACTTGCCCCGGATGCAACTCAGCGCCGGCATGCACCGCATAGACGCCCAGGTGGCCGCCACACCGGAACAACGCGCCGTGGGCCTGATGTGGCGCCAGGAGATGCCCGGCCACGAAGGCATGTTGTTCGTCTTCGAACAGCCCACGACGCAGTGCTTCTGGATGAAGAACACACTCATCCCGCTGACGGCGGCATTCGTGGCTGACGACGGCACCATCGTCAACCTGGCCGACATGAAGCCGCAAACCACCGATTCGCACTGTTCGACGCAACCTGTGCGTTACGTGCTGGAAATGAACCAAGGCTGGTTTGCCAAGCGCGGGCTGAAGGCAGGATTCAAACTGGGGGGCGCGCCGTTCCAACCCAAGTGAGCCTACCCGAACGGGCATAAAAAGGACATGAAAAAACGCTGCACCGTTGCCGGGCAGCGTTTTTTCGTTCGAGCAGAACCGCGCGATCAGGCGAAGTTGGCTTCAGCGAAAGACCAGTTGACCAGCTTGTCCAGGAAGGTCTCGACGAACTTCTGGCGCAGGTTGCGGTAGTCGATGTAATAGGCGTGCTCCCACACGTCCACGGTCAGCAGGGCTTTGTCGGCGGTGGTCAGCGGGGTGCCGGCTGCACCGGTATTGACGATGTCCACGGAACCGTCGGCCTTCTTGACCAGCCAGGTCCAGCCAGAGCCGAAGTTGCCCACGGCGCTCTTGACAAAGGCTTCACGGAACGCTGCGTAGCTGCCCCACTTCGCGTTGATGGCAGCAGCCAGCGCGCCGGTGGGTTCGCCGCCGCCGTTGGGTTTCATGCAGTTCCAGAAGAACGTGTGATTCCAGATTTGCGCGGCGTTGTTGTAAATGCCGCCGCTGGACTTCTTGACGATGGACTCAAGGTCCATGCTCTCGAACTCGGTGCCCTTTTGCAGGTTGTTCAGGTTCACGACATAAGCGTTGTGGTGCTTGCCGTGGTGGTATTCCAGCGTCTCCTTGGAATAATGCGGCTCGAGCGCGTCAATGGCGAAGGGGAGCGGGGGCAAGGTGTGTTCCATGTCTTCTTCCTCTGGTTGGTTGATACAGCCGACGATTGTAGGAAACAAGTCACGGCCTTGCAGCCGTCACGGTCAAATCTAGCGATCCATCTGCCAGCACGGCCTGCACGGTTTGACCCAACTGCACCTGGGCAACGCTGGTCAGGGCGTGACCTTCGGCATTGGCCAGCCAGGCATAACCCCGTTGCAACACGAGGTGAGGGTCCAGCAACGCCAGCCTGGCCTGAGTCTGCTGCAGCAACCTGGATTGGCGCTGCAGGTCGCGCTCGACTGCTTGAGGCAGGTTCTGCGCCTGCCGCTGCAAGTTGCCACGCTCGCGGTCAAGCCGCATGGCCGCGAAGCGCTGCAACCGGTGGGCCAGCCCGGACAGGCGAGTCCGCTCGTCCGCAAGCCTCTGAGAGGGGCGCCCCAGCCGTTGTACGACCCTGTCCAGGCGCTGGGCACGCGCGTCAAAGGTTCGCCAAACGGTGTCGTTGAGTCTGCCCGCGAGGGTGCCCAGCCCACGCAGCAAGGCGTCACGCGCTGGCGCACACAGCTCCGCAGCAGCCGTAGGCGTGGGCGCGCGCAGGTCGGCAACGAAGTCCGCCAGGGTGAAATCCGTCTCGTGCCCCACACCACTGATGACGGGCATGGGCGCGTCGGCCAGCTTGCGCACCAGCGCCGGGCTGTTGAAGGCCCAAAGGTCCTCCAGGGAGCCACCGCCGCGGACGATGAGAAGCACGTCGCACTCACCCGTGCTTTCGTGGTGTTCGTAGGCCCGGTCCAAGGCTTGGCACAGGGCAGCGGGTGCCTGCTCACCCTGAACAGCCGATGCAAAGACCCGAACGGGCAGGTGCGGCACCCGGCGGCGCAAGGTCGCAACCACATCGCGCAAGGCAGCTGCATCGAGCGACGTGACCACCCCGATGCTGCGCGGCATGGCTGGCAAGGCCCGCTTGCGCGATTCATCGAAGTAGCCCTGCGCCTCCAGTTCAGCCTTAAGGCGCATGAACTGCTCGAAAAGATTGCCCTGACCGGCCGTCCGGGCGCTCTCCACGATGAGTTGCAGGTCCCCACGCGGGCCGTAAACATCCAGCCGGCCCATGGCCTCGATCAACAGGCCATCGCGCAGCTCCAGCCCGCCGATCTGCGCGGCGCGCCGGAACATGGCACAGCGCAACTGGCCTTGCTCGTCCTTGAGGCTGAAGTAGCAGTGGCCGCTGGCAGCGCGGGAAAAACCCGAGATTTCCCCACGAACGGTCACGGGATTGAACCGCGCCTGCAAGGCGTCCGCCAGCGCGCGAAGCAAGGCCCCGACGCCCCACACCTGACTGGGCGAACGCCGCTCGGAGCCGGTCATATCACGTTCGAACATGGTGCACGTGTCCACAAAAGTGCTGCTGCGGGAGATCTATTGGCACAAGAAAATGCATCGATTGAATCGACCTGCAACCATTTGATTTGAAAGACCTTTTTTACCCTCTCATGCGAGAGTCAGCGGACGAAGCCAGATTTCATGCGGCAGCCAGCACCGCCAGGACCAACTTACACACAAAGTTATCCACAGGTTGACGGTGGCTGTGCCACGGCACTGCGCCATAATGCGCGGCAGTCACCCCGTGCACGCTCAGCCCGCATCTGGAGTCCCGTTTTGCTGTCCATCATACAAGCCGCCGGCTGGCCGATCTGGCCCCTCATCGCATGTTCGATCCTGGGTCTGGCCCTGGTCATAGAACGCTTCGTCAGCCTGCAAACCACCAAGGTCGCACCGCCCCAACTCCTGGAGGAAGCCATCATGGCCTCGCGCGCAGGCGTGCCCACACCTGCCGTGGTGGAGCAGCTCGCAGAGAACTCCTTGCTCGGCGAGATGCTGGCGACGGGGTTTCGCCACCTCAACCAGTACCCCCAGGCCACCGAGGACGAACTGCGCTCTGGCCTGGAATCGGCAGGCAGGCTGGCTGCAGCCAGACTCCAGCGTTACCTGGGTGCGCTGGCCACCATCGCCTCCGCTGCGCCTTTGCTGGGCCTGCTGGGAACAGTGATCGGGATGATCGAAATCTTCGGCTCCCAAGGCATGGAAGGTGGCATGGTGCCCGGGGGAGGCAACCCGGCACAACTGGCGCACGGCATCTCGATCGCGCTCTACAACACGGCCTTCGGTCTCATCATCGCCATTCCGGCGCTTATCTTCTGGCGCTACTTCCGCGCCAAGGTTGACGCCTACCTGCTGCAAATGGAAGTGGCCGCCGAGCGCTTTGCCCACCACTTGCTGACCTTGCGCCGCTGACCGCACTGGAACAACTGCCATGAACTTTCGCAACGGCTCGCGCGAGGAACCGGAAATCAATCTGATCCCGTTCATCGACATTCTGCTGGTGGTGCTGATCTTCCTGATGCTGACGACCACCTACAACAAATTCGCAGAATTGCAGGTGAGTTTGCCGGTGGCGGATGCCGAACCATTGCGCGAAGCGCCAAAGGAGATCGTCGTGACCGTAGCCCAGGACGGGCGTTACGCCGTGAACCGGCAGTTGCTGGAAGGCCAGGCGGTGGACACGCTTGTGCGTGCGTTGACGGACGCGGCGGCAGGGCAAACCAGCCCGGTGGTCATCGTGAGCGCCGACGCAGCGGCAACCCACCAGGCGGTGATCAACGTCATGGACGCCGCCAGACGCAGCGGCCTGAACCAGATCACCTTTGCCACCCAGAACAGCGGTGGCCGCTGACCCCCCTGACACGCGGGTGAAACCGCAAGGCTTCGCAGACCACCTGCGGCACGCCTGGCTGACGCGCGGACCGCTGGCCTGCGCCCTCTGGCCGCTGTCTTTGCTCTACGGCGGTCTGCTCTGGCTGCGGCGGCTGGCTTACCGCACGGGCTGGAAACAAAGCATCCGCCTGCCCGTGCCGGTGGTGGTGGTGGGCAACGCGGTAGTGGGTGGGGTGGGCAAAACACCCACCGTCATCGGCCTGGTCGAACACCTGCGCCAAAGCGGCTGGACACCCGGCGTGATTTCGCGCGGCCATGGGGGTGCAAACATGGGCTGTGTCGAGGTGAAGCCCAGCAGTGACAGCGCCGACGTTGGCGACGAGCCAGCGTTGATCGCACGCTCCACCGGCGTTCCCTTGGTTGTGGGCAGGCAACGGGCCGAAGCAGGCAAGGTGCTTTTGGCGCGACACCCGGAGGTTGACGTGATCGTCTGTGACGACGGCATGCAGCATTGGGCGCTGGCGCGGGATGTGACGGTGGTGGTGTTTGACGGGCGCGGCACCGGCAACGGCTGGCTGCTGCCTGCCGGCATGCTGCGCGAACCCTGGCCCGCGAAACCTTGGGGCCATGGGCAGATGCTCGTGTTGCGCAATCAGCGCGGGCGTGTGACCGAACCCGAAGCAACGGCGTTGCGCTCGCCCTGGCCGGTGTTCCATGCCACGCGCGTCCTGGCCGAACACGCGGTCAACGCGAACGGACGAAAGCTGCCACTGGCCGGTTCGGGGCTCGGCGGAAAGCGCCCTGTGCATGCCATGGCGGGTATCGCGCAACCGGAAGTTTTCTTCTCGATGCTCCGTGAGCGTGGCGTCGCGCTGGACGATGAAGTTGCGCTGCCCGACCATGCCGATGGCGCCCAGTTGCTGGCCGCCGCGAAAACCAGTGGCGTCTGGCTGTGCACGGAAAAAGACGCCGTCAAGCTGTTTCCACTGCTCGGGCACGACCCGGCGGTCGAAATATGGGCCGTGCCGCTCATCCAGCAACCCGAGCCTGCCTTCTTTGCCGCCGTCGAGGCCGCCTTGGACGGGCTATCATCGGCACATGGACGCCAAACTCCTTGAATTGCTGGTCTGCCCGGTCACCAAAGGCCCGCTGATCTACCGCCGCGACACCCAGGAACTGATTTCGCGCAGCGCGCGCCTGGCCTACCCCATCCGCGATGGCATTCCCATCCTGCTGGAGAACGAAGCCCGGGAGATTTCCGAGGAAGAAGCCTCGCGCGATACACCGCACACCAGCGGACCGGATGAAGCATGAACCACGCGGCCCCGTTCCATGTGCTGATCCCGGCACGATTGGCGTCTACCCGCCTGCCGAACAAGCCGCTGGCCGACATCGGCGGTCTTCCCATGATCGTGCGGGTCGCGCAACAAGCAGCGCTCAGCCGCCCCGCCAGTTGTGTAGTCGCCGCAGACGACCCGAGCATTGTGAAGGCTTGCGAGGAAGCTGGCGTGGGCGTGGTTCTGACCCGCCAGGACCATCCCTCTGGCAGTGACCGCCTCGCCGAAGCATGCACATTGCTTGGTCTGGCGGACGATGACATCGTCGTGAACGTTCAGGGGGACGAACCGCTGATCGACCCTGAACTGATCCAGGCCGTGGCCAGCGAACTGCAGCAACGCCCGGATTGCATGGTCAGCACAGCCGCGCATGCCATTGGCAGCCCAGCCGACTTCGCCAACCCGAACGTCGTGAAGGTGGTGCTGGACAAGCACCGCACCGCCCTCTACTTCAGCCGCGCGCCCATTCCCTGGTGGCGCGACGGCATGGCGCAGGCCTGGAGCGAAGGCGTCAACGCCCTGCCCGCTGCGCCCGAACCGCTGCGCCACGTTGGCATCTACGGCTACCGTGTGGGTTTCCTCAAGCGTTTCCCCACACTCTCACCCGGTCCGCAGGAGACCTGCGAGTCCCTGGAACAGTTGCGGGTGCTCTGGCATGGAGAGCGCATTGCCGTGCACGTGACACGGCGCACCCCGGGCGCGGGTGTGGACACCCCGGAAGACCTGGAACGCGTCCGCCGTATGGTGTCCAGCACCTGACACAGGAGCGACAACGCGCATCCCGCGGGGGTATGGGCAATGTAAGCCTGCGTCGGGGAAGCCCATGCTATCCTCGGCCGCTGATCCCGCTTGCGAGGAGACGGTCTTGGGAGACAGGCCGGCCGTGAAGATTTGAAACTTGAAAGAAAAGGAAAGTCATGAGACTGATTCTGTTGGGCGCGCCCGGCGCTGGCAAAGGCACCCAAGCCACCTTCATCTGCCAGAAGTACGGCATTCCCCAGATTTCCACGGGTGACATGCTGCGCGCTGCCGTCAAGGCAGGCACCCCCTTGGGCCTGGAAGCGAAGAAGGTCATGGACGCTGGCGGCCTCGTCAGCGACGAGTTGATCATCAACCTGGTCAAGGACCGCATTGCCCAGCCGGACTGCGCCAACGGTTTCCTGTTCGACGGCTTCCCCCGCACCATTCCCCAGGCCGACGCCATGAAGGCCGCTGGCGTGAAACTGGACTACGTGCTGGAGATCGACGTGCCTTTCGACGCGATCATCGAACGCATGAGCGGCCGCCGCTCGCACCCGGCCTCCGGCCGCACCTACCACGTCAAGTTCAACCCGCCCAAGGTGGAGGGCAAGGACGACGTGACAGGCGAACCCCTGGTGCAGCGCGACGATGACAAGGAAGAGACCGTCAAGAAACGGCTCGACGTTTACAGCAACCAGACCCGCCCGCTGGTGGATTACTACAGCCAGTGGGCCGCCCAGGAGCCTGGCAAGGCGCCCAAGTACCGCAAGATCAGCGGCACTGGCAGCGTGGAAGACATCACCTCCCGGGCTTTCGAGGCACTGGCAAGCTGAACTTTCCGTATGCACGGCAAAGGGCCAGCATCTGCTGGCTTTTTTTCTTTCTTGGACCCCGTCGGTGGCCGGGCTGAGGGCCCTTTGACCCTGACGCCCGAGCGAGATCGACTTTCGTTTTCAACGAACACACAAGGAATTCAGGGACAATAAGCCGCTTCGGATCGACATTGGCCCCGGCCGCTCGTGGAGGCGGCCACTCTTTCAGCAAAGCAACATGACCGTAACCATCAAGGACGCCGCTGGCATAGAAGGCATGCGAGTGGCGGGCCGTCTGGCCGCCGAGGTGCTGGACTACCTCACCCCCTTCGTTCGGCCTGGCGTCACCACCAACGAGTTGGACAAACTTGCCCACGACTACATCGTGAACGTGCAGCAGGCCATTCCCGCACCGCTGAATTACGCGCCCAACGGCTACCTGCCCTACCCCAAGAGCATCTGCACCTCGGTCAACCAGGTCATCTGCCACGGCATTCCGAACGACAAACCGTTGAAGAAAGGCGACATTGTCAACCTTGACATCACCGTGATCAAAAACGGCTGGCATGGAGACACAAGCCGCATGTTCGCCGTGGGAGATACATCGGTGGCGGCCAAGCGCCTGTGCGCCGTCACCTACGAATGCATGTGGAAAGGCATTGAAATGGTCCGCCCCGGCGTGCGCCTGGGCGACATCGGCTACGCCATCCAGCGTTATGCCGAGGCGGCAGGCTATTCGGTGGTTCGCGAGTTCTGTGGCCACGGCATTGGCCAGAAGTTCCATGAAGACCCGCAGATCCTGCACTACGGCAAACCCGGCACGGGCATGGAAATCCAGGCTGGCATGATCTTTACCATCGAGCCGATGATCAACCAGGGCAAGCGCGAGATCCGCGAAATGGGCGACGGCTGGACCATCGTGACCAAAGACCGCTCGCTGTCGGCACAGTGGGAGCACACGGTGCTGTGCACCGAAACGGGCTACGAGGTCATGACCCTGTCTGCCGGTACACCAGCACCGCCGCCATTCGTCAAAGGGGCTGACACCTCGCCTGCCGCCGTCTGAGTCAGCCATGGTTGACGATGCCACCCGCCAAGCGCTGAACCAGCTGCGCCAGGAGTACCGTGAGCACAAGGCCAGGGTCCTCGACCAGATCGCGGCGCTGCCTGCGAGCACGCGGGCGGTGCACGGCAAATTGAAGGAACTGGCGCGTCTGACCGACGGCGTGTTGCGTTCGCTCTGGACCCTGGCGGATTTTCCGGGCAACTTCGCCTTGCTGGCCGTCGGAGGGTACGGGCGCGGCGAACTCTTCCCCTACTCTGACGTGGACGTGCTCGTCCTTTTGCCCGAGGGTGCGGCGCTCGACCATGACGAGGCGTTGCGCGCCCGGGTGGAGGCATTCATCGGTCATTGCTGGGATCTGGGATTGGAGATCGGCTCAAGCGTGCGCACCTTGCGCGAGTGCGCGGCCGAAGCCCGTGGCGATGTCACGGTCCAGACCTCGCTGCTCGAATGCCGGTTACTGGCGGGCCAGCGGCGTGCCTACACAGCTCTGGTGAACGAGCTGGCCGAGGCCATGGACCCGAAGGCCTTCTTCGTGGCCAAGATGCTGGAGATGCGCCAGCGCCACCAGAAGTACGAAAACACCCCCTACGCCCTGGAACCCAACTGCAAGGAATCCCCCGGCGGGCTGCGTGACCTGCAGGTGATTCTGTGGGTGGCCAAGGCAGCCGGCCTGGGACGCAGCTGGGTTGAACTGGCGCGCCGTGGACTGGCCACGCCACTGGAAGCCCGGCAGATCAAGGCCAACGAAGCGCTGCTGAGCCTGATCCGGGCACGGCTGCATTTGCTGGCGCGCCGCCGGGAAGACCGGCTGGTGTTCGATATGCAAAGCGCCTTGGCCGAATCGTTTGGCTACCGGCCACAACCCGCACAAACGACACAGGGCGACAAGGGCCACCAGAACGCCCGGGGCGCCAGACGCGCGAGCGAAGCCCTGATGCGCCGCTACTACTGGGCGGCCAAGGCGGTCAGCCAGCTCAACCAGATCCTCATGCTCAATATCGAGGAACGCCTGGCCAGCGACGAGCGCGGCGACCCGGTCCCGCTGCGCCCCATCAACGAGCGCTTCTTCGAAAAAGGCAACATGCTGGAGGTGGCCAGCGACAACCTCTACGTTCAGCAACCTCACGCCATCCTTGAAACCTTCCTGCTGTTCCAGACGACGGTCGGCATCAAGGGACTGTCAGCACGCACGCTGCGCGCCCTGTACAACGCGCGCCCGATCATGAACGCGGCCTTCCGCCGCGACCCGGTCAACCGGGCCACGTTCATGGAAATTCTTCGCCAGCCCGAGGGCATCACCCACGCCTTTCGGTTGATGAACCAGACGTCCGTGCTGGGCCGTTACCTATGGGCATTCCGCAACACGGTGGGGCAGATGCAGCACGACCTGTTCCACGTCTACACCGTGGACCAGCACATCATGATGGTGCTGCGCAACGTCCGGCGCTTCTTCATTCCCGAGCACTCGCACGAATACCCTTTCTGCTCCCGCCTGGCCGCTGGCTTCGACAAACCCTGGATACTGTTCGCGGCAGCGCTGTTCCACGACATCGCCAAAGGGCGCGGGGGCGATCACTCCGAACTGGGCGCCCGCGAAGTCAACACCTTTGCCCGGCAGCATGGTGTCGCAAAGGCTGATGCCGACCTGATCCGCTTTCTGGTGGCCGAGCACCTGACGATGAGCCGCATCGCCCAGAAAGAAGACTTGAGCGACCCGGACGTGATTGCCAATTTTGCCAGGCGCGTAGGCAGCGAACGCTACCTGACAGCGCTTTACCTGCTCACGGTGGCAGACATCCGAGGTACCAGCCCCAAGGTGTGGAACGCGTGGAAAGGCAAGCTGCTGGAAGACCTCTACCGCTACACGCTGCGTGCGCTCGGTGGCGGCGCCCCGGATCCGCACACCGAGGTCGAGTCACGCAAGCGCGAAGCGCTGAGCATTCTGGCGCTGCATGCACTGCCTCACATGGCGCACAAAACGCTGTGGGATCAGTTGGATGTGAGCTACTTCATGCGGCACCAGGCCGAGGAAATCGCCTGGCACACACGGCAGATTTCGCGTCCGCTGGCGCAACGCCCGGACCCATCGGCGCCGTTGCCAACGCTGGTCCGGGCGAGGCTTTCGCCAGTAGGCGAAGGACTGCAGGTACTGGTTTACGCCAGCGATCAGAGCGATCTGTTTGCGCGCATCTGTGGCTACTTTGACGAGGCCGGGTTCAGCATTCTCGATGCCAAAATCCATACCACTCTGGACGGCCATGCGCTGGACACCTTCCAGGTGATCGCTCCCACACTGTCAGAGCACTACCGCGAACTCGTTGCCATGGTGGAAAACGGCTTGACCCTTGCAATCGAGGCACGTGGCCCTCTGCCAACTCCGGGCAAGGGCCGATTGTCGAGGCGCGTCAAGAGCTTCCCGGTCATACCCCGGGTGGAGTTGCATCCTGACGAGAAGGCTCAGCGCTGGTTGTTGAGTGTTTCAGCCAGCGATCGTGTGGGGCTGCTGTACTGCATTGCACGTGTTCTGGCCAAGCACAAGATCAACTTGCAACTGGCGAAAGTGATGACGCTGGGCGAACGTGTGGAGGACACCTTCCTTATCAGCGGTGACGCTTTGCAGCACACGCGGGAGCAGATCGAGATTGAAACCGAAATCCTGGACGTGCTGGAAGGCCCAGTCTGATATCCGTGCCCTGCCAGACGGAAGTTTGAACCCGCCTCACCCCCCAAGCAGGTCGAGCAAGCCGACTTCATCAATGATGGCAACGCCCAGCTCCTGGGCCTTGTCGAGCTTGCTGCCAGCTTCCACGCCAGCGACCACATAGTCGGTCTTCTTGCTGACCGAACCGCTCACCTTGCCACCTGCCGCTTCGATCATGGCCTTGGCTTCATCGCGCGTGAGCGTGGGGAGTGTGCCGGTCAGCACCAGCGTCTTGCCTGCCAGCACCTGCGGCGCAGTGGGGGCCATTTCGCCCTCTGGCCAGTGCACGCCGCAAGCTCGCAGTTGCTCCACCACCTCACGGTTGTGGGGTTGCTGAAAAAAGGTGTGCAAGCTGCGGGCGACCACCGGACCCACGTCCCGGACTTCAAGCAGTTGATCAACAGATGCGCTCAAGATATTGTCAAGACTGCCAAAATGTCTTGAGAACTCTTTGGCCGTGGCCTCGCCAACATGACGGATGCCCAACCCAAAAAGGAAACGCGGCAGCGTGGTGCTCTTGGACTTTTCGAGCGCATCCAGCAGGTTCTGCGCAGACTTGTCGGCCATGCGCTCCAGTGCCGCGAGCGACGTGAGACCGAGCTTATAGAGGTCAGGCAGGGTGCGGACCACGCCGCCATCCACCAACTGGTCCACCAGCTTTTCGCCCAGGCCCTCGATGTCCATGGCCCTGCGCTGGGCATAGTGCAACAGCGCCTGCTTGCGCTGGGCAGAGCAGAACAGCCCCCCGGTGCAGTAGTGGTTGGCCTCGCCCTCTTCTCGTACCACGGCGCTGCCGCAGACCGGGCAGGCCGCCGGCATGCGGAACACAGCTCCACGCCTGGGCAGGGGTGCCGGATCGAACAAACCGGGCTGAATTCCTCCGGTTTCATCACTGGCAACCTCACTGGCGGGCGTCTCCTCCTTCTGCACTGCTTCGGTTGCCACAGCACCGTCTGAGGACACCACAGCCACCACCTCCGGGATCACGTCGCCCGCCCGGCGCACGATCACTGTATCGCCCACGCGCACGTCTTTGCGCTGCACCTCGTCCTCGTTGTGCAGCGTGGCATTCGTGACCGTGACGCCACCCACAAAGACTGGCGCCAGCTTGGCCACGGGCGTGAGCTTGCCGGTGCGGCCCACCTGCACGTCGATGGCCAGAACCGTGGTCATCTGTTCCTGGGCCGGGTACTTGTGGGCCACGGCCCAGCGCGGTTCACGGGTCACGAAGCCCAACTCGCGCTGCCAGTCCAGCCGGTTCACCTTGTACACCACGCCATCGATGTCGAAGGGCAGACTGTCGCGCAGCTCGCCCACGCACCGGTGGTAAGCCACCAACTCATCGGCGCCCCGGCATGTCTGCACCAGGTCGGACACCGGCATGCCCCAGGCGCGCAGCGTCTGCATCACCTCCATGTGGGTCGCAAATGCAGGGCCGCCTTCTGCTGTTGCCGTGATGTCACCCAGACCGTAGGCAAAGAAGCTCAGGGGCCGCTGGGCGGCGATGGCCGGGTCGAGTTGGCGCACGGCTCCGGCAGCCGCGTTGCGTGGGTTGACAAAGGTTTTCTCTCCCTTGGCACCTGCGGCAATACGCTCCCGCTGGCGTTCGTTCAGCGCCTCAAAGTCGTCGCGCCGCATGTACACCTCGCCACGCACCTCCACCACCGGGGGAACCTTGACGGTGCTTTGGCCTTCCGACAGGCGCAGGGGAATCTGGCCAATCGTGCGGATGTTCTGGGTGACATCCTCGCCCTGTTCGCCGTCGCCACGCGTGGCGGCCTGCACCAGCACCCCCCCCTCGTAGCGCAGGCTGATCGCCAGCCCATCAAACTTGGGTTCAGCCACGTATTCCACCATGGGTGCGGCCGAGTCGAATTCCAGCTCCTTGCGCACGCGTGTGTCAAATGCCTGCGCGCCGGTGGCCTCGGTGTCGGTTTCGGTACGGATGCTGAGCATGGGCACCCGGTGGCGAACCGTGGCAAACCCTTCCAGCACCCGCCCCCCCACGCGTTGGGTGGGCGAGTCTGGGGTGAGCAATTCTGGATGGGTCTCCTCCAGCGCCTGCAGCTCACGGAAGAGCCTGTCGTACTCGGCGTCCGGTATGACCGGCGCATCCTGCACGTAATAAAGATGAGCGTGGTGGTTCAGCTGATCGCGCAGGACGCGGGCGCGATCGGACAGCGCTGCAGACGGTTCGTGGGCCATAAGGCTAGGGATTGTGCACGAGGTACGCCCTAGATTTCCGCCCCCAGCAACTGCAACTGCAACGCCAGACGCGCCTTGGCGGGGGGCAATTGCCCCACGGCAACCGGCCAGCGCCCTTGCCCCGTGGCAAGCACCCGCCCGCGAGCGCAGCGGCTGGCCCGCCAGACAATGACGCCCGAGGCCTCGGCCTCCTCCAAGGCAGACTCCAGATCACGGTGCAAGGTACCGTTGCCGGTACCGGCCACCACCAGTCCGCGCACAGGTGATGCGGCGCCTCCCCGGGCTTGCTGAAGCAACGCCCGAACCAGTTCGCCATCTGCGCCCGCATGGCTGGTGATCCATTCAACCCGGGGCCAGGTTGTGGACCCCAGCAAGCGCCCCAACAGCCCAGCGTCGGCAGTACCGGCTGGCCAAGGTTGCCACATCACCAGCCGACCGGCCTCCACCACACCCAAGGGACCAGCATCACCAGAATCGAAAGCGTCGGTGCGGTAGGTGTGTACTTTCTGCACCAGATCTGCGACATGAACCTGACCGGCACACACTGCCACCACGCCGCGCGCACCGGGTTCGCAAGCCACCAGCATGGCGTCCACGAGGTTCTGCGGGCCGTCGGGCACCAGGGCGGTCGCCGGCCGCATGGCACAGGTCAACACCACGGGCTTGGTGGGTGCCAGCGCCGCTTGCAACAGGTAGGCCGTTTCTTCCAAGGTGTCGGTGCCGTGAGTCACGACGATGCCCCGCACCTCAGGGTCGGCCAGACAGGTGTCAACACGCTGTAGCAAGGCCTGCCAGGCGGCTGGCCCCATGTCCTTGCTGTCAAGCTGCGCCACTTGCTCACACACCACCTGCACGCCTGCGGGAACAGGCAGCCCCGCCAGCAGATCCCCCACAGGGACCTCGCCAGCCACATAACCCACGTGATCCACCGCCTGTGCCGCCCGGCCTGCAATCGTGCCGCCCATGCCCAGCACGACCAGCTTGTTAGCGCTCATTGATCGTTCCTCTGCACTGTCGAAATGTTCATTGGGCCTAGTCTAGCCGTTCGACACAGCCGCATCCGTTAAGCTTCTGCCGCCATGGCCTTCACCCTGCCCCACCCGGTCCACCACGAGCTCGTCATCAAGAAGAGCCGCTTCATCGCTTGCGTGCAGCCTGTCGAGGGGCGCGCCCAGGCACAGGCCATCGTGCAGCAGCTCTGGCAGCAGCACCCCGGCGCGGCCCACGTGTGCTGGGCGCTGCTCGCGGGCGGCCAGTCGGCAGCCGTAGACGACGGCGAGCCCAGCGGCACGGCCGGACGCCCCATGCTGGACGTGCTGCGCCACCAGGAGCTGGAAGGGGTGCTGGCCACCGTAGTGCGCTACTTTGGTGGCGTGAAGCTCGGCGCGGGCGGGTTGGTGCGCGCCTATACCGACGCGGTGGCCCAGGCCCTGCTGGACGCGCCGAAAGTGGCCCGTGAACGCCAGACCACCCTTGCCTGCCAGGTGCCCTACGCACTGGAAGGCTGGTTGCGGCGCGAACTGCAATCTGCCCAGGCCCAGCTGCTAGACGTAGACCATGCCGACGAGGTGACGCTGCGCTGGCGCCTGCCCGAACCCCAAGCACCCGATTTGATTCAGCGCCTGAACGATGGCGGACAAGGCAAGCTCCACTGGCTGAAGGAAGACCCTCCTGCAGTTGATTAAGATGTGAAGCATCTTCTTCCCATCCGGGCCTGCAGCCCGCAATCCCCATGAAACGTCTTGAAGGAAAAGTCAGCATCGTCACTGGCGCAGGCCAGGGCATTGGCGCGGCCACCGCGCTCAAGTTCGCGCAGGAAGGGGCTGTCGTCATCGTCTGCGACGTCAACCCCGCCAACGTGGACAGCGTGGTGTCGCAATGCCAAGCCGCTGGCGCGCAGGCTCAGGGCTTCACCATGGACGTGACCCAGCGCCCCCAGGTGGACGGCGTCGTGAAACAGGTGCTGCAGCGCCGGGGCCGTATTGACGTGCTGGTCAACAACGCTGGCATCACCCAGGACGCACGCCTGCAGAAGATGACCGAAGAGCAGTTCGATCGTGTCATCGACGTGAACCTGCGCGGCGTGTTCCACTGCGCCCAGGCAGTGGCAGACGCCATGGTGGCACAGGGCAGCGGTGTCATCCTGAACGCGTCTTCGGTCGTGGGCATCTATGGCAACTTTGGCCAGACCAACTACGCCGCCACCAAGTTCGGCGTGATCGGCTTCACCAAAACCTGGAGCCGCGAACTCGGGCCCAAAGGAGTGCGTGTGAATGCCGTGGCGCCAGGCTTTGTCAGCACCCCCATCCTGCAGACCATTCCTGAGAAGGTGCTGCAGGAAATGGAGCACAAGGTACCGCTCAGACGCCTTGGCCGCCCTGAGGAAATTGCCAACGTCTATGCCTTCCTGGCCAGCGACGAGGCCAGCTACGTCAACGGCGCGGTCATCGAAGTCTGCGGCGGCATGACGGTTTGAAGCCTGAGACCGAATGACTCCTGCGCAAACCCGGCCTGACGGCGCCGAGGCCCCGGCACAGCCACGGTCCAAGACCGACCTCTTCCTGTCCTTCACCTGGTTGGCGTTGCAGGGCTTTGGCGGTGTACTGGCCGTGGTGCAACGGGAGTTGGTGGACAAGAAGCGCTGGTTGACCCGTGACCAGTTCGTCGAAGACTGGGCGGTAGCGCAGATCCTGCCCGGCCCGAACGTGGTGAACCTGTCACTGATGATCGGGGGGCGCTACTTCGGACTGCCGGGCGCTCTGGCAGCACTGGCAGGCATGCTGCTCGCACCGCTGCTGGTGGCACTGGTCCTGGCGGTCGCCTTTGCCAGCATCGCTGGCGCGCCTGCGGCGCTGGGCGCCCTGCGTGGCATGGGGGCCGTAGCCGCGGGGCTCATCACCGCCACCGGGCTGAAGCTGATCGGCGCTCTCCAAAACAACGTGATGGGGCGTTTCGTCTGCTGGGGCTTCGCTGCGGCCACGTTCGTGGCCATTGCATTGCTGCGGCTGCCGCTGGCCTGGGTTCTGCTGGGGCTGGGCAGCGTGGCGTGCCTGTGGGCCTGGCATTGCCTGGGCAAGCCATGGGCTGGGAGCGGGGCATGAGCGCAGCGCCGGGCCGCCCCAAGCAAGCTCGCTCCCGCTTGGCGGGACAGGCCGCAGGCCGAAGGGTGCCCCAGTGATCATCACCCTGCACGCCAATGACTGGCTCCAGATCTTCCTGCATTTCCTGATGCTGTCGCTGCTGGCGGTGGGCGGAGCCATCACCACGGCTCCCGACATGCACCGCTACCTCGTGACGCAACAGGCTTGGCTGACCGACGCCCAGTTCACCGCGTCCATCGCCTTGGCGCAGGCTGCCCCCGGGCCGAATGTGCTGTTTGTTGCGCTGGTGGGCTGGACGGTAGGCGTGAACGCCGGTGGCGGCGTTGCGGCTGGCATGGCCGCCTGGCCACTGGGGGCACTTGGCGTATTTCTGACCATGGCCGCCATCCTGCTGCCTTCGTCCACCCTGACTTACATTGCCACCCGCTGGGCGCACCACAACCGCGAACGGCGCGAAGTGAAGGCGTTCAAGCAAGGCATGGCGCCCATCGTCATCGCCTTGCTCATTGCCACCGGCTGGGTGCTGAGCGCCGCGCATGACGACCCCACGCGCGACTGGCGGCTTTGGCTGTTGACCGTGGTGAGCGCCCTGCTGGTGTGGCGCACCCGGTTGCACATGCTGTGGATGCTGGGCACAGGTGCGGTGCTGGGTGCGCTGGGCTGGGTCTGACCGGGCCGGAACGGATCAGGAACGCTGTCGTAGCGCCTCGTAAAGACACACGGCGCTGGCCACGGAAACGTTCAGGCTTTCCACCGCGCCGCGCATGGGAATGCTCACCAGTTCGTCGCAGGTCTTGCGTGTGAGCTGGCGCATACCGGGGCCTTCAGCCCCCAGCACCAGGGCCACCGGACCCTTCAGGTCCACCTGGTAGATGGTCTTGGGCGCGTCGTCGCTCGTGCCGATGATCCAGACGTTGCGCTCCTTCAGCTCATTGAGCGTGCGCGCCAGGTTGGTCACCATGAAGTAAGGCACCGTTTCTGCCGCACCGCTGGCCACCTTGGCCACCGTGGCGTTGATGCCTGCGGCATGGTCCTTGGGTGCGATCACCGCCTGTGCCCCGGCACCGTCAGCCACACGCAGGCATGCGCCCAGGTTGTGCGGGTCGGTCACGCCATCCAGCACCAGCAGCAAGGGGGCGTCACCACCGCCCTGCTCCAGTTGGTCCAGCAGGTCGTCGAGCGAGCGGGCTTGCGCTACCGGTTCCACGCGTGCAGCCACCCCCTGGTGCCCGTGGCTGCCCGCCAGCTTGGCTATACGCAGGCTGTCGGCCTCGATCAGTCGCGCGCCCGCTTCCTTCGCACGTTCCAGGAACTGCTTCATGCGCGCGTCGCGGCGCGACGGGTCAACGTAAATCTCGATGATGGATGCGGGCGCCGTCTTCAGGCGCACGCCAACGGCATGGAAGCCGAACAGGACTTTGGGAGAGGACATCCCTGGATTATCACGCCTCGGCCAGTGCTGGCTCGCTGGCCCGCCCTGCTTCGATGGTGATGCGGCGCTCGCAACGCTGGGCAATGGCCCGGTCGTGCGTCACCAGAACGAGCGTCGTGCCCAGTTCACGGTTCAGCTCGAACATCAGCTCCATCACGCGCTCACCCGTGGCAAAGTCCAGGCTGCCCGTGGGCTCGTCGGCCAGCAGTACCGCCGGGCGCACCACAAAAGCGCGGGCCAGCGCCACGCGCTGCTGCTCGCCGCCCGAGAGCACCTTGGGGTAGTGCCCCAGGCGCTCGCCCAACCCCACGCGCCGCAGCATCTCGGTGGCCGCTGTGCGTGCGTCACGTCGGCCAGCCAGTTCCAGCGGCAGCATCACGTTCTCCAGTGCCGTGAGGTTGCCCAGCAACTGGAAGCTCTGGAACACAAAACCCACCTTCTGTGCCCGCAAGGCCGCGCGCTGGTCTTCGTCCAGCGCGAAAATATCGGTGCCGTCGATGTGAACCGTTCCCGCGCTGGGCGTATCCAACCCCGCAACGATGGCCAGCAAGGTACTCTTGCCAGAGCCTGATGCCCCGACGATAGCCACCGTCTCGCCCTTGTAGAGCTCGAAATCGACCTCACGCAAAATGTCCAGCTGGCCCGTGGCGTCGCTCACCGACTTCGACAGGTTCTGCACCGCGATCATCACATCCGACATGGAAAGGCTCTTCAAGTTGAATCGACGACACTTTAACGCCATCACCGCGCTGGCCGCCCTCGTGGGGTCTTGCCCGGCCTGGGCCGAGTCAGAGCCCGTTGTGCTGATTGTGGGGGACTCGCTCAGCGCCGAATACGGGCTGCGCCGTGGCAGCGGCTGGGTGGCGTTGCTGGAACAGCGACTTGCCAGCAACAAGGCTGGCGTGCGCGTGGTCAACGCCAGCATCAGCGGCGACACGACCTCTGGCGGCCGCTCGCGCCTGCCCACGCTGCTGCAGCAACACAGGCCTGCTACCGTCGTCATCGAACTCGGCGGCAACGACGCACTGCGCGGCCTGCCGCTGGACATGACCCGAGACAACCTGCAGGCCATGGCGCGCCAGGCCCGTGAGTCGGGTGCCAAGGTTCTGCTGCTGGGCATGGAGATGCCGCCCAACTACGGCGCTCGCTACGCGCAGGAATTCCGCCAAGTGTTCGCCAATGTAGCCAAGGCTGAAAAAGCCGCCTTGCTGCCCTTCTTCTTAAAGGGCGTGGCGGACGGGCCTGACCCCGTCGCCCTGTTCCAGGCCGACCGCATCCACCCGAACGAAAGCGCCCAGGCACGCATGCTGGACAATGTATGGCCTGAACTGCGCAAGCTGTTGCCCAAGCGCTGAAGCCATCACCACCGTATGCCCCTGCAAACCCTGCCCGCCACCGCCGCCCTGGAACGTCTGGCCGACTTCGACACCGTCATCGACGCCCGCACCGAGGACGAGTACGCCCTCGACCATCTGCCCGGCGCCATCAACTGGCCAACGCTCAACAACGAGGAACGCATCGTCATCGGCACGATGTACAAGCAGGTCAACGCCTTCGAGGCCAAGAAGCGGGGAGCAGCGCTGGCTGCCCGCAACATCGCTGCCCACATTGAGCGCGAAGTGCTCGACAAACCCAAGAACTGGAAGCCATTGGTCTACTGCTGGCGAGGCGGCAACCGCAGCGGTTCGCTGGCCACCATCCTCAGTGCCATTGGGTTTCAGGTCACCCTGATCGAAGGTGGCTACAAGGCGTCACGCAATGCGCTGGTCGAGTCCCTACCCGCCTTGGTGCAGCGCCTGCGCTACAAGGTGGTGTGCGGCCCCACGGGTTCGGGCAAGACGCGCCTGCTGCAGGCCCTGGCAGCCCAAGGTGCGCAGGTGCTCGACCTGGAAGGCCTGGCGTCGCACCGCAGTTCCGTGCTCGGCTTGATCCCGGGCCAGCCGCAGCCCAGCCAGAAACGCTTTGACACCCTGGTGTGGGAAGCCCTGCACACCTACGATCCCGCCCGCGTGGTGTACGTGGAAAGCGAAAGCAAGAAGGTGGGCAACCTGCGCGTGCCAGACGCTTTGATCGACGCCATGCGTGCCAGCCCCTGCCTGGACCTGCAACTGCCGCTGGAAGAGCGTGTGGCGCTGTTGATGGAAGACTACGAATTCTTCCTGCGCGACAGCGAGTTCTTCTGCGAGCGCCTGCGCGCCCTCACAGAACTGCGCGGCAAGGCGGTGATAGACGAGTGGGTAGGCATGGTACAGGCGGGCCGCTCCGACGCCGTGGTGCGCGAACTGCTGGACAAGCATTACGACCCCGTGTACGCGGCTTCGATCCGCCGCAACTTCGTTCAGTACGCACAGGCCGTTCCCTGCCCGTTGTCCAACCGCTCAGAAGCGGCCATGGCCGCCCTCGCCCACGAGTTGATCGCTCAGGAAAGCGCGGACATGGCCTGAAGCAGGTCGGCCTTCAGGTCCGCAACGGCTTCCAGGCCCACGGCGAAGCGGACCAGCCGGCTGGCGTGCGGCCAGGGCGTCGTTCGCATGGAAGGCACGTCGTACGGCACGCACAGGCTGATCGGCCCGGCCCAGCTGTAACCCAGGCGGAACAGCTTGAGGCTGTCGCAGAACGCGTCAATCTTTTCTGAGGCAATCGCCGGATCGAACACCACGCTGAACAGACAGGCGGCCGCGCTGGCATCGCGCGCCCAGTTGGCATGACCGGGTGAGCCGGGCAAAGCCGGGTGGAACACCTTGGCCACACCGGGCTGCTCCTGCATCCAGGCGGCCAGTTCACGGGCTGTGGCGTCCTGCGCGTGGTAGCGCAGCACCATGCTGTTCAGCCCGCGCAGCACCAGCTCCGCGTCGTTGACACCTACACCCAGGCCCAGGCGCATATGTGTCAGCAGCAGTTGCCGGTGCAGGGCCTCGTCGCGGGTGACCACCGAGCCCATCAGCACGTCTGACCCACCGCTGGGGTACTTGGTGAGGGCCTGCATGGAGATGTCCACGCCGAAATTGAAGGGCTGAAACGCCACCCCTGCACCCCAGGTATTGTCCAGCGCCGCAATCACCTGCCTGCCGGTCTGCCGCGCATTCGCCCCGCGGACGACCGCCACCAGCGCGTGCAAGTCTGGGTACTCCAGCGTGACCGAACCCGCCGCCTCCAGCCAGACCAGGCGCGTGGACGGGCCAATCTTGGCAGCCAGATCAGCCGGGCTCATGGGGTCGTAATATCGGTGGGTGAT
>CBKZAG010000011.1:0-35060 GCA_966692625.1 uncultured Comamonadaceae bacterium
ACGCGCAGGTTCATCATCACCAGGCTGGCCACGCCGCCCGGCGCGTACATGACCATGAACAAAAAGATCAGCCCCAGGTACAGTAGCCACGCCTTGGTGATCTCGGAAAACAGCACGAAGGCCAGCACCATCAACACCCCGCCGATGATGGGGCCGAAGAAAAACGTGGCCCCACCCAAAAAGGTGAACAGCAGGTAGGCGCCCGAACGCAGCGGGCCCACCACCTCGGCGGTCACGATCTCGAACTGGATGGCCGCCAGCCCGCCCGAAATACCCGCGAAGAAGCCCGCGATGATGAAGGCCAGGTAGCGCACCTTCTGCGTGTTGTAGCCAATGAACTCCACGCGTTCCGGGTTGTCACGCACCGCGTTCAGTATGCGGCCCAGCGGCGTGCGGGTGAACGCAAACATCAGCGCCACGCAGATGAAGGTGTACACGGCAATCAGGTAATACACCTGCACCGCTGGCCCGTAGGTAATGCCCATCACCGGGTCGCCCACCATGCGGTCGGCCGAAATACCCGCCTCCCCGCCAAAGAAGCCCGAGAACATCAGCGACATGGCAAACACCAGTTCCGCCATGCCCAGGGTGATCATGGCAAAGGGTGTGCCAGCCTTTTTCGTCGTCACAAAGCCGAACAACACGGCGAAGAACATGCCCGCCAGGCCGCCGGTCAGCGGAATCAGGCTCACCGGCAGGGGCAGCACGCCATCGGCCACCTTCAGCAGCGTGTGAATAGCCACGTAAGCCCCCAGGCCGGTGTACACCGCGTGCCCGAAGCTCAGCATGCCACCTTGCCCCAGCAGCATGTTGAAAGAAAGGCAGGCCACGATGGCAATGCCCATCTGTGCCAGCATGCTGATGGACAGGTTGCTCGAAAACACCTTGGGCGCAAACAGCAGCACCAGGGCAAACAGCGTCCAGATGATCCAGCGCCCCACGTTGTAGGGCTTGAAAGTGTAGTAAGCGGTCGTCATGGGTTCACCTCAACTCTCGCGCGTACCCAGCAGCCCCTTGGGCCGGAAGATCAAGATCAGCACCAGAAACAGGTAAGGCAAGATGGGCGCCACCTGCGACAGCGTGAGCTTGAGCACGGCGTTGTCCTGCAGGGGCTGCGAAAGCTCCAGACCTGCGGCTTGCGCCAGGCTCAAGAAGGAATGGTCCAGCGCCACGGCAAAGGTCTGGATCACACCGATGAGCACAGACGCCAGAAACGCCCCAGAGAGTGAACCCAGCCCACCTACCACCACCACCACGAAGATGACAGACCCCAGCGTGGCCGCCATGGCAGGCTCCGTTACAAAGGTGCTGCCTCCAATCACGCCCGCCAGCCCGGCCAGGCCCGTGCCCGCCCCAAACACCATCATGAACACCCGTGGCACGTTGTGGCCCAGGCACTCCACCATGTCAGGGTGCGTCAGCGCGGCCTGAATGACCAGCCCCACCCGCGTGCGGGTGATCAGCAGCCACAGGCCAAGCAGCATCACCACAGCCACCACCATCATGAAAGCGCGCGTCGCAGGGAACGGCGTGCACACGGTCTGCGCCGCCACGCCACACAGGTCCGCCGCAGCCTTGCCCCACACAAAACCCATGGTGTCGTTGGCATGGTGCATCAGCGTGAATGCCGGCCCCTGCAGCAACTCGGGCGGGCGAAACTCCACTGCCGTGCGCCCCCATACCAGTTGCACCAGTTCCAGCACCACATAAGACAAGCCGAAGGTCACCAGCAACTCGGGCACGTGCCCGAATTTGTGCACCTTGCGCAGGCTCAGCTTTTCGAACAACGCACCCAGCAGCCCCACCAGCACCGGCGCCACGAACAGCGCAGGCCAGAAGCCCACCACCTGGGCCACCGAATAGCCCAGGTAAGCCCCCAGCATGTAAAAGCTGGCGTGCGCAAAATTGAGCACCCCCATCATGCTGAAGATGAGCGTGAGCCCCGAACTCAGCATGAACAACAACAGTCCATAGCTCAACCCATTGAGCATGGAAACGATGAAGAACTCCATGGTTCCGTCTTTCGCGACCCACTCTGGGCCAAAGGAAACGGGAGGATATACCGCCACCCGCCCGGTCCTCCCCGCCGGGCCAGGCAGCAGCCATTCAGCGCCGCATCAACGCGGGCGCTTCATGTCGCAGCTGGTCGGCGTACTCGCCACGTAGGCCGGAAACTCCTTCACCAGGCCCAGAGTCATGCCGGTGTTTTCCGGGCTGTAGGGGAACTTCGCATCGGCCTTCTGCCAGCGTGTCAGGTACAGCGGCTGCTGCAGCTGGTGGTCGGTCTTGCGCATCTCCACCTCGCCGTTGTAGCTCTGGAACTTCAGCCCCTCCATCACCGCCGCCACCTTCACCGGGTCGGTGGACTTGGCCTTGGCCATGGCTTCACCCAGCGCCTTGAAGATGTGGATGGCCGAGCCGGTGTAGAAGTCGTCCTTCAGGCGGTCGCGGAACTCCGTCTGCCACTTGCCCATATCGCCGCTCATGTTGTAGTGGTTGTACGAAACCTGGTACACCCGCCCTTCGCTCCCGGTGCCCAACGCCGTGGGCGTGCCGGTCACGCCGGTGTAATAGGTGTAGAACTTGCCGGTGTAGCCACCTTCGTTGGCAGCCTTCACCAGCAGCGCCAGGTCAGAGCCCCAGTTGCCCGTGATCACCGTGTCCGCCCCAGACGCCTTGATCTTCGCGATGTACGGTGCAAAGTCACGCACCTGCGCCAGCGGGTGCAGGTCCTCCCCCACCACCTCCACGTCTGGCCGCTTGCGCTTGAGGTTCTCCTTCGCGTACTTGGCCACCTGGTGGCCGTGCGAATAGTTCTGGTTCAGCAGGTACACCTTCTTGATGTCTGCCTGGTCCTTCATGAAGGTGGTCAGCGCCTCCATCTTCATCGACGTGTCGGCGTCAAAACGGAAGTGCCAGTAGCTGCACTTGCTGTTGGTAAAGTCCGGGTCCACGGCCGAGTGGTTCAGGAAGATCACCTCCTTGCCCGGGTTGCGCGCGTTGTGCCGGTTCACCGCGTCGATCAACGCCCCTGCCACCGCAGAGCCACTGCCTTGAGTGATGTAGCGCACCCCCTGGTCTATGGCCGACTGCAACGCCGTCAGGCTTTCCGCCGGGCTCAGTTTGTTGTCAATGCCAATCACCTCGAACTTCACACCCGCCGGGTTGGCGGCGCCGCTGAACTTCTCGGCAAAGAACTGGAAGCTCTTCAACTGGTTGGCTCCCACGGGTGCCATCAGCCCCGAAAGCGGGTCAATCCAGGCGATCTTCACCGTCTCGCCCTTTTGAGCGTGTGCGGTAAATGCACAAGCCACCAAGGCAGCGCCAGTCAGGCTCTTCAACACGAATCTCATGGTTTGTCTCCTATGGGGGTGGTTGAATGGCAAACAGCTTAAAAGGGGCGTCTTGGTGCGCCCTCAGGGAATGCCCTAGCCACTATCGCCTGCGCGACTGCGGCCTGAAAAGCAGGTTTCAAAGGCCCGGCAGCTTGTAGTCAGCCAGCATCTCGCGCAGCTTCATCTTCTGCATCTTGCCGGTGGCGCCCAGGGGAATCGCATCCACAAACACCACGTCGTCAGGCACTTGCCACTTGGCGATCTTGCCTTCGTAGAAGGCCAGCAGTTCCTCGCGCGTCACCTCGGTGCCCGGCCTCTTCACCACCACAACGATGGGTCGCTCGTCCCACTTCGGGTGGCGCATGCCCACGCAGGCCGCCATCAACACCGCAGAATGGGCCATGGCAATGTTCTCCACGTCGATGGAGCTGATCCACTCGCCGCCAGACTTGATCACGTCCTTGCTGCGGTCGGTGATCTGCATGAACCCTTCCGCGTCGATGATGGCCACGTCACCCGTCGGGAACCAGCCATCCGCCAGCGGCGCCGGCCCTTCGCCCTTGTAGTAGTCACGTATCACCCAGGGGCCCTTCACCAGCAGGTCGCCAGAAGCCTTGCCGTCCCAGGGCAGCTCGGCGCCATCCGGCCCCACCACCTTCATGTCTATGCCGAAGATGGCCCGCCCCTGCTTCAGGCGGATCTTCATCTGCTCTTCTTCAGGCAAGCTCAAGTGCTTGTTCTTCAACGTGCACAGCGTGCCCAGCGGGCTGAGTTCGGTCATGCCCCACGCGTGCAACACGTCCACTCCGTACTTCTGGCGGAAGGTGTCAATCATCGCGGGCGGGCAGGCAGAGCCACCAATCACCGTGCGGTTCAGCGACGGCAGCGTCAGGTTGTTCTGCCCCATGTGCGTCAGCAGCATCTGCCAGACCGTGGGCACGCCCGCTGCAAAGGTCACCTTCTCGGCGTCCATCAGTTCGTAGACGGACTTGCCATCCAGCGCCGCACCCGGGAACACCAGCTTGCAGCCCACCGCGCAAGCAGAATAGGGAATGCCCCATGCATTCACATGGAACATGGGCACCACGGGCAACACGCTGTCGCGCGCGCTCAGGCACATCACGTCGGGCAGCGCCGCTGCGTATGCATGCAGGATGGTGGACTTGTGGCTGTACAACGCCGCCTTCGGGTGCCCGGTGGTGCCACTGGTGTAGCACATGCTCGATGCGCTGTTTTCATCGAAGCGCGGCCACTCGTAGCTGGATGGCTGCGATGCAATCAACGATTCATAACTTACCAGGTTGGGTATTGCTCCACCTTCAGTCAACTTGGCCAAGTGGGCATCATCGCAAAGCGCTACCCAGCGTTTCACAGTGGGGCACTTGTCATGTATGCCTTTCACGATGGGCCAGAACGTCATATCAAAGAACAGCGCCTGATCTTCGGCGTGGTTCACGATCCAGACAATCTGCTCAGGAATCAGGCGCGGGTTGATGGTGTGCAGCACGCGTCCAGAGCCGCTCACCCCAAAGTACATCTCAAAGTGGCGGTAGCCATTCCACGCCAGAGAGGCCACCCTGTCACCCTGCACCAACCCCATGGCGTCGAGCGCGCTGGCCAACTGGCGCGCTCGCGCGGCGGCCTGGCGGTAGGTGGTGCGGTGAATGTCCCCCTCCACCCGCCGAGAAACAATTTCCACGTCCCCATGGTGGCGCTCCGCGTGCCGGATCAGGTCCGAAATCAGCAACGGCTGGTCTTGCATCAGGCCAAGCATCAAATGTCTCCTGGTAGTTCAAATGAAAACGGCACCCAGGGCATCGTAGCGCTGCAAAACACCCCCATCTGTCGCCCGACCGACAACCTTGAGCACGAAGGCATAGTTCACAAGATGAAATTGAATCCTATAGTGTGTGGCCAGGAACTGGCATGCATGGGTATAAACGCCACCGCCACAGGAAGAGGAAGCGGGGATAAAACACGTGACCCAGTTGAGCCATGCGTTCGGCAAAGCGTTGAAGGAAGTCCGTAAAGCACGGGGGCTGACCCAAGAAGACTTTTCACTGGTGACCAGCCGCACCTACCTGAGCAGCCTGGAGCGCGGCCACAAGAGCCCCACACTGCGCAAGGTCGAGGATATTGCCCGCGCCATAGGCGTGCACCCCCTGAGTCTGCTGACGTGTACCTGGCTGCACGCCGAGGCAGCCAGTCCCCTGGAGACATTGATGGACCGAATCAAGACCGAGGTAGCTGTCTCCCAAGCGCCCCATGCAAGCCTGCCTATCCGGTTGCTGATCTCGGACGATCACACCATGATGCGCGAAGGCATCAAACGGCTTTACGCCCTCACTCACGACATCATGGTGGTGGACGAAGCCAGGAACGGCGCCGAAACCCTGGAACGGCTGCAGACCGGGGGCGTCGACCTGCTGCTGCTGGACCTGAGCATGCCCGGCCTGTCCGGCAAGGAACTGATCAGCACCGTTCGCGCCCGGTATCCCGCTCTGCCCATCCTGGTTCTGAGCATGCACGCCGAGCCCGGGGTGGCCCAAAGCGCCCTGGAAGCGGGCGCCTGTGGCTACCTGACCAAGGACCAGGACCCCGACGTCCTGCTGTCAGCCACGCGCATCACCGCACAGGGCGGGCGCTTCATCGATCCCAAGCTGGCTGGCCATGTAGCCTTCTGACCCTTGTGGCGCTGACCTGCGCAGCGGCTAGACTCCGGGCATCGGCCCAACACCCCGCCTCCGCCCCATGCTCCTGGAACCGCGCTCGCCCGCCTACCTTTTCCTCTACGGTCAGCCCTGGTTCGAAGCCCTGGCGGCGGCCGAAAAGCGCGACCTCGTCGAGCGCATGACGCTGGTGCGCGCGGCCAAAGGCGAAACCATTCTGCACAAAGGTCACACCATCGACGCATGGCACGGGGTCCTGGCTGGCATGGTGAAGCTGCAGACCTCGACCGAAGACGGCAGAATCTCCGCATTCCTGGGTGTGCCTGCCGGTGACTGGTTCGGCGAAGGCTCCGTGCTCAAGGGGGGCAGCTGGCGCTACGATGTCGTCGCCCTGCGAGACACCACGCTCATCAGCATGCCCCTCAGTTGCTTCCAGCAACTCTACCAACGCAGCCTGCCATTCAACCATTACCTGATTGAACGGCTCAACCTGCGGCTCGGCCAGGCCATGTCAGCCATCGAGTCCGGCCGCCTGAGGTCACCCGAGGAACGGGTGGCACAGTACCTTCAGCATTTCGCCGGTTCTGGCATCCGCAAGATCACCCTGTCGCAGGAAGACCTGGGGCACTTGGCTGGCCTGTCGAGGCAAACCATCAACCGCGTGCTCAAACAGTTCGAATCCCTCGGCTGGGTGTCACTGGAATTCGGGCGGGTGGACATCCTCGACCAGGCGGCGCTGGACCGGCTGGCCGATACCGGAATGGCTGGTCCGGAACTGAAACCTCAGGACTGACCCGCCCAACCACCCCGTGCGCGGCAGGGCCTCGCAGCAACGGGGACAATGCCCGCATGGAACTGCAGACCAGCCGCTTCGAGACCCTGGGCGAAGCCTTCTTCACACGCCTTCACCCCACCCCGCTGCCCGCGCCGTACTGGGTGGGCCGCAGCAACGGCTTGGCGCGCGCCCTCGATCTGCCCGAGGATTGGCACGAACAACCACAGCACCTGGAAGCCTTGACAGGCAACTGCCTGCTGCCGGGCTCGTCGCCCCTGGCCAGCGTTTACAGCGGCCACCAGTTCGGCCAATGGGCCGGGCAACTGGGTGACGGCCGCGCCATCCTGCTGGGCGAGCGTGCCGCCCCAGGCGGGCCGCAGGAAATCCAGCTCAAGGGCGCGGGTCTCACCCCCTATTCCCGCATGGGCGACGGGCGCGCCGTTCTGCGCAGTTCCATCCGCGAATTTCTGTGCAGCGAAGCCATGCATGCGCTGGGCATTCCCACCACCCGGGCGCTGTGCGTCACCGGGTCGAATGCACCGGTGCGCCGTGAAGAAATCGAAACCGCCGCCGTGGTCACCCGCGTGGCACCCAGCTTCATCCGCTTCGGCCACTTCGAGCACTTCTGCCACACCGGCCAGCACGACGCGCTGCGCCTCCTGGCAGACTTCGTCATCGACCACTTCTACCCCGAATGCCGTCAGGCCGATGGCAACCCCTACGCACGGCTGCTGGAAGCCGTGAGCGCCCGCACCGCCGAGCTGCTGGCACAGTGGCAGGCGGTGGGTTTCTGCCATGGTGTGATGAACACCGACAACCTGAGCATCCTGGGCCTTACCATCGACTACGGCCCCTTCCAGTTCATGGATGCGTTCGACCCCGGCCACATCTGCAACCACTCAGACAACGCCGGGCGCTACGCCTATGCCCGCCAACCCAACATCGCCTACTGGAACCTGTTCTGCCTAGGCCAGGCCATGCTCCCGCTGATGGAAGACACCCAGCAGGCGCTGGACGCGCTTGAACCCTACAAGGCCTTGTTCCCCGCCGCCTTGCAACGGCGCATGGGTGCCAAGCTGGGCCTGACCGAGGTGCAGGAAGGTGACGCCGCACTGACCGAAGACCTGATGCAGCTGCTCGCGCGCGACCGGGTGGACTTCACCATCTTCTGGCGACGGCTCAGCCACGCCGTGGCGGGCTTCGCTGCACCGGGCCATACGCCCGCCGAAGCCGAACACGCCATCACCCCGGTGCGCGACCTGTTCCTGCAGCGCGAGGCCTTCGACGCCTGGGCCTTGCGTTGGCGTGCGCGCCTGCAAGCCCAGCCCGGTTTCGATGCCACCACCACGCGTGACGCCATGCTGCGCACCAACCCGCAAGTGGTGCTGCGCAACCACCTGGGGGAAATCGCCATCCACCATGCCCGCCAGGGCGACTTCTCCGTACTGGAACGGCTGCAGGCGGCACTGGAACAGCCCTACGCCGCCCTGCCCGGCCAGGAAGACCTGGCGGCCTTTCCGCCCGACTGGGCCACTCAGATCCAGATCAGTTGCTCTTCGTGACGCTTCTTGCAAGGAGTTAAACCATGAACCCCCACGCTCGCATCAGCTCGCTGCCCCCCAAGGGGGCGCATCCCTCCCTTGAGACGGCTCGGCGGGAGGGATGACCATGACCTTCCCCATCGAAAAAACAGACGCCGAGTGGCGCACCCTGCTGACTGAAAAGAACGCCGAGCCCCTGGCCTATGAAGTCACACGCCACGCCCGCACGGAAAGGCCTTTCACCGGCAAGTACGAACGCATCTGGGCAGACGGCAGCTACCACTGCGTCTGCTGCGGGAACCATCTGTTCAACAGCGACACCAAATTCGACGCTGGCTGCGGCTGGCCCAGCTTCTCACAGGCCATTCCCGGAGCCATCACCGAAATCATCGACCACAGCCACGGCATGGTGCGCGTGGAAACCGTCTGCAGCCAGTGCGGCGCCCACCTGGGCCACGTGTTTGAAGACGGCCCCGCCCCCACCGGCCTGCGCTACTGCATGAACTCCGCTGCCCTGGACCTGCACCCCCGATAATCCTGCCCATGCGCTTCCTGATCGATTTCTTCCCCATCGGCCTGTTCGTTGCCGCCTACAAGCTGCACGACATCTACGCCGCCACTGCGGTGCTGATGGCCGCCACCCTGGTGCAAACGGGCATCATCTACGCCATCGACCGCCGCCTGCAAACCCTGCAGAAAGTCACGCTGGTACTGGTGCTGGTGTTCGGCATGCTCACGCTGTTGCTGCACGACGAACGCTTCATCAAGTGGAAACCCACCGTGCTTTACGCCAGCATGGCCATCGTGCTGGCAGCAGCCTTGTGGGTATGGAAAAAGAACTTCCTGCAGATGCTGCTGGGCAGCCAGTTGCGCCTGCCAGACGCCGTCTGGGCCCGCCTTACCGTGGCCTGGGCCGCCTACTTCGTGTTCATGGCTGCCATCAACGCCTACGTGGCGGCCTTCTACTCCACCGAAGACTGGGTCAACTTCAAACTCTGGGGCTATGTGTTCCCGGTCGTCTTCATCGTGGGCCAGGGTTTCTACGTTGCCCGCCACCTGAAAGACGAAGACAGCAGCCAATCCTCATGAACCCAGACACCTTGCCTACGGCCTCGGCCATCGAAGCCACGCTGCGCGAACGGCTGCAGCCCACCACCCTCCATGTGCTGGACGAAAGCGCCGCCCACGCCGGGCACGCTGGCGCCAACGAGCTGGGGCGCGGTACACATTTTCGGGTGCGCATCGGCAGCCCTCGCTTTGCCGGGCTCAGCCGCGTAGCGGCCCACCGCCTTGTGTATGATGCAATGCAGCCGTACATCGACGCAGGGCTGCATGCCCTGGCCATTGAAATCGAGCGTTGACGCTTTTTCCTTCCCCCCTGAAGTCACTCCTCCATGAAACTCGTTCTGACCGCCGTGGCCCTGGCCACTACCCTGGCGATGCCCGCCATGGCTCAAAACATCGCAGTCGTCAACGGCAAGCCCGTGCCGGCGTCCCGCATGGCAGCACTCACGCAACAGGTCGAACGCTCCGGCCGCCCGGTGGACGACACCCTCAAGGCACAAATCAAGGAAGAGCTGATCGCCCGTGAAATCTTCGTGCAGGAAGCCGAAAAGCGCGGCATCAAGGCCTCCAAGGACTACAAGGCCCAGGCCGAACTGGCCCTGCAGACCATCCTGATCCGCGAACTCTTCGCCGACTTCCAGCGCAAGAACCCGGTGACGGATGCCGAGGTCAAGGCCGAATACGACAAATTCGCCGCTGCTAATGGTGGCCAGGAATACCGTGCCCGCCACATCCTGGTCGAAACCGAAGACCAGGCCAAGGCCATCATCGGCAACATCAAGAAGGGCGCCAAGTTCGAAGACATCGCCAAGAAGGACTCCAAGGACCCAGGGTCCGGTGCCAACGGTGGCGACCTGGACTGGGCCAGCGCCTCCAGCTTCGTGCCCGAGTTCTCCGAAGCCATGGTCAAGCTGGGCAAGGGCCAGATGGCCGACGCGCCGGTGAAGAGCCAGTTCGGCTGGCACATCATCCGCGTTGACGACGTGCGCCAGGCACAGCTGCCCTCCATCGACGAGCTCAAGCCCCAGATCAGCCAGCAGTTGCAACAACAAAAGCTCAACACCTTCCAGGAACAGCTGCGCAGCAAGGCCAAGGTGCAGTAAGCCCTGCCCCGCGCCCAAGAAAAAGCCCGCTTGCAGCGGGCTTTTTCACTTTCAGTGCACCACGCGGCCGAACTGGAATTGACCTGGTGCCTGGATCGGGTCCACGTCCACCGGAATCTCGCTCTTCGGCGGGAAGCGCCCCTCCAGGATCAGGCGCGACAACGGGTTCTCTATCCGCTGCTGGATGGCCCGCTTGAGCGGGCGCGCCCCGAACACCGGGTCAAATCCCACCTTGGCCAGCTCCGACACCGCAGCGTCGCTCACGTGGAGCGTCAGGTCCATCTTGGCCAGACGCTCCATCAGCACCTTCAGCTGGATCTTGGCAATGTTGGCGATGTGCTCGGCGTTCAGGCCGTGGAACACCACCGTCTCGTCGATGCGGTTGAGGAACTCGGGCCGGAAGTGTTGCTTCAGCTCGCCCCACACCGCGTCCTTGATGTCCTCGGCGTCCTGCCCAACCATGGCCTGGATCAGGTGCGAGCCGATGTTGCTCGTCATCACGATCACCGCGTTCTTGAAGTCCACCGTGCGGCCCTGGCCGTCGGTCAGGCGGCCGTCGTCCAGCACCTGCAGCAGCACGTTGAACACGTCGGGGTGGGCCTTTTCCACCTCGTCCAGCAGGATCACGCTGTACGGCCTGCGGCGCACGGCCTCGGTCAGGTAGCCGCCTTCGTCGTAGCCCACGTAGCCCGGAGGCGCGCCGATCAGGCGGCTCACCGAGTGCTTTTCCATGAACTCGCTCATGTCGATGCGGATCAGGTGCTCCTCGCTGTCGAACAGGAAGCCCGCCAGCGCCTTGCACAGCTCCGTCTTGCCCACGCCGGTGGGCCCCAGGAACAGAAAGCTGCCCAGCGGGCGGTTGGGGTCGCTCAGGCCCGCGCGGCTGCGGCGGATGGCGTTGGCCACGGCCACAATGGCCTCGTCCTGCCCCACCACGCGCTCGTGCAGCCTGTCTTCCATGGCCAGCAGCTTGTCGCGCTCGCCCTGCATCAGCTTGGCAACCGGGATGCCCGTGGACCGCGCCACCACCTCGGCAATTTCCTCTGCCCCCACCTGGGTACGCAACAGCCTGGGCCCTGCGGACCCCCCGGCACCGGCTTCTTCCTTGGCCTGGGCGTCCTTCAGGCGCTTTTCCAACTCAGGCAACTTGCCGTACTGCAGCTCGGCCACCTTGTTGAAGTCACCTTTGCGCTTGAGGTCCTCGATCTGGATCTTGGTCTGTTCGATGTCCTTGCGCACCTGGTCGGAACCCTGCGCGGCGGCTTTCTCGGCCTTCCACACCTCTTCCAAATCGGCCACCTCGCGCTCCAGCTTGGCGATCTCGTCCTCGATCAGGCCCAGCCGCTTGATGGAGGCTTCGTCCTTTTCCTTCTTCACCGCCTCGCGCTCGATCTTGAGCTGGATCAGGCGCCGGTCCAGCTTGTCCATCGCCTCGGGCTTGGAATCGATCTCGATCTTGATCCTCGCCGCCGCCTCGTCGATCAGGTCAATCGCCTTGTCGGGCAGAAAGCGGTCGGTGATGTAGCGGTGGCTCAGCTCGGCCGCCGCCACGATGGCCGGGTCGGTGATCTCCACGCCGTGGTGCACCTCGTAACGTTCCTGCAAGCCGCGCAGGATGGCAATGGTGGCCTCCACGGTCGGCTCGTCCACCAGCACCTTCTGGAAGCGGCGCTCCAGTGCGGCGTCTTTCTCGATGTACTTGCGGTATTCGTCCAGCGTGGTCGCGCCAATGCAGTGCAGTTCGCCGCGTGCCAGGGCGGGTTTGAGCATGTTGCCCGCGTCGATGGCGCCCTCGGCCTTGCCCGCGCCCACCATGGTGTGGAGTTCGTCGATGAACAGGATGATGCGGCCTTCGTCCTGGGACACCTCCTTGAGCACCGCCTTCAGGCGTTCCTCGAACTCGCCCCGGAACTTGGCGCCAGCCAGCAGGCCCGCCATGTCCAGCACCAGCACCTTCTTGTCCTTGAGCGTTTCGGGCACCTCACCCGCCACGATGCGCTGAGCCAACCCCTCGACAATGGCTGTCTTGCCCACACCGGGCTCGCCGATCAGCACCGGGTTGTTCTTGCTGCGGCGCTGCAGGACCTGTATGGCGCGGCGGATCTCGTCGTCACGGCCGATCACCGGGTCGAGCTTGCCCTGCGCGGCACGCTCGGTCAGGTCCAGGGTGTATTTCTTCAGGGCCTCGCGCTGGCCTTCGGCCTCGGGGCTGTCCACCTTCTGGCCGCCGCGCACGGCATCAATGGCTGACTCCAGCGCTTGGCGCTTCAGACCCGCCTTGCGGGCCTCGTCGGCCAACGCCATCTTGCTGTCAGCCAGGGCCAGAAGGAAGGAATCGCTCGAAACGAACTGGTCGCCACGCTTGATGGCGTCTTTCTCCGCCGCCTGCAGCAGCGTCACGGTGTCGCGCCCCACTTGAACCTGATCTTGACCCTGCACCTGTGGCAGCTTGGCCATGGCCTCATCTGCTGCCTTGCCCAGGGCCGCCACGTTCACGCCCGCGCGCTGCAACAACGCCTTGGGCCCGTCCTGCTGGCGCAGCATGGCCGCCAGCACGTGGGCGGGCTCAATGTAAGCGTGGTCCTGTCCCAGAGCCAGCGTCTGCGCCTCGCCCAAGGCCTCCTGGAATTTTGTGGTGAGTTTGTCGATACGCATGCAGATGCTCCTGCTGATTGGTGAACTGACGTGATGTTGGGGATGGGCGCGGGGGTTTTCAAGTCAGGGGTGGCAAAGAGAAATCACATCAAAAGCATCACTTTGGCGTATCCTTGCCGCAAACACAACCACAGCAAGGAGCCCTGCCATGCGATTCACAGTTCCACTTGCCCTGCTTTCAGCCGCGCTGTTGGCCGCCTGTACCACCACGGCGCCCACGCTCAACTACACCGTGCCCGTGCAGCCCGAAGGCTCGTCGGGCTACGCCGAAAAGCCAGGCTGGCAAACCGCCAAGTTCGCCGTGGCCGCCGCCAACCCGCTGGCCACCGACGCGGGCTACCAGGTCCTCAAGGCGGGCGGCAGCGCGGTGGATGCCGCCATCGCCGTGCAAATGGTCCTGACACTGGTGGAGCCGCAATCCAGCGGCATCGGTGGCGGCGCCTTCCTCATGCATTTCGACGGCAAATCCGTGGAAGCCTACGACGGCCGCGAAACCGCCCCGGCCGCCGCCAACGAAAACCTCTTCATCAAGCCAGACGGCAAGCCCATGGCCTTCATCGAAGGCGTGGTGGGCGGGCGCTCGGTGGGCGTGCCCGGCACCGTGCGCATGCTGGAGCTGGCCCACCAGCAACACGGCAAGCTGCCTTGGTCCGCACTCTTCCAACCTGCCATCACCCTGGCGGAACAGGGCTTCAAGGTCAGCGCCCGGTTGAACACCTTGCTGGCGGCGGAACAGCACCTGAAGAAAGATCCCGTGGCCGCCGCCTATTTTTACGACGCCAGCGGCCAGCCCTGGCCCGTGGGGCATGTGCTGAAGAACCCGGAGCTGGCCCAGGTGCTGCGGGACATCGCCGCTCGCGGCTCCAAGGCGCTGCTCGAAGGCCCGGTGGCGCAAGCCATCGTCGACAAGATCCGCAGCCACCCCACCAACCCAGGCCAGATGACGCTGGCCGATCTGTCTGGCTACCAGCCGCGCAAGCGTGAACCACTGTGCCACGACCATGCCGTTCAGCCGCAGAAGGTGTACCGGCTCTGTGGTTTCCCTCCGCCCAGCTCGGGCGCCATCGCCATCGGCCAGATGCTGGGCATCCTGCAGAACACGCAGGGCGCCGCCCTGCCCCTGGGTGCCGACGGCCTGCCCAGCGCCGACTGGCTGCACTTTTACACCGAGGCCGCCCGCCTGGCGTTCGCCGACCGTGCTCAATACGTGGCCGACCCCGACTTCGTTCCCCCGCCCGCCGGCTCGTGGATGAGCCTCCTGTCACCCGACTACCTGGCGCAGCGGGCGCGGCTGATCGGAGCCCAGTCCATGAAAGTCGCGCAACCCGGCCGCCCGGAGGGCACGCGAACGAGCTTCGCCCCCATGCCACATCAGCCGGAATACGGCACCAGCCACATCAGCATCGTTGACGCTCAGGGGCGTGCCGTGGCCATGACCACCACCATCGAAGACGCCTTCGGTGCCCGCCAGATGGTCAAGGGCTTTCTGCTCAACAACGAGTTGACCGACTTCAGCTTCGCCCCGCGCGACGCCCAGGGCACCCCCATCGCCAACCGTGTGCAGCCGGGCAAGCGCCCGCGCTCGTCCATGTCACCAACCCTGGTGTTCGACAAAGCCACGGGGCAACTGGTGATGAGCGGCGGCAGCCCCGGAGGGGCGCTGATCATCCACTACACCGCCAAGACGCTTTGGGGCACCCTGCACTGGGGCCTGAACGCCCAGCAGGCCATCAACCTGCCCAACTTTGGTTCGGCCAACGGCCCCACGCTGCTGGAGGAAAAACGTTTCCCCGCCGCCACGGTCGATGCACTGAAGACCCGGGGGCACGAGGTACGGGAAATGAACATGACCAGCGGGCTGCAGGCCATTCAACGCCTGCCGGGCGGCTACTTTGGCGGTGCCGACCCGCGTCGCGAAGGCGTGGTCATGGGTGACTGACCCACTGCCGGGCCGTCGAATCAGCCGTTGCGGCTTTCGATGCCCCAGCGGGCCAAAGCGGCGTCGTCGCTCACTCGGGCATCCACCCAGCGGGCGCCCTCGGGCGTCTGCTCCTTCTTCCAGAACGGTGCCTGCGTCTTCAGGTAATCCATCAGGAATTCGCAGGCTTGGAAGCTCTCGCCCCGGTGGGCCGAAGTCACCGCCACCAGCACGATCTGGTCCAGCGGCTGCAACAGGCCCACGCGGTGGATCACCCGTGCGCCAAAGATGTCGAAGCGGCGGAAAGCCTCGTCGATCATCGCCTCGATGGCCTTTTCCGTCATGCCGGGGTAGTGTTCCAGCTCCATCGTGGACACGTTTTGGCCGTCATTGCGGTCACGCACGGTGCCCACAAATGCGCAGACCGCACCCACGCGGGCGTCCTGGCTGCGCAAGGCAAGCACCTCGGCGTTCAGGTCGAAGTCTTCGGTCTGGATGCTGACGCGGCTGGAGGCGGTCATGGCATTCCCCTCAACCACCGGTGACCGGGGGAAAAAACGCCACCTCTGCACCCGGCGCCAAAGGTGCCGTCTCGTCCACCATCACCTGGTTCAGGGAAGCGCGCACGGCCTTGCCCCTGGCCAGAGCTTCGGCCCACGCGCCGCCACGGCCAATCAGCTCGTCGCGCAGTTCACCCACGCTCGCAGCGCGCGTGTCCAGCGTCAAATAGGCCATGCCCACCGCCTCGCGGATGGCAGCAAAAAAACGCACTTGAATGGTCATGGGCAGATCAGGAAAGCAGCGAATCGAAAGACAGAAAGCTCACTTCGTCACCATACGCGATGGCACGCCCCGGCGGGTTGTCCACCAAGCCATCCCCCCACACCACAGAGGTCAATACCCCCGAGCTCTGGTTGGGGAACAGCGTCAACCCGCCTTCGGCATCGCGCTTGACGCGCAGGAATTCGCGGCGTTTGTCGCCCTTGGGCAACTCGAAGTGCGCCACCATGCGTTGAGGCACGGGCAGCCCATCGGCCTGCGCACCCACCACGCCCTGCAGCCTCCGCAGGAAGGGCCGCACCAGCAGCAAAAAGGTCACGAAGCTGGACACTGGGTTACCAGGCAAACCCACAAAATGGCATCGGCCACCGCCCTCGGGCCGCGCCACCCAGCCGTGTGCAAACGGCTTGCCCGGCTTCATGCCAATCTGCCACAGGTCCAGCCCGCCCAGTTGCTGCACAGCAGGTTTGATGTGGTCTTCCTCGCCCACCGACACACCGCCGCTGGTCAGGATCACATCGTGCGCCTGGGCGGCCGAACGCAGCGCAGCGAGCGTCGCGTCACGTTGATCGGGCACGATGCCCAGGTCGCTCACCTCGCAGCCCAGGCGCTGCAACAGCGCGCGCAGGAAGAAACGGTTGGAGTTGTAGATGGCTCCAGGCTTCATCTGTTCGGGCGGCACGTCGCCCGGCATCACCAGTTCGTCACCCGTGGAAAACAGTGCCACGCGCACACGGCGGGTAACGCCCAGCTGCGCAAAACCCATGCTGGCAGCCAGCCCCAGTTCCGCCGGGCCCAGCTTTGTGCCCTTGGTCAGCACCACCTCGCCACGCCGCACGTCCTCGCCTTGGCGGCGAATCCACTGCCCTGCCTCGGGCAAGGTCTTGAAGCGCACCTGAGGCACTCCATTCAAGTCCCCCGTCACCTCGGCCTCTTCCTGCATCACCACCGCGTCGGCACCAGCAGGTACGGGCGCGCCTGTGAAGACACGAGCCACGGTGCCGGGCTGCAGCTCTGGACCGAAATGGCCTGCCGGAATGCGTTGCGACACAGGCAAGGCCCCGCCTGCTGCGGCCTTCAGGTCGGCCACGCGCACGGCGTAGCCATCCATGGAGGTGTTGTCGTGGCCCGGCACATCCAGGGCAGAGACCAAATCCTGCGCCAGCACGCGCCCATCTGCGTCGAACGTTGCCACCTCCTCCACCTGCGGCACGGCCTGAACCGTGGCCAGCAAGGCCGCCAGGGCGTCCTCCAGCAGCATCAGGCCAGGGCGGGCAGGTTTGGTGTCAGTCATTGCAATGGCTGGAGATGTAGGCCTTCACCTTTTCCACGTCTGCAGGCATCACCTGCACGCGCTTGGGCAGCGCCTCAATGCCATTGAACTTCGCCGGACGCTCGGGCTCGCGGCCCAGTGCCTCGACGATGGTCTCGGCAAACTTGATCGGCAGCGCCGTCTCCAACACCACCATGGGCACGCCAGCGGTCTGGTGCTCGCGCGCCACCTTCACGCCGTCGGCGGTGTGGGTGTCGATCATCTGACCAAAGCGCTCCCAGGTGTCGCGAATGGTGGCCAGGCGGTCGGCATGCGTACTCTTGCCGCTGACGAAGCCGTAACGGCTGGCAGCCTGTGCGAAATGAGCGTTGCCGCTCAGGTCAAACCTGCCCTCGCGCCCCAGCGCTTCGCCGAACAGTGCCTTGGTCTGCGCCGCGTCACGCCCCAGCAGGTCGAACACGAAGCGTTCAAAGTTACTTGCCTTGGAAATGTCCATCGACGGGCTGGACGTTTCATAAGTGTCGGCACTGCCGCGCACCCGGTACACCCCAGTGCGGAAGAACTCGTCCAGCACGTCGTTCTCGTTGGTCGCCACCACCAGTTGGTGGATGGGAAGCCCCATCATGCGCGCCACATGCCCGGCACACACGTTGCCAAAGTTGCCGCTGGGCACCGTAAAGCTGACCTTCTGGCTGTTGGACTCCGTAGCCTGGATGTAACCCGCGAAGTAATACACCACCTGTGCCAGCAGACGGGCCCAGTTGATGGAATTGACCGTACCGATCTTGTACTTGCGCTTGAAAGCCAGGTCGTTGCTCACCGCCTTGACGATGTCCTGGCAGTCGTCGAACACGCCTTCAATGGCGATGTTGTGGATGTTGGCGTCCTGCAGGCTGAGCATCTGCGCCTGCTGAAAGGGGCTCATGCGCCCGTGCGGGCTGGTCATGAACACGCGCACACCCTGTTTGCCGCGCATGGCATGCTCTGCTGCACTGCCGGTATCGCCGCTGGTGGCGCCCAGGATATTCAACTGCTCGCCACGGCGGCCCAGTTCGTATTCGAACAGGTTGCCCAGCAGCTGCATCGCCATGTCCTTGAAGGCCAGCGTCGGGCCGTTGGACAGCGCCTCGATCCACAGCTCGTTTTCCAGATGGCGCAGCGGCACGATCTCGCCCGTGCCGAACACCTCTGCCGTGTAGGTCTTGGTACACAAGGTGCGCAGATCGGCGGCAGGAATGTCGTCAATGTAGAGCGACAGGATCTCGAACGCCAGCTCGGCGTAGCCCTGCTCATGATAGACCTTGCGCCAGCGCGTCAGCGTGGCGTCGTCCACCTGCGGGTAATGCTCGGGCAGGTACAGCCCGCCGTCCGGCGCCAGGCCTTCGAGCAGGATTTCACAGAAGCGCTTGCGGTCCGCATGGCCGCGGGTGGACACGTACAACATCAGGCCAATTCCTCTTTGCGGATGCGGGTGATGGGCGCCAGCACCGTGGGCAGTGCCTGCATCTGCGCCAGCGCATCGTTCATGGTGCCTTCACGCGTTTCGTGCGTCAGGATGATCACATCGGTCTGGGTGCTGCCTTCGCCGCCCACTTCGTCGGCTTCACGCTGCAGCACAGCGTCAATGCTGATGCCCGCCGCAGCCAGGATGCCCGTGACCTTGGTCAGCACGCCAGCCTGGTCCGCCACGCGCAGGCGCAGGTAGTAACTGGTAACCACCTCGCTCATGGGCAGCACCGGCAGGTTGCTCATGGCGTTGGGCTGGAAGGCCAGGTGCGGCACGCGGTTGAGCGGGTCGGCCGTGTGCAGGCGCGTCACGTCCACCAGATCGGCAATCACGGCGCTGGCCGTCGGCTCGCTGCCCGCGCCCTTGCCGTAGTACAGCGTGGTGCCCACGGCATCACCCTGCACCATCACGGCGTTCATGGCTCCTTCCACATTGGCAATCAGGCGCTTGGTGGGCACCAGGCAGGGGTGCACGCGCAGCTCCACGCCCTGCGCGGCGCGCTTGGCAATACCCAGTAACTTGATGCGGTAGCCCAGTTGCTCAGCATAGCGGATGTCGGCTGCGCCCAGCTTGGTGATGCCTTCCACATAGGCCTTGTCGAACTGCACAGGAATGCCGTAGGCAATTGCGCTCATCAGCGTGGCCTTGTGCGCAGCGTCCACGCCCTCGATGTCGAAGGTCGGGTCGGCTTCGGCGTAGCCGAGGCGCTGCGCCTCCTTCAGCACCACGTCAAAGTCCAGACCCTTGTCGCGCATTTCGCTCAGGATGAAGTTGGTGGTGCCGTTGATGATGCCGGCCACCCACTCGATGCGGTTGGCCGTCAGGCCTTCGCGCAGCGCCTTGATGATGGGAATGCCACCGGCCACGGCTGCTTCAAACGCCACCATCACGCCTTTGGCCTGCGCCGCAGCGAAGATCTCGGTGCCATGCACGGCCAGCAAAGCCTTGTTGGCGGTAACCACGTGCTTGCCCGCAGCAATCGCCTCCATCACCAGCGCCTTGGCAATGCCATAACCGCCGATCAGCTCAACCACGATGTCGATCTCGGGGTTGGCAATCACCTGACGCGCGTCGTTCACCACCTGCACGCCCTCGCCCACCACGGCTCGCGCGCGCTCCGTGTCCAGATCGGCCACCATGGTGATCTGGATGCCACGGCCCGCACGGCGCTGGATTTCCTCCTGATTGCGCTGGAGCACGTTGAACGTGCCGCTACCCACGGTGCCAATGCCCAGAAGGCCCACTTGAATCGGTTTCATATCGGTTGGTTCTCGGTGAAAAAAGCAGATGTTGGTTACGGCTCAAGTGCCGTGGCGCTTGCGGTAGTGCCCCAGGAAACGTGCGATGCGACCCACGGCCTCGGCCAAATCATCCTCGTGCGGCAGGAAGACCAGCCGGAAGTGATCAGGCGTGGGGTAGTTGAAGCCCGTGCCTTGCACGATCAGCACCTTCTCCTCGGCCAGCAACTCATAGGCGAATTGCTGGTCGTCCTCAATGGGGTAAATCTTCGGGTCCAGCCGGGGGAACATGTACAGCGCTGCCTTGGGCTTGACGCAGCTCACACCCGGAATGTCGGTCAGCAGCTTGTGGGCCAGATCACGCTGACGGCACAGGCGGCCCCCAGGCGCCACCAGGTCGTTGATGCTCTGGTAACCGCCGAGCGCCGTCTGAATGGCCAATTGCCCCGGCGTGTTCGCGCACAGGCGCATCGAAGCCAGCATGTTCAGCCCCTCGATGTAGTCCTTGGCGCGGCGCTTGTCACCCGAGACGATCATCCAGCCCGCGCGGTAACCACAGGATCGGTAATTCTTGGACAGGCCGTTGAAGGTCACGAACAGTACATCGTCAGCCAGCGAGGCGATGGACGTGTGCGTGTTGCCGTCGTACAGCACTTTGTCGTATATCTCGTCGGCAAAGACGATGAGATCGTGCTTGCGAGCCAAGTCCACGATCGCCCGCAAAACGTCGTCAGGGTACAGCGCCCCCGTCGGGTTGTTGGGGTTGATGACGACGATGCCCTTGGTGTTGGGCGTGATCTTCCGTTCGATGTCGGCCAGGTCGGGGGTCCAGCCCGCCTGTTCGTCGCACATGTAATGCACCGGCGTGCCACCCGACAAAGAAACCGACGCCGTCCACAACGGGTAATCGGGGGCGGGCACCAAGATCTCGTCGCCCGCGTTGAGCAGCGCGTTCATCGACATGGTGATGAGTTCGCTGGCGCCATTGCCCAGGTACACGTCGTCCACTGTCACACCGGCAATGCGCTTTTCCTGGGTGTAGTGCACGATGGCCTTGCGCGGCGCGAACAGGCCCTTGCTGTCGGTGTAGCCTGCCGCCTGCGGCAGGTTGCGGATCATGTCCTGCAGAATTTCATCCGGCGGCTCCAACCCGAACACCGCCAGATTGCCGATGTTGAGCTTGATGATCTTCTGCCCCTCTTCCTCCATCGCTCGCGCCTTGTCCAGCACGGGACCACGGATGTCGTAGCAGACATTGGCCAGCTTGGCGGACTTCTTGATGTTCGGCGCTTGCATGATGAGCAATGAAGTGAAACTGGTTATTCTACCGAGGGCTCGCTGCGGTGCAGCGTGATCCGTACAATCGCCGGAAAAGCCCGACGCCATACCACTTCATGAAGCTGCAGCCCGACCGTTTTGACACCCTCGCCATCAACGCATATGGCCCGGGCTGGATTGCCGTCAACGGCCAGCGCATGGAGCACAGCCTGATCGTCAGTTCGCAAGGGCGACTGGAAGACTGGAACTGCAGTGGCGTGGAGAGCCTTTCCGAGGAACACTTCGAACGCTTGGCCGAAGACCAGCCCGAACTGGTGGTGTTCGGCAGCGGTTCGCGTCTGCGGTTCGTCTCTCCAGCCCTGCTTCGTGGACTGATCGCAAAAGGCATTGGCGTTGAGACCATGGACACCATGGCCGCCTGCCGCACCTACAACATCCTTGCTGGCGAAGGCCGCAAGGTCGTTGCGGCCCTGATCATCGAAAACAGCTGACCCCGCAGCGCCTGCTCACGCCCCAGTCAACCATGTGACTGGCCATGCGTCGCGCTTCAGGGTAAAATACTTGCTTATTTTCCGGCGCCCGGCTGCTTTTATTTCGAGCAGTTAGGTGACTCTTTTTCCGGAAGATCACGTATCTCACCAACTCGCAGGGGAACCGCTTCATGGCCGTTGTCGTCAACAAACCCATTCCAGAATTTGAAGCCAGCGCGACCGGCGGTGTCAAGGTCACCAACCAGTCTCACCTGGGTCAGATTCTGATTCTTTACTTTTACCCCAAAGACAACACTCCCGGCTGCACCACCGAAGCCATGCAGTTCCGCGACAAGTACAAAGACTTCGTCAAGGCGGGCGCTCAGGTCTTCGGCGTCTCGCGCGACAACATGAAGTCCCACGACGACTTCAAGCTCAAGCTCGAACTCCCCTTCGAACTGATCGCCGACACCGAGGAAAAAATGTGTCACATGTTCGGCGTGGTCAAGAACAAGATCATGTACGGCAAGAAGGTCAAAGGCATCGAGCGCAGCACCTTCCTCATCGGCGCCGATGGCGTCCTGCTGCAGGAGTGGCGCGGCCTGAAGGTCCCCGGCCACGTCGAAGAAGTCCTCAAGGCTGTCAAGACACTGAAAAAGGCGGCCTGAAGTCCACGGCATTGGCACACTCGCCAAGCGGGCCGTACAGCCACTGGGCTGGTGCATAATGGCCCCATGAATTTGAACAAAACAGCACTGTCTGCCCAAGTTCTCTCACAAGCCGCCCGGTGATCGAGGCGGCTTTTTTGTTTTCCGGCCACACACACCCACATGCCTCTGCCTCCAGCACCCCAGCGCAAAGCCTCTCGTCTCACCCCCGACGCCTTTGAAGTCAAAGCCACGGCTCGCCCGGCCGCCAAGGCCACCAATGCCGCTGAGGCAACCGTTCGCCACGAACAGCCGCCGGTCACCGCAACCCAGGCCCCGCCCCAGGCCACCAGCTCGCGCTCGGCCACGGCCAACAAGCGCAAGACATCCAAATCCCCGTCCACGCTGCCAGCTGCGCAGCCTCAAGGACTGCCAGTCAAACAAGAGGTCACGCTGCCCGCTGCGGCCCCTGAAAAGCCTAAGCGTCGAGCCAAAACGGGGCGGCACGGCGCGGGCAAGCGCCTGTTCGTGCTGGACACCAACGTCCTCATGCACGACCCGATGAGCCTGTTCCGCTTCGAGGAACACGACATCTACCTGCCGATGATCGTGCTGGAGGAACTGGACAGCAACAAGAAAGGCATGAGCGAAGTTGCACGCAACGCCCGCCAGGCCAGCCGCACGCTTGACAGCCTGGCTGCCCATGGCGGCGACGACATCACTCGCGGCCTGCCCCTTGCTGCGCTGGGCAACCGCGACGTGAGCGGAATGCTCTTCTTCCAGACCGAGCCGCTGAGCAACACCCTGCCCACCGGCCTGCCCCAAGGCAAGGCCGACAACCAGATCCTGGGCGTGGTCCAAGCGCTGCGTGAACGCTACACCGATCGCGAAGTGGCGCTGGTGTCCAAGGACATCAACATGCGCATCAAGGCCCGCGCGCTGGGCCTGGCCGCAGAGGACTACCAGAACGACAAGGCACTGGACGATGACGAGCTGCTCTACACCGGCTCGCTCGCTTTGCCGCCCGACTTCTGGACCCGCCAGAGCAAGACGGTGGAAAGCTGGCAGCAAGGCGGCCACACCTTCTACCGCATCAGTGGCCCCATCGTCGACCAGATGACGATCAACCAGTTCGTGTACTTCGAAGCTGCGGGTGAACCACCGCTGTACGCCCGCGTGACCGAGGTGCGCGGCAAGACCGCAACCCTCAAGACACTGAAGGACTACAACCACCTGAAAAACGCCGTGTGGGGCGTGACCAGCCGCAACCGCGAGCAGAACTTCGCCCTCAACCTGCTGATGGACCCTGAGGTAGATTTCGTCACCCTGGCCGGTACGGCAGGCACCGGCAAGACGCTTATGGCCCTGGCCGCAGGCCTCACCCAGGTACTCGACGAGCGCCGCTACACCGAGATCATCATGACCCGCGCCACCGTCAGCGTGGGCGAAGACATCGGCTTCCTGCCCGGCACCGAGGAAGAAAAAATGGGCCCATGGATGGGTGCCCTGGACGACAACCTCGAGTTCCTGGCCAAGGGCGACGGCGGCAACGCTGGCGAATGGGGCCGGGCCGCCACCAACGAGCTCATTCGCAGCCGCATCAAGGTCAAGAGCATGAACTTCATGCGCGGGCGCACCTTCATGAACAAGTACGTCATCATCGACGAGGCACAAAACCTGACGCCGAAGCAGATGAAGACACTCATCACGCGGGCGGGCCCCGGCACCAAGATCATCTGCATGGGCAACCTGGCGCAGATTGACACGCCTTACCTGACAGAAGGCTCCAGCGGCCTGACCTACGCGGTGGACCGTTTCAAGGGCTGGCCGCACGGCGGGCACATCACACTGGCTCGCGGTGAACGCTCGCGCCTCGCCGACTTTGCCAGTGACGTGCTTTGATACCCGTGTTCGCAGCTTTATTCACTTGATCGGATTGGCACCTTCCCCGCATCAGGGGTGGCCCTAATGGCACCGCCCTTGCTGTGCATACAATCCACACACCTTCACTTCCCACAAGGATTTGCGAAACATGAACAAACTGCTTCTGGCCCTGACCCTGGCCCTGGGCGCCACCGCCGCCAATGCACAAGGTGCTGATCTCAAGGTCGCCATCGATCCGACGTACGAGCCCTTCACCTACAAGACCGCCGATGGCAAACCCACCGGCTTTGATGTGGACATCGCAGAAGCTCTGTGCGCGCAGATCAAGCGCAAGTGCGTGTTCGTCGAACAGGTGTGGGACAGCATGATCCCTGGCCTCCAGGCCCGCAAGTACGACGTCATCATCAGCTCGATGTCCATGACCGACGAACGCAGGCGCGTGGTGGACTTCACCGACAAGTACTACTTCACCCCCAGCAGCATCGTCGTGAAAGCCGGTACGGCCTACAACGGCCCGGCCTCGCTCAAAGGCAAGAAGATCGGCGTGCTCAAAGGCAGCACCCAGGAAAAATACGCCATGGGCGAGCTCAAACCCGCTGGCGTGGAAGTCATCCCTTACGAGGCACAGGACCAGGTCTACCTGGACATCAAGGCTGGCCGCCTGGATGGCACCGTGGCTGACAAGGTCGAAGTCAACGGTGGTTTCCTGCGCAAGGACGAAGGCAAGGGCTACGGTTTTGTCGGCCCCGATCTGGCCCAGCCCAAGTACTTCGGTGACGGCGTCGGCGTGGCCCTGCGCAAAGGCCAAACCGAGCTGAAGAACCAGCTCAACGGAGCCATCAAGGCCATCCGAGCCAACGGTACTTACGACAAGATCGCGAAGAAGTACTTCGACTTCGACGTTTACGGTAAGTGATTGATTGGACGGCTACTACCTCTCCATTCTTGAGGGTGCGGTACTGACCGTCGGGGTGTCACTCACCTCGCTGGCGGTGGCCATCGCGCTGGGGCTCTTGGGCGCCAGCGCGAAGCTGTCAGGCAACCCGCTCCTGGCGGGTGCCGCCACGGTCTACACCACCCTCATCCGAGGCATTCCCGAACTGGTGCTGATGCTGCTGGTCTTCTACGGGGGCACCATCGGCCTCATCAACCTGCTGGAAAGCCTGGGGCTGGACCCGAACGTGGACATCAACCCGTTCACCGCGGGCGTGCTAACCATCGGCTTCATCTACGGTGCCTACATGACCGAAACGTTCCGTGGGGCGATCCTGGCCATTCCCAAAGGGCAGATGGAAGCCGCCTGGGCCTTTGGCATGGGACGCATGCAGACCTTCTGGCGCATCACCCTGCCCCAGATGATCCGCTACGCACTGCCGGGCTTCACCAACAACTGGCTGGTGCTGATCAAGTCCACCGCACTTGTCAGCTTGATCGGTCTGCATGAGATGACCTACCGCGCCAAGCAGGCCAGTGCCGCCACGCGGGAGCCATTCATTTTCCTGCTGTTCGCCGCTGCGCTCTTCCTGGCCTTCACCAGCGTGTCTCTGTGGGTGCTGCGCAAGGTCAACCAACGCTACAGCCTGGGCACGAAGAAGGTGCAGTTGTGAACTGGGAAGTCTTCTCCGATCCGGCCACCCTGGCGCTGTATGGCGAGGGGTTGGTCACCACGCTGTCGCTGCTTCTTTCTTCCCTGGCTGTAGGCGCAGCGCTTGCCTTGTTGTTGGCACTGGCCCTCACCGGCTCGGTGGCGCCGCTGCGCTGGCTGGCTGGCGCCTACACGTACTGCATCCGTGGCACGCCGCTGCTGATCCAGGTCTACCTGATCTATTACGGACTTGCCCAACTGGAATGGATTCAGACCCGCTGGGACGATGTCTGGCCCTGGACGCACTTCAAGGACCCGTTCTTCTGCGCATTGCTGGCCTTTGCGCTGAACAATGCGGGCTACACGGCGGAGATGCTGGCGGGATCGATACGTGAAACCAGTGCGGGTGAGCTGGAAGCTGCGCAGGCCATGGGCATGAGCCGCTGGCAGACCCTCAGGCGCATTGTGCTGCCCAGTGCGCTGCGCCGCACCCTGCCCGCCTACAGCAACGAGGTGGTGATGATGCTGCACAGCACCAGCCTGGCCAGCACCGTACCCGCCATGCTGGACGTGACGGCGGCGGCCAGCCGCATCTACTCCGACTTCTACCTGCCTTTCGAAGCCTACATCTTCGCCGCGGCGATCTACCTGAGCATCACCTTCGTTCTGGTCGGCATTTTCCGCCTGACGGAACGCCGTTACCTGGCCTACCTGGCACCCCGCCGGGCCTGAGGTCATCGAACCAAATCGACCGCCATGAGCACCCCCGCCCTCAAATTGCAGGTGGAAAACCTGCACAAGCGCTACGGCAACCACGAAGTCCTCAAAGGCGTGTCGCTTTCGGCACGTTCGGGGGACGTCATCAGCATCATCGGCAGCTCAGGCTCCGGCAAGAGCACCTTCCTGCGCTGCATCAACCTCCTCGAAAAGCCCTATGAAGGGCGCATCGTGGTGGCGGGCGAAGAACTCAAGCTGCGCCCCGGCAAGGGCGGCGAGCTGGAAGCCGCCGATGCGCAGCAGCTGCAGCGCCTGCGCACGCGGCTGGCCATGGTGTTCCAGAGCTTCAACCTCTGGGCCCACATGACGGTGCTGGAGAACATCATCGAGGCGCCGGTGCACGTGCTGAAGGTATCCAAGGATCAGGCCGTGCAGACGGCGCGCAAATACCTGGATCGTGTGGGCCTCAAGGGCATGGAAGACCGCTACCCTTCGCACATGAGCGGCGGCCAGCAACAGCGCGTGGCGATTGCCCGAGCGCTGGCAGTGGAGCCCGAGGTGATGCTGTTTGACGAGCCCACCAGCGCCCTGGACCCGGAACTGGTGACCGAGGTGCTGCGTGTGATGCAGCAACTGGCCGAAGAGCACCGCACGATGGTGGTGGTGACGCACGAAATGGGCTTTGCCCGTGAAGTGTCAAACCACCTCATCTTCCTTCATCAGGGGCGCATTGAGGAACAGGGCCACCCGCGCGAGGTGCTGGCCAACCCAAAGAGCGAACGGCTGGCGCAGTTCCTCTCTGGCAACCTGAAGTGACCATGCCGGGCCGCAGGCCCGGTGTGCTTCACAGGAAGCGGTCGAGCAACTTGCGGCTGTGGCGGTCCAGCTGCTGCGGCTGACGGATCAGGAACTGGACGCCATGGCTGTCCAGCACGAGCAGCGCGTCACGGCTCAGCCGGCGAATGTCCTCTTCACCCTTGAGCACGAAGCTGGTACGCCCACGGTCCGTGTCCACCGTCCATTGGCTGGGCGTTGCAAAGGAACTCACCTCCACCAGGCGTTGAATGACAGGGGTGAACTCGCGCAGGCGCAGCTCTTCCTCGATCAATAGGCGCGCATCTTCTGGCACATTCTCCAACCGGTCGACCCAGGCCACCTCGTGACCATCACCCCCTACCAGGGAGATCTGACCCTGTGGTGCCTGGATGGGAAACGCGCGGACGGGCACCACGTTTTCTGCGATGTCTCCGTTGGACTGGGTAAGGACCAGCCTGCCCAGAGCGTTGCGGTGCAGCTTCACTTCAGGACTCCTCTGCCATCAGGTTGCGTTCAGCCTCGGCCTGCCGCTGCTGCGCTTCGTACAGGCGCCAATATGCACCTTCGCGAGCGATCAGTTCGTCGTGCGTGCCCTCTTCCACCTTGCGCCCCTTGTCCATCACGACCAACCGATCAGCCTTGCGCAGCGTGGAAAGGCGGTGCGCGATGGCAATGGTGGTGCGGCCGCGCACCAGGTTGTCCAACGCTTTCTGGATTTCCTTTTCCGTCTCGGTGTCCACTGCCGACGTGGCTTCGTCCAGAATGAGGATGCGAGGGTCGATCAGCAGGGCACGGGCGATGGAGATACGCTGACGCTCGCCACCAGAAAGGCCCTGCCCCCGCTCACCCACCAGCGAGTCGTAGCCCTGGGGCAGGCGCAGGATGAACTCGTGCGCGTGGGCGGCGCGCGCGGCCGCGATGATCTCCTCGCGGGTGGCGTCAGGCTTGCCGTAGGCAATGTTCTCGGCGATGGTACCGAAGAACAAGAAGGGCTCCTGCAACACCAGGCCGATGTGGCGGCGGTAGTCGGCCACGCGCAGCGAGCGCAGGTCCACGCCATCCACCAGAATGGCGCCATCGGCCACGTCGTAGAAACGGCAGATCAGGTTGACCAGCGTGCTCTTGCCCGAACCGCTGTGACCAACCAGGCCGATCATCTCGCCAGGCTGCACGGTCAGGTTCAGGCTCTGGATGACGGCGCGGTTGCCATAGCGGAAACCCACGTCGCGAATCTCCAGCTTGCCTTGCACCCGCTCCAGTTTTTGCGGGTTCACAGGTTCAGGCACGCTGGAGACATGGTCCAGAATGTCGAAGATGCGCTTGGCACCCGACGCAGCCTTTTGCGTGACCGAGACGATACGACTCATCGAATCCAGCCGGGTATAGAAACGCCCGATGTAGGCCAGGAAGGCGGTGAGCACACCCACGGTGATGTCGCCCTCGGCCACCAGCCAGATGCCAAAGCCCCAGACCACCAGCAGGCCGATTTCGGTGAGCAACGACACCGTGGGCGAAAACAGCGACCACAGGCGGTTGAGCTTGTCGTTGACCTCCAGGTTGTGGCGGTTGGCGTTGCGGAAGCGCTGCGCCTCGCGGGCCTCCTGCGCAAAGGCCTTGACCACGCGGATGCCCGGAATGGTGTCGGCCAGCACGCTGGTGACTTCGGACCACACGCGGTCAATCTTCTCGAACCCGGTACGCAACCTGTCGCGCACCACGTGGATGAGCCAGGCAATGAACGGCAGCGGCACCAGCGTGGCCAGGGCCAGCGACGGGTTGATGGAAAACAGGATCACCGCCGTCATGAAGATCATGATCACGTCGGTGGCAAAGTCCAGCAGGTGCAGGGACAGGAACACGTTGATGCGGTCGGTCTCGGAGCCGATGCGCGCCATCAGGTCGCCCGTGCGGCGCCCGCCAAAGTATTCGAGCGAGAGGTTGAGCAGGTGCTCGTAGGTGGTGGTGCGCAGGTCTGCGCCGATGCGCTCTGACACCAGTGCCAGGATGTATGTCTTCGCCCAGCCCAGCCCCCATGCCAGCAGCGCCGAACCAAACAGCCCGCCCAGCAGCAATCCGACCAGAGCCACATCAATCTGCTGCCCGCTCTGGTAGGGGATCAGCACATCGTCCATCAACGGGATGGTGAGGTATGGTGGAACCAGCGTGGCTGCCGTCGACGCCAGCGTCAAGAGAAACCCTGACAGCAACTGCCAGCGGTACGGGTGCGCGAACCGCCACAGGCGCAGCAGCGTCCACGTGGAGGGTGGCGTGTGTACCACCTGGGCACAGACGCCACATTCATCTTCGTCCGGGTCGATCGGCGACTGGCAGCGCGGGCACAGCTCCAGCTTGGCCAACTGCAAAGGCTTGCCTTCGGTCTGTTCGAGCAGATTGGCCTCGAACTGTTCGACCAGGCGCGTGGCGGGCAGGTGACGGCCCAGGGTGTAACGCCAGACGGCGAGCCTGGCGCCGCCTTGAACCAGCTCCAAAGTGCCTACGCCGTTGTGATCGTTGTGCAGCAACTCCATGCCTTGCTGCAACGTCCAGCTCTTCGCCTGCGGCGAGCCACCTTCCTGATGCAGCCACCAAAGCTGTTGCCCTGCCACAACGAGCAAACTGGAATGGAAGGACAGCTCGGCGTCCAGGTCAAGCTCCAGCCAGGCTTGCGCCTGCGGAACGTTGCCGGCTGGCTCCCACGCGGACAGCGCGGCGCCGCGCCATGCCGAGGGAAAACCTTCGGGCAAGCCCGCTGGTTCAGGAATTAACGGCATGTTGCAAATAATTTTTGGGGTTGAAGACACGCAAGACGGTCAACTGGATACACAATCACGTTCCGATGGAATCACGTGACACGGGTATGAAATCCGGCTCAGGCAAACGGCTTTCGCGTCGCCGGTCGCGGGTCCAGTCGCTGACCTACAGGATTGTAAGGCTGCTCCCTCCCCGCAGAACCGACATCGATACCGCCAGTTGCCCGCCGCCTGAACTGCCGCCTTCGCGCGGCAGGGCTATGCTGAGCCTCATCTCACCATGAACCACAAGACCATCAAGCTGCTGCGCATGAGCTATCTGCGCGGGCCAAACATCTGGACCTACCGGCCAGCCATGGAGGCCCTGATCGACATTGGCGATCTGGAGGACTCCCCTTCCAACACCATTCCGGGGTTCTACGAACGCTTGACCGCCTGGCTGCCCGGCCTGGTGGAACACCATTGCGGTGTGGGCGAGCGCGGCGGCTTTCTGCAACGGCTGCGCGATGGCACCTGGCCTGGCCACATCATGGAACACGTGGCGATCGAACTGCAAAACATGGCGGGCATGCAGACCGGCTTTGGCAAGGCACGCTCGACCGAGCAGCGCGGCGTGTACAAGGTGGTCATCCGCACACGGCAGGAAGAAGTGGGCCGCCAGGCCTTGATCGATGCCCGCGACCTCGTGATGGCTGCCATCGAAGACCGTGCGTTCGACGTCCAGGCCAGTGTGCAGCGACTGAAAGCCCTGATCGACCGGCACGCCCTGGGCCCCAGCACGGCCAGCATCGTGGATGCAGCCAGCCTGCGCAAAATTCCCTCTATCCGACTGACCGACGGCAATTTGGTACAACTGGGTTACGGCATCAAACAGCGCCGCATCTGGACGGCCGAAACCGACCGCACCAGCGCGATTGCCGAAAGCATTTCGCGCGACAAGGACCTGACCAAGCGGCTGCTTTCCGCTTGTGGCGTGCCCATTCCCGAGGGGCAGGTCGTTGACAGTCCCGCGCAAGCCTGGGAGGCTGCGCAAGACATTGGCTTGCCGGTGGTCGTCAAGCCCAGCGACGCCAACCACGGGCGTGGCGTATCACTCGATTTGCGCACCCAGGAAGCGGTTGAGGCCGCCTACGCCCTGGCCGACGCGGAAGGCTCAGACGTGATCGTCGAGCGCTTCATCCCCGGGCAGGAACACCGGCTGCTGGTGGTGGGTAACCGCGTGGTCGCTGCTGCTCGGGGCGAACAGGCGTGCGTCACGGGCGACGGCAAGAGCACGGTGATGCAGTTGATCGAAAGCCAGATCAACACCGACCCCCGCCGAGGCGAAGAGGAAGAGTACCCGTTGGATACCATCCGTCTGCCGGAAAACTCGCTGGTGATGCTGGAGTTGTCTCGCCAGAACCTGACGCCGGAAAGCGTACCCGAGGCCGGACAAGTCGTATTGGTGCAGCGCACTGGCGTCATGACGCACGACATCACCGACGAGGTGCACCCTGACGTGGCCGAGACGGCTGCACTGGCAGCGCGTGTCGTTGGGCTGGACATTGCGGGCATTGACCTGGTGGCCACCGACATTTCCCGCCCCCTGGCAGAGCAAGGCGGCGCCATCGTGGAGGTCAACGCCGGACCGGGTCTGCTCATGCACCTCAAGCCTGCCGTTGGGCAACCCAGGCCGGTGGGCGAAGCCATTGTGGAACACCTTTTCGGCCCCAAAGACGACGGCCGCATTCCGGTCGTCGGCATCACCGGCTCGCAAGAGACTACGCCAATCGCGCTGCTGCTGGGTTCCCTGATTCAACGCGCCGGGCTGGCCTGCGGCGTGGCCTGCAGTGAAGGGCTCTTCGTCCAGATGCAGCCCATTGACACCGCTCGCCCATCCGACTGGGAAGGCGGTCAGCGCATTTTGATGAACCGTTGTGTGGAAGCGGCCGTGCTGGAGAATTCGCCACGCAGCATTCTGGACGATGGCCTCTCTTACGACCGGTGCCAGGTAGGCATAGTGACGGGCGTCACAGAGCCGCAAGGTCTGCAGGACCACCACATACTCACCCTCGAACAGATGCGCAACGTGCTGCGCACGCAGGTGGATGTGGTGCTGCCCCAGGGCTGCGCCGTGCTCAATGCCGACGACGAGGTATGTGCAGGCCTGGCCGAACTGTGCGACGGTGACGTGATTTTCTACAGCGTGGCAGCCGATCATGACCTTCGCAAGGCGCACTGCGATGCAGGCCACCGCTTTTTGCTGGTGCAGGATGACAAGGTGATGCTGTGGCGCAATCAGAATGCGACCGCTGTGCTGGACCTGACGCACCCCGTGGTGACCCGGCTGCTGGATGGGCAGCTGAGCCTGCCGGCACTGCTGGCGGCAACCGCTGCGGCGTTGGTGCTGGATATCCCCCCTGCCCTGGTGCGTGCCGGTGTTGAAACTGCCGACCGCCTGTTCTCCCCTACCTGAACCGACCAAGGACCCGTCCCATGGACGTCTCTCGAATTCGCGCCCTCCGTGGACCCAACCTGTGGTCACGTGCCACCGCCATTGAGGCCATCGTTCACTGCACGCCTGATGAATCCGATCTGTCCACCCAGACCGGGTTCGTGGAGCGGCTGCGCCAACGTTTCCCAGGCATTGGCGCTCTGCCCGAGCCCACCGCACATGGCGTCGTTTCCATGGCACATGCCCTGGAGTTGGCCACACTTGCACTGCAAACGCACGCAGGGTGTCCCATCAGCTTCAGCCGCACCACCCCCGCACCGGAAACCGGCGTATTCCAGGTAGCCGTGCAGTACACCGAAGAAGAAGTTGGCCGTTTGGCGCTCGATCTGGCCGTTGCCTTGCTGCAATCTGCGGTTGACGACACGCCATTCGACACGGCAGATGCGATTGCCAAGCTCAAGGAGCTTGACGAGGACGTGCGGCTGGGCCCATCCACCGGCTCCATTGTTGACGCGGCGGTGGCACGCGGCATTCCCTACCGGCGGCTGACCCAGGGCAGCCTGGTGCAGTTCGGCTGGGGCAGCAAGCAGCGACGCATCCAGGCGGCTGAATGCGACACCACCAGTGCCATCGCCGAAGGCATTGCCCAAGACAAGGAACTGACCAAGAAGCTGCTCCATGCCGCAGGCGTACCGGTACCGCTCGGCCGCCCTGTCAAAGACGCTGAAGACGCCTGGAATGCCGCGCAGGCACTGGGCGGCGCGGTGGTCATCAAGCCGCGCGACGGCAACCAAGGCAAGGGCGTCACGGTCAACATCAGCACGCGCGAGCAGGTGATGGCCGCCTACCAGAATGCCCAGCAGGTCAGCGACGACGTGATGGTGGAGCGTTACCTGCCGGGCATCGACTACCGCCTTCTGGTGGTGGGCAAGCAACTGGTGGCTGCGGCGCGCCGTGACCCGCCGCTGGTGATCGGCGACGGAGAACACACCGTCCGTCAACTCGTTGAGACGGTGAACGCTGACCCCCGCCGGGGCGACGGACACGCCACCCCGCTGACCAAGATCCGGCTGGACGACATCGCCATCGACCGCCTGCGTGAACAAGGCCTGACCCCCGAATCCATTCCCGCACGGGGTGTGCGCGTGGTGCTGCGCAACAACGCCAACCTGTCCACCGGTGGCTCGGCCACCGACGTGACGGACGAGGTGCACCCCCAGGTGGCAGCCCGTGCCGTGGCGGCGGCCCTCATGGTGGGGCTCGACATCTGCGGTGTGGACGTCGTCTGCGAAAACGTCATCGAGCCTTTGGAAACCCAGTACGGCGGCGTCGTTGAAGTGAATGCCGCCCCGGGGCTTCGCATGCACATCAGCCCCTCCTACGGCAAAGGCCGCCACGTTGGCGAGGCCGTCATCAACCACATGTTCCCGAACGGCGAAGACGGCCGAATTCCGGTGGTGGCAGTGACTGGCACCAACGGCAAGACCACCACGGTGCGCCTGACAGCGCACCTGCTGCGCAGCCACGGCCTGCGCGTGGGCATGACCAACACCGACGGCGTTTACGTGAACGGCCGCCAGACCGACAGCGGTGACTGCAGCGGCCCCCGCAGTGCACGCAACGTGCTGGCACACCCCGATGTGGACGCCGCGGTGTTTGAAACTGCGCGTGGCGGCCTGTTGCGTGAGGGGTTGGCCTACGACCATTGCCAGGTGGCTGTGGTCACCAACATCGGTTCGGGCGACCACCTGGGGCTGAACTACATCACCACGGTTGAAGACCTGAGCGTGCTCAAGCGCGTGATCGTGGTGAACGTGGCCTCCACCGGCATGGCCGTTCTGAACGCTGCAGACCCGCAGGTGGCCAGGATGGCCAACCATTGCCCTGGGCAGGTGACCTTCTTCGGTCCGAACGAGCATCACCCCGTGATTGCTACGCACCGTGCGCTTGGCAAGCGGGTTGTCTATGTGGACGATGGCCATATCGTTGCGGCCGAAGGCACCTTCCAGGTCCGCATTCCCTTGTCGCAGATTCCGTTCACCCGGAACGGCACGATCGGCTTCCAGGTGGACAACGCCATGGCAGCCATTGGTGCTGCCTGGGCCCTGGACGTTCCGTGGAACACGGTGCTCCAAGGGCTGTTCACCTTCGTGAGTGACGCCCACGCCGTGCCGGGCCGCTTCAACCTGTTCGACTACAAGGGCGCCACCGTGATCGCAGATTACGGCCACAACCCCGACGCCATCCAGGCGCTGAGCGACGCCGTTCAACAGATGCCCGCCCGCGAGCGCATGGTGGTCATCAGCGGCGCTGGCGACCGCCGCGACGAGGACATTCGTGACCAGACGCGCATTCTGGGCAAGGTCTTTGACGAAGTGATCCTCTACCAGGATGCCTGCCAGCGCGGGCGCGAGGACGGTGAGGTGATCGGTCTGCTGCGTGAAGGCCTTGAGGGTGCGACCAAGACCCAGCGAGTCAGCGAAATCCGTGGCGAGTTCAACGCCATCGACACGGCGCTGGAACGTCTGCAGCCCGGCGACCTCTGCCTGATCTTGATCGACCAGGTGCAGGAGGCGCTGGACCACATCGCGGCACGCGTGCAGGCCGCGAATCCGGTCAG
>CBKZAG010000012.1:0-32495 GCA_966692625.1 uncultured Comamonadaceae bacterium
ATCGACGAAATCGACGCCGTGGGCCGCCAGCGTGGCGCAGGTCTGGGCGGCGGCAACGACGAGCGCGAGCAAACCCTCAACCAGATGCTGGTCGAGATGGACGGCTTCGAGACCAATCTGGGCGTGATCGTGATCGCTGCGACCAACCGCCCCGACATTCTGGACGCTGCTCTTCTGCGCCCGGGCCGCTTCGACCGTCAGGTTTACGTGACGCTGCCGGACATCCGTGGCCGTGAACAGATCCTCAACGTGCACATGCGCAAGATTCCCATCGGCAGCGACGTTAGCGCCGAGATCATTGCGCGCGGCACGCCTGGCATGAGCGGCGCCGACCTGGCCAACCTGTGCAACGAGGCCGCCTTGATGGCGGCCCGCCGCAACGCCCGTGTGGTGGAAATGCAGGACTTCGAGAAGGCCAAGGACAAGATCCTCATGGGCCCCGAGCGCAAGAGCATGGTCATGCCCGAGGAAGAGCGCCGCAACACGGCCTACCACGAGGCGGGTCACGCGCTCATCGGCAAGCTGCTGCCCAAGTGCGACCCGGTGCACAAGGTCACCATCATCCCGCGTGGCCGTGCATTGGGCGTGACGATGAGCCTGCCCGAGAAGGACCGCTACAGCTACGACAAGGACTACATGCTGAACCAGATCAGTATGCTGTTCGGCGGCCGCATTGCGGAAGAGGTGTTCATGAACCAGATGACCACTGGCGCCAGCAACGACTTCGAGCGTGCCACGCACATCGCCCGCGACATGGTGATGCGCTACGGCATGAGCGACGCCTTGGGACCCATGGTCTATGCCGAGAACGAGGGCGAAGTGTTCCTGGGCCGTTCGGTGACCAAGACCACCCACATGAGCGAAGAAACCATGCGCAAGGTGGATGTTGAGGTCCGCCGCATCATCGACGAGCAGTACGCCCAGGCGCGCCGTCTCATCGAGGAACACAGCGACAAAATGCACGCCATGGCGAAAGCCCTGCTGGAGTGGGAAACCATTGACGCTGAGCAGATCGATGACATCATGGCTGGCAAGCCGCCGCGCCCGCCGAAGGACTTCACGCCGCGCAATCCGCCCGCTGGCGGCGGCGACAGCGGTGGTTCCCCCGCCGTCAAGCACAATCCCACGCCGACCGCCGCCTGAGGCAGTTGTCGATCAGCCGGGGCCCCAGGGCCCCGGTTTTCTTTTGCGAACCAGAATTCATCCATGACACCAGCCCAAGACGTCTCCTGGCAGACCAGCCGCTTTCTCATCGATTTGACTCATCCGCAGATCATGGGCATCGTCAATGTGACGCCAGATTCGTTTTCCGACGGTGGTTCGCACGCCGACCCGACGAGCGCGGTGAAGCACGCTGAGTTGCTGCTGAGCCAGGGTGCCCACATCCTGGACGTGGGCGGGGAATCCACCCGTCCCGGCGCGCCGCCCGTGCCGCTGGCCGAGGAGCTGGCACGCGTGGTTCCGGTGGTGCGCGAACTCGTGAAGCTGGGTGTGCCTGTGTCCATTGACACCTACAAGCCCGAGGTGATGCAGGCCTGCCTGGACCTGGGCGCCGACATCGTGAACGACGTATGGGCTTTGCAGCGGCCCGGTGAGCAGGGTTTGAGTGGCGTGGACGTGGTGGCCCGGCACCCCAAATGTGGCGTGTGCCTCATGCACATGCACCTGGAGCCGCAGCGCATGCAGATTGCACCCATGGAAGGCGACGCCGTGCCGCTGGTGGTGGCGTTCCTGCAGAAGCACGCCAAAGGCTTGCGAGACGCTGGCGTGGCGGCGGAGCGCATTGTGCTGGACTATGGCATTGGTTTCGGAAAGACGGTGGAGCAGAACTTTGCTCTGCTGGCCCGCCAGACCGAGGTGCTGGCGCTGGGCTACCCCTTGCTCGCGGGGTGGTCGCGCAAGTCCTCCCTGGGGCGGGTGACGGGGCAGGACGTGGCCCGCGAGCGCGTGGCCGCCAGCGTGGCCGCCGCTGTGCTGGCGGTGGAACGGGGCGCACGTATCGTGCGCGTGCACGACGTGCGCGAGACCGCCGACGCCCTGAAGGTGTGGCAGGCCATGGCGGCGCAGGCCCGATAATTCCTGTTGTCACAACACAGGCAAAAAACAACCCATGACGCGCAAGTATTTCGGGACCGACGGTATTCGAGGCACTGTCGGTACCTATCCCATCACACCTGATTTCGTTCTGAAGCTGGCCCACGCGGTGGGCCGCGTGCTCAAGCGCACCGAGGCGCACCCCACGGTGCTCATCGGCAAGGACACGCGGATTTCGGGCTACATGCTGGAATCGGCGCTGGAGTCCGGCTTCAACTCCGCCGGGGTGGACGTGGTGCTGCTGGGCCCGGTGCCCACGCCTGCCGTGGCCTACCTCACGCGCGCCCAGCGGGCCAGCCTGGGTGTGGTCATCTCCGCCAGCCACAACCCGTTTGCCGATAACGGCATCAAGTTCTTCAGCGCGCAAGGCACCAAGCTGCCCGACGATTGGGAACTGGCCGTGGAGGCTGCGCTGGATGAGGCGCCAGTGTGGGCCGATTCCGCCAGTCTGGGCAAGGCTCGTCGGCTGGACGACGCAGCGGGCCGCTACATCGAATTCTGCAAGAGCACCTTTGGCAGCGACCTCACGCTCAAGGGCATGAAGATCGTTGTGGATGGCGCACATGGCGCGGCCTATCACATTGCGCCCAAGGTGTTCCACGAACTGGGTGCCGAGGTGTTCACCATCGGTTGCAGTCCGGACGGCCTCAACATCAACCAGGGCTGCGGCGCCACGCACCCCGAGGCGCTGGTGGAAGCTGTGCGCAAGCATGGCGCACATGTGGGCATTGCCCTGGACGGCGACGCCGACCGCCTGCAGATGGTTGACGCCCAAGGCCGGCTGTACAACGGCGATGAGTTGCTCTACCTGCTGGCCGACGACCGCCTGGGGCGCGACGAGGTGGTGCCGGGCGTGGTGGGCACGCTCATGACCAACATGGCGGTGGAGGTGGCCCTGAAGACCAAGGGCGTGCAGTTTGTGCGCGCCAAGGTGGGCGACCGCTATGTGCTGGAGGAACTGCACCGTCACCATTGGTTGCTGGGTGGCGAAGGTTCTGGCCACCTGTTGGTGCTGGACAAGCAGACCACGGGCGACGGCCTGGTTTCCGCATTGCAGGTGTTGCAGGCCTGCGCCCGCAGCGAGCGCAGCATGGCGGAACTGCTGGCAGGCGTGACGCTTTTCCCGCAGACGCTGATCAACGTGCGCCTGCAACCCGGGCAGGACTGGAAGAGCAACACCCGGCTGAGCGACGCCATTCGCGCCGCCGAGGCCGAGTTGGGCGAGACGGGGCGCGTGCTGATCCGCGCCAGCGGTACCGAACCGTTGTTGCGGGTGATGGTGGAAGCGCGCGACGCGGTGCAGGCCCAAGCCCTGGCGCAGGGCATGGCCGATGCAGCCCGCGACGGTGTTTGAAGGGGGCCAAAGATGAACACCGGCAACAGCCTGCGCGTGGTGCGCGCCGATTACACCAACCCCGAGCATGCTGCCGCTGTGGTGCGCTTGCTCAACGCCTACGCTAGCGACCTTGCCGGTGGCGGCGAGCCGCTGAGCGACGATGCCCAGGCGCGACTGGTGCCCGAGCTGGCCCGCCGTCCGCATGCCTTCAGCGTGCTGGCCTACGACGGCAGCGAGGCTGTGGGGCTGGTCAACGCCATTGAGGGGTTTTCCACCTTCAAGTGCCTGCCGCTGGTCAACGTGCACGACGTGGCCGTGCTGGCCAGCCACCGGGGCCGCCGTGTGGCGGAACAGATGCTGGCCCTGGTGGAGCAGATAGCGCGTGAGCGCGGTGCCTGCAAACTCACGTTGGAAGTGCTGGAAGGCAACGCACCCGCCGTGAAGCTCTACCAGCGCATCGGCTTTGCCGGGTACGAACTGGACCCGGCCATGGGGCAGGCCCGCTTCATGCAGAAGTGGCTGGACTGAGGCGGGCCTTCGTGTAGACCGCGCGGGTCAGTTGTCACGGAAGCGTCATGCGCGAGCCATGACGTTGTCATGCAGGTTCCAAAGAATGGGTGTCATGCCAAGCGGCGCAAGAACCCAAGGAGTGCATGATGAAAGAACTGCCCACCCCAACGCTCAACCTTTCCCCGCTGTCATTGCCCAGGGGGTCACTTCATCCGGGGCAACTGGCGCCGCAGCCAATGGATGCCCAGCCTGCGGGCGGTGGGATCGAAGTGGCGTGGGCACGCCATCTGGACGAGGTCCGCGAAGCGCAGAAGCTGAGGTACGACGTGTTTGCCGGGGAGATGGGCGCACGCCTGCCCAAGACCGTGCCCGGCCACGACGTGGACCTGTTTGACGATTACTGCGAACACTTGCTGGTGCGCGATGCCGCAACCCGCCAAGTGGTGGGCACCTACCGTGTGCTGACCCCCGCGCAGGCCAAGCGTGTCGGCGGTTTCTACAGCGACACCGAGTTCGACTTGACCCGCCTGCGCTTCCTGCGCAACAACATGGTGGAACTGGGCCGCAGCTGCGTGCACCCGGAACACCGCCACGGCGGTGTCATCATGGCGTTGTGGGGCGCGTTGGCCGAATTCATGGTGCGCAACCAGCTGGACACCATGATCGGCTGCGCCAGCATCCCCATGCAGCACGAAGGCCCGCACGGCATGGTGGGCGGCGGTCACGCAGCGGCCAGCATCTGGCGCCAGGTGCGTGAAAAGCACCTTGCCTCCATTGAATACCACGTGCGCCCGCGTCTGCCCTTGCCTGTCGATGAATTGGACGACTCCTTGCAAGTGGAGCCGCCGGCGCTCATCAAGGGTTACCTGCGCCTGGGCGCCAAGGTGTTGGGTGCGCCCGCCTGGGACCCGGACTTCAACGCAGCTGACCTGCCCATGCTGATGCGCCTGACAGACATGCCGCCGCGCTACCGCAGGCATTTCCTGGGGGCGTTGATGCACATATGACGGCTGATCATGGGCGTGTCACACAAACTTCATCTGACTGCTGAATAATGCTGGAAATACACACATAAGAAACTCTGCTTTCCGGCCACACATGAGTGTCAATTCCCTCAACGCAAGGACGGCGTTCCTTGACCGCGATCAAAGCATCCTGGCCTTCAACGAGCGGGTGCTGGACTGGGCGAGGAGGCCCGAGGTGCCGCTGCTGGAGCGGCTGCGCTACCTGGCCATCGTGTCGTCCAACCTGGACGAATTCTTTGAGGTGCGCTTTGCTCCCCACCTGAGCGCCAAGCTCACCAACGAGCAGCGCGGCCCCATCACTGCGCAGACCTTTGCCGATGTGTCCGCCAAGGTGCACGAACTGGTGGCACAGCAGTACGCCATCTACAACGACGAATTGATGCCGCTGATGGAAAAGCGCGGCATCAAGATCCTCACGCACAGCGAACGCAACGCCCGCCAGCGCCGATGGGTGAAGGAATACTTTATGCAAGAGGTGCAGCCGCTGTTGCTGCCCATTGGCCTGGACCCTTCCCACCCGTTTCCGCAGGTGGCCAACAAGTCGCTCAACTTCATCGTTCGCCTCAGCGGCCGCGACGCGTTTGGGCGCGAGAACGAGGTGGCCATCGTCAAGGTGCCGCGTGCGTTGCCGCGTTTCGCGCGCATTCCTGGCGTCAAGGGTTCCAAGCAGATCCACTTTGCGTCCATTTCCAGCATCATCCGTTCGCACCTGAACGACCTGTTCCCCGGGCGCACGGTGACGGAGTTCTCGCAGTTCCGCGTGACGCGCCATTCCGACCTGGCGGTGGACGAGGAAGAGGTGAAGAACCTGCGCACGGCGCTGCGGCTGGGATTGCAGCAGCGCCACTACGGGCAGGCGCTGCGGCTGGAGGTGTCTGCCGGTTCTTCCGAGTTCCTGTCGGACTTCCTGCTCCAGCAGTTCGGCCTGCCGCCTGAGTCGCTGTACCGCGTGGCTGGCCCGGTGAATCTGGTGCGCCTGAACCAGCTCATCGACATGGTTGACGCACCGGCTCTCAGGTTCGAGCGTTACCAGCCAGGCTGGCCGACGCAGCTCACTCCGGGGCAGTCCTTTTTCGAGCGGCTCAAGCAGGGCGACGTTCTCATCCACCAGCCCTACGAAAACTTCGATGCCGTGCTGGCCTTCCTGCGTGAAGCGGTGGAAGACCCAGACGTCTTGGCCATCAAGCAGACCATCTACCGCACAGGCTCCAAGGGCGAGATGGCCGACCTTTTGCGCGAGGCCGTGCGCCGAGGCAAGGAAGTGACGGCGGTGGTGGAGTTGAAGGCCCGCTTCGATGAAGAAGCCAACATCAACCACGCCGAGCAACTGGAGTCCGTGGGTGCGCAGGTGGTGTATGGCATTGTCGGCTTGAAGACGCACGCCAAGATGTTGCTGGTCACCCGGCGCGAGGGGGGCAAGATCCGCCGCTACGCGCATGTGTCCACCGGCAACTACAACCCCGGTACGGCCAAGCTCTACACCGACGTGAGCTACCTCACGGCCGACGACGCGCTCACTGCCGACCTGGAGCAGGTGTTCCTGCACCTGGCCAGCCAGAACCGTCTGCCCAAGCTCAACAAGGCCATGATTGCGCCTTTCCACCTGCACAAGGGCATGCTGGATCGCATTGACGCTGCCGTGGCTGCGGCACGCAAGGGCCAGGAGGCACACATCATTCTCAAGATGAATGCCTTGACAGACGAGCCGCTGGCGCGCGCCCTGGCTCAGGCTTCACAGCAGGGTGTGCAAATCGATGTGATCGTTCGCGGGGCCTGCATTCTGCCTGCAGGTGTTCCCGGATATACCGACAACGTGCGCATCCGCTCCATCATCGGGCGGTTGCTGGAACACTCCAGGGTGTTCTACTTCAAGCGCGGTGAGCAGGAAGAGCTGTGGCTTTCCAGCGCCGACTGGATGAACCGCAACATGCTGAGGCGCGTTGAACTGGCCTGGCCCGTCACCGATCCGGCGCTACGCCAGCGTTTGATGGAAGAGTGCATTCACCAGTACCTGCAGGACGCGCGCGATGCATGGCTTTTGCAGCCAGACGGCACGTATGTTCGCGCGGCCCAGGCGCAGGGCAAGCAGCGCGGCCCAGTGCATTCGGCGCAGTCGGCGCTCATGGCGCGCTACGGAACCAAGGGATGACGATGGACCTGATTCTGTGGCGCCACGCCGAGGCTGAAGACCTGGAAGAAACGGACGAGGGTGGCGGTGGTGATCTGTCGCGCCGCCTTACCGCCAAAGGTGAAAAGCAGGCCGCCCGCATGGCTGCCTGGCTCGATAGGCAGCTTCCTGACGGGGTGCGCATCTGGTGCAGCCCTGCCGTGCGCACCGAGCAGACGGTGATTGCCCTGGGGCGCAAATACCGCGTGCGCAACGAGTTGAGGCCCGAGGCCTCACCCGACGAACTGCTGGAGGTTGTGCAGTGGCCCGACGCCCGTCAACCCGTGCTGGTAGTGGGGCACCAGCCCACGCTGGGACGGGTCGTGGCACGGCTGCTGGGTCTCAGGGAAGACGAATGCTCCATCCGCAAAGGTGCGGTGTGGTGGTTGCGTCAACGTGAAAAGGGTGGACGCGTACAGACTGTCATTCTGACGGTGCAGACGCCCGAGTTGCTCTGAATGCAGGCCCCACGCAAGTGGGGCCTGTCAGCGCATGTCCACCGCAAAGCGCCAGTCAGATTTCTGCCACGCCTGTACCTCTTCCTCCAGCAGCCAGGCAGACTGAGGGAATTTGCGCGCCCAGCCGGGCACCGTTGTCAACTTGAAGCTGCGCGACCGGTAGTTCAGCCGCAGGGCATCAACTTCAGGGTCTTTGCGAGCGTGGCACAGCAGCACGGCCAACCGCAGGCACAGCAGTTGTTTCGCGAACAGCTCGTCACCCAGGTCGGCCTCCAGCTTGCGCAGCTTGCCGCGCTGGCCCAGCACAAGCTGGCTCATGCGGTGCAGCTCGGGCATCGAAAAGCCTGGGGCGTCCACGTGATCCAGAATGTAGGCGCCGTGCCGGTGGGCGCTTGTGTGCGAGATGTGCGTGCCAATCTCGTGCAGCCGTGCCGCCCAGGCCAGCTTCTGCGAATAGCGGCCGTTGAGCGGATCGGCCGTGGCCACCTGGGTGAATAGCTTCGTTGCCACATCGCTCACGCGCTGCGCCTGCGCCTTGTCGATCGAGAAGCGTTCCGACAGCCAGAGCACCGTGCGCTCGCGCACGTCGGTTTCGTCCGTTTCCCGGTCGATCAGGTCGTACAAGGCACCCTGGCGCAAGGCGCCTTCAGCACGCTGCATCACGTCCAGTTCAAACAGGTCGAACAAGGCAAGCAGAACGCTCACCCCTCCGCTTAGCACGGGGCGACGGTCTTCTTTCAGGCCTTCCAGGCGCAAGTCGTCGGCGTTCACGGCGCGCAACATGCGGTCAGCCAGCCAGTTCAGCCCGTCGCGCGTGATCACGCCCAGGGGGAAGCCGTTGGCTGCAAGAATGTCCGCCACCGCCCCCACCGTGCCGGAGGAGCCATAGGCCACGGTCCAGTCGCTGGCGGCAAAGGTGTCCAGGGCCTCGTCCAGCACTGCCTTGGCCGCGATCACGGCGGTCTGCAGCAAGGCAGGGGTGAACTGGTTGCGCGGGAAATACCGCGTGGACCAGGCCACGCTGCCCAGCCGGTATGACTCCATCCTGATGGGGGTGTAGCCCTGACCCAGGATGATTTCCGTCGAGCGGCCGCCGATGTCCATCACCAGCCGGCGTTCGTCCGACTGGGGCAGCAAGTGCGATACGCCCTGGTAGATCAGCCGCGCCTCTTCGTGGCCAGACACCACGTCGATCGTGAATCCCAGGATGGCTTGCGCCTTGCGCAGGAAGTCATCGCGGTTGCGGGCATCGCGCAGGGTTTGGGTTGCCACGGCGCGAACCTGGGTCTTTTTGAATCCGTGCAGGCGTTCGGCAAAACGGGCCAGGCATTCCCAGCCGCGCTCCATGGCCACCAGGCTCAGGTTTTTGTTTTCGTCCAGCCCGCTGCCCTGGCGCACCGTTTCCTTCAGGTACTCCACACGTTCGATGTGGCCTGAGTCGTAGCGACCAATTTCAAGGCGGAAACTGTTGGACCCCAGGTCCACCGCCGCCAGTAAGGTTCCGTTTTGCATGCCGTTCAATCTCTTGAAGGGCGCCCAGCATAACACCGTTCCCGGTGTAAACCCTGACGGTAGAGCGATCGAAACCAGGTACGCGGCTTGTGACAGAAGTTCGCTTGTCTGTCACATGACTGTCATGGAAACTTCCTACAGTTCACCCATCCCTTCCAACCTTCATCAAGAGGACTTCGATGAAACGCACCTTCCTGAAAACCGTTGCCGCCGCTGCCGTTGCCGTCGCCACCGTGGGCTTCAGCCACGTGGCACAGGCTGCCGACATCACCGGTGCCGGAGCAACCTTCCCCTTTCCGGTTTACGCGAAGTGGGCCGAGGCGTACAAGAAGGAGACGGGCACAGGCCTCAATTACCAGTCCATCGGTTCTTCCGGCGGTATCAAGCAAATCCGTGCCAAGACAGTCACTTTCGGTGCTTCGGACGCACCGGTCAAGGGTGAAGAGCTCGACAAGGACGGCATGATCCAGTTCCCCGCCATCATCGGCGGCACCGTGCCTGTGGTGAACCTGGAAGGCTTCAAGCCGGGCGAACTGCGCGTCACCGGGCAGGTCCTTGCAGAAATGTACCTCGGCAAGATCGCCAAGTGGAACGACGCCAAGCTGGCCGCCCTGAACCCCGGCAAGAAACTGCCTGACCAGCCCATCACCATCGTACACCGTGCAGATGGTTCGGGTACCACCTTCAACTTCACCGACTACCTGAGCGCTGTGAGCAAGGAGTGGGCCGACACCGTGGGCAAGGGCGCAGCTGTCAAGTGGCCGGCTCCCACCTCGGTTGGTGGCAAGGGCAACGAAGGCGTCGCAGCCAACGTCAACCGCGTCAAAGGTTCTGTGGGCTATGTCGAATACGCCTACGTCAAGAAGAACAACATGACGTTCCTGCAGTTGCAGAACGCCGATGGCAAGTACGTCAGCCCCGATGACAAGACTTTCGCAGCCGCTGCTGCTGGCGCCGACTGGTTCAGCGTGCCTGGCATGGGCATTTCCATGGTCAACGCCAAGGGTGCCGAAGCCTGGCCCATCAGCACGGCTTCCTTCATCCTGATGTACAAGCAGCCGGCCGACAAAGTGGCGTCTGCCGAGGCACTCAAGTTCTTCGACTGGGCTTTCAGCAAGGGCAAGGCCATGGCCACCGAACTGGACTACGTGCCCCTGCCCGACAAGCTGACTGCGGAGATCCGTTCCAAGGTCTGGTCGCAAGTTCAGAAATAATCTGACAGTCTGCATGACCACCGTTCCCTGGAAAGGGGGCGGTGGTTGTTTTTGTATCCAGAGGCTATGCTAGAGGGAGTCTGTATGGACGTCGGAGTAGCCATGAATCCACAATCAGCGGTACAGGAAACCGCCAGCGAGTCCATGGTGGCCATTGCAAGGAAGCAGCGGCTGCAGGATTTTTTCTTTCACCGCGTGACCCAGTTTTTCTCCTTGCTGGTGCTGGTCGCGCTGATGGGGATCATCGTATCCCTGATCATCAACGCCCTGCCCACCCTCCAGAAGTTTGGGTTGCGGTTCCTCTGGTACGTCGAGTGGGACATCATCAATGAGGAATTCGGCGCCGTCATCGCCATCGTGGGCACGTTGCTCAGCGCTGGCATCGCCATGGCGCTGGCCGTTCCCCTGGCCTTTGGCATCGCTCTGTTCCTGACGGAAACCTGCCCTGTCTGGTTGCGCCGCCCCCTTGGCACGGCCGTTGAACTGCTGGCGGCCGTGCCGTCCATCATCTACGGCATGTTCGGTTTATTCATTTTTGCGCCCTTGTTTGCCGATTACGTGCAGGTGCCTGCCCAGAATGTTCTGGGTGGCATGCCTCTGGTGGGCTGGCTTTTCGGTGGGGCACCCAACGGACTGGGTATCCTGGCGGCGGGCATCATCCTGGCTTTCATGGTGTTGCCATTTGTCGCTGCGGTGATGCGTGACGTGTTCGAGATCGTTCCGCCCATTCTGCGCGAATCGGCCTATGGCCTGGGATGCACCACCTGGGAGGTGGTGCGCAAGGTGGTGTTGCCGTACACGCAAAAAGGTGTCATCGGTGGCGTCATGCTGGGCTTGGGACGGGCACTGGGCGAGACCATGGCGGTGACCTTCGTCATCGGTAACGCCAACCGTCTGCCCAACTCGCTGTTCTCGCCGGGCACTTCCATCGCATCCACCCTGGCCAACGAGTTTGGCGAGGCGGCCGATCTGCACGTCTCGGCGCTGTTTGCCTTGGGCCTGCTGCTGTTCGTCATCACCTTTGTGGTGTTGACGCTGGCCAAGTTGCTCATCCTGCGTGCTGAAAAGGCCAAGGGCGCCTGAGCCCGTTGACGAGGTTGACACCCATGCAATTCAATCAACAACTCTACCAGCGCCGCCGCTTGACGAATGCGGTGGGCATCACGCTTTCGATGGGCGCGATGGCCCTTGGGCTTGCCGTGTTGCTCTGGATCTTGATCGTCCTGTTTTCCAACGGTGTATCGGCACTGGACTGGAACATGTTCACGGCGGACACTCCCGCGCCTGGTTCCGAAGGCGGTGGCTTGCGCAACGCCATCGTCGGCAGCCTCATGATGGTGGGGTTGACCGTGCTTGTGGCCACCCCGGTGGGCATTCTGGCCGGGGTCTATCTGGCCGAGTACGGTGACCAGAGCAATACCGCGGCGCTGACGCGATTCGTGACGGACATCATGCTGTCTGCGCCGTCCATCGTGCTCGGCCTGTTCGTCTATGCCATCGCAGTGGCCACGGTGGGCAATTTCTCGGGTTACGCCGGCAGCCTGGCGTTGTCGTTGATCGCCATCCCGGTCGTGGTTCGCACGACCGAGAACATGCTGCGGCTGGTGCCCGGCAGCCTGCGTGAGGCCGCCTTTGCCTTGGGCGCGCCGCGCTGGAAGGTTGCCTCGCTCGTCACGCTGCGTGCCGCCAAGAGTGGCGTGATCACCGGCCTGCTGCTGGCCGTGGCGCGCATCAGCGGTGAAACTGCTCCCTTGCTGTTCACCGCGCTCAACAATCAGTTCTTCAGCACAGACATGGGTGCGCCGATGGCCAACCTGCCCGTGGTGATCTTCCAATTCGCGATGAGCCCCTACGACAACTGGATCCGCCTGGCCTGGGGTGGCGCGCTCATCATCACCCTGGCCGTGCTCGTGCTCAACATCCTGGCACGCGTTTACTTCCGCGAGAAGGTGCGCCGCTGAAGCGGCAAAGTTGCATCCCTGCCCGCGACCCATTACGGACCTGAACCATGACCGACACCACTGTCCAGACCAAGAACGCGCTCGAAGTGCGCAACCTTAACTTCTTCTACGGCAAGTTCCAGGGGCTCAAGAACATCAACATGGACATCGCCGAGCGCAAGGTGACCGCCTTCATCGGCCCGTCCGGTTGCGGCAAGTCCACGCTGCTGCGCACGCTCAACCGCATGTACAGCCTCTACCCGGGGCAGCGTGCCGAGGGCGAGATCAACTTCTACGGCCAGAACATCCTGGACGCAAAGCAGGACTTGAACCTGCTGCGCGCGCGCATCGGCATGGTGTTCCAGAAGCCCACGCCGTTTCCCATGTCCATCTACGACAACATCGCCTTTGGTGTGAAGCTCTACGAGAGCCTGAGCCGCAGCGACATGGATGACCGTGTGGAATGGGCATTGACCAAGGCGGCGTTGTGGTCCGAGGTGAAGGACAAGCTGCACCAGAGCGGCCTGAGCCTTTCGGGAGGGCAGCAGCAGCGCCTGTGCATCGCGCGCAGCGTAGCCGTCAAGCCGTCAGTGCTGCTGCTTGATGAGCCCACTTCGGCGCTCGACCCCATCTCCACCGGCAAGGTGGAAGAGCTGGTGCACGAACTCAAGAGCGACTACACCATCGCCATCGTCACCCACAATATGCAGCAGGCGGCGCGCTGCAGCGACTTCACCGCCTACATGTACCTGGGCGAGCTGATCGAGTTCGGAGCCACCGAGCAGATATTCTTCAAACCCAAGCGTACCGAGACCGAGGACTACATCACAGGAAGGTTTGGTTGATCATGACGGACAAACACCTCTCTAGCCAGTTCGACGCCGAACTGAGCAACATCTCGACCCGCGTGCTCGAAATGGGCGGGTTGGTTGAATCCCAGCTGCGTCAGGCGATCTACGCGCTGCACAACGCGAGTATTGAGACCGCCGATCAGGTGCTGGCGATCGAGGCCCGCGTCAATCAACTGGAACTCGATATCGACCACGACATCACCTCCATCATGAGCCGGCGCCAGCCCACCGCGCGCGATCTGCGTTTGCTGGTCGGTGTGTCGCGCGTCATCGTGAACCTGGAGCGTGCCGGTGACGAGGCATCGCGCATCGCGCGCATGACCAAGTCCTACATCGAGGCGGGAGCTCCCCGCACGCTGCCGTTGCGCGACCTGGCCGATGGGGCCCAGCACGCGGCTGACCTGATGCACAAGACGCTCGACGCCTTCGCCCGTCTTGACGTGGAGGGGGCGCTCTCCATCATCAGTGAGGATGACTCCATCGACGCAGAGTACGAAGGCTATCTGCGCAAGCTCATCACCTACATGATGGAAGACCCGCGCACCATCTCGGCCAGCCTCAACCTGTTGTTCCTGGCCAAGGCGATTGAACGCGTTGGTGACCATGCCAAGAACATCTCCGAAGCCACGGTGTACGTGGCCAAGGGGGCCGACATCCGCCACACCACGCCGCAGCAAAGGGAGTCGGCACTCCGATGAGAAAGCTGCCCCGGGTCCTCGTGGTGGAGGACGAACCCGCCATCGCCGAACTGATTGCCGTCAACCTGCGCCACAACGGATTTGCACCGACGGTGGTGTTCGACGGCGCTTCGGCACAACGCGAGGTGGATGCAGTCCTTCCAGATGTGATCCTGCTCGACTGGATGTTGCCAGGCGAAAGCGGCGTGGCCCTGGCCAAGCGCTGGCGGCAACATGAGCGTGTCAAGTCGGTGCCCATCATTATGCTGACGGCCCGTACCGAAGAGTCCGACAAGGTCCAGGGGCTGGATGCCGGGGCGGACGATTACGTGACCAAACCCTTCTCGACGCAGGAGTTGCTGGCGCGCATCCGCGCGGTGCTGCGCCGCCGGGCGCCGGAGATCGTCAACGACTCCGTGCAGGTGGGGGCACTGACGCTGGATGCGGCCACATACCGCGTCACCCACGAAGGGCGCGAGCTCAAGGTGGGGCCTACGGAATTCAAGCTGCTGCATTACCTCATGAAGCACCCTGAACGTGTTCACACGCGGGGCGCTCTGTTGGACAGGATCTGGGGTGACCATGTCTTCATTGAGGAGCGCACCGTGGATGTGCACGTCAAGCGTCTGCGCGAATCACTGGGTGCAGCGGGCGTGATGATCGAGACGGTCCGGGGCGCTGGCTACCGGTTGACCGCGCAGCCCGCAACTTCCCGGGGCAAGGGCGATACGCAGGTATCAACCGCATGATTCGACGGTCTCTGGAGCTGTTCACGCTGACCTCTTTGGGAGGCGTTGCAGGGTTGATGGTGGATGGTTCAGGCTGGATCACGCTGGCCGGAGCTGTCGCTGGAGCCATGATCTGGATGACCTGGGAAAACGTGCGCACGGCGCGTGTGTTGAACTGGTTGAGGCAGGGTGATTCAGGCGGAGCACCGGATGTGTCTGCCGTCTGGGAAGAGGTGGTGGAGCGCGCGCGCAAGGGCTTCAAGGCCCTGAACCGCAAGGTTCGCAAGAGCGATGCCCGCCTGCAGGAGTTTCTGGCCGCCATACAGGCTTCGCCCAATGGGGTGGTGCTGCTTGACAAAAATTCGGCCATCGAATGGTGCAACATCACAGCCGGGCAGCACCTGGGGTTTGATTCCAAACGTGACCTGGGCCAGCAGATTCGCAATCTGGTGCGGGACCCGGTGTTCATCAACTACCTCAACGAGCGGGAGTTCGGCAAATCCATCGAAATTGACGGTCGAGATGCCCATCCCGGTCACCCGCACCGCATTTCGATCCACATTCACGTCTACGGCAAGGGCCGCAAGCTCATGCTCACGCGTGATGTCACAGCGCTTGAGTTGGCCGAGGCCATGCGGCGGGACTTCGTTGCCAACGTTTCTCACGAGATACGCACGCCGCTCACGGTGGTCAGCGGTTTCATTGAAACGCTGCAGCACCTGGAGCTGTCCGATGCTGATCGCCAACGGTATCTCAACTTGATGAACCAGCAGGCGCAACGCATGCAGACCTTGGTCAGTGATCTGTTGACCCTGTCTCGCCTGGAGGGGAGTCCTGCCCCAGGCTCCAGCGAGTGGGTGAAGTCGAGTGAGCTGCTGGATCAAGTGATTGGCGAGGCGAGGGGGCTTTCCATTGTGCTGGCAGGGGGGCAGCATGACATCCAGGAGGAAGCGGGTCAGGGGTTTGAAATCGCGGGTTCGCGCACGGAACTCCTCAGCGCGATGTCCAACCTGCTCAGCAATGCGGTTCGTTACACCCCGGCAGGGGGGAGCATCCGCACAGGCTGGCGTTTGCTGCCCGATGGCTCTGCGGAGTTTTTTGTGAGCGATACGGGGCCTGGCATTGAGCCTGAACACCTTCCTCGCTTGACGGAACGGTTCTACCGCGTGGACCGCAGCCGCTCACGCGAGACGGGCGGCACAGGACTGGGTCTGGCCATCGTCAAACACGTGGCGCAACGCCATGGCGGTCAGGTCTTGGTTGAAAGCAGGGTAGGGGTTGGCTCCAGGTTTTCCATCACCCTGCCACCCAGTCGCGTGTTGGCTGACTGAAGACGGATTGGCGTATGGGCTAGAAGGTCAGTCCCGGCGCAGGAACAGCAGCAGGTGGTCGCGGTTTTCGCGCAGGCGGGGAACCTGGGTAAGCAAGCTCCATTGGTTCAGGTTGACCACCTTCTCCAGGGTTGCGTACGCCCGAGGGTCCACCACCAGGGCTTGGCAACCACTTGCCTTGTGCTCGCGCGCGATTTCCAGTGTCAGTTCGCCGTGATAGCGCAGTCCGGCGATCTGCGCGTGGCTCAGACCGTGGGCGAGCACGCAGCTGTCACGCGGCACCAGGGATGCGATCCTGCGCGAGATCGGCTCCTGTCCCATGCCGTGGTTCAGCAGCGGCAGCCACAGTGTCATCAACAGCAACCAGGACAACGTGCTGCCTGCGGCAGAGAGCACCAGGCTTTTCCAGAGTGCAGGCTTGTGGCGGCCGATACGCCATACCAGCAGGCCTATCCAGGCAATGGTGGCGAGGAAGGCCGGCAACCACAATACCAAGGAAAAGCTGGGTTCAAAAAAAGGTACCAGCTTTGCAACGTTGGCGGCAGGCTTCGCGGGCACGCCGGTTTGCATCGCTACCCAGATCACCCAGATGACGATGGCGCACCCGGTGAAGAAGAGCAAGGCGAACCAGTCGATCAACGCCGTCACGCTGCGCCTGAGGGTGGGCAACGCGAGCGCCCCGAGACAGGCCAGCCCCGGTAGCGCCATCAGCAGCGCGCGGTCGCTGGCGCCCAACAGCCATGAGGACGCCATGCCTACCAGGACAAACCACAGGGGCAGCAGCACATGCGGTGAACCCAGTCTGCGGCGCCATCCCCAAACAGTCCACAGCGCCAGGAGTCCTGCGGGCCAGGTGAACCACAGCAGCAGGCGTCCGTAACTGCGCCAGGGGTCATACCGCAGCCAGGCATCCAACGCGGCCCAGTTCTCTACCCGGCGAGGCAGGTCCAGTTCCCAGGCCAGCAAGGCTGCTACGAGTGTCCCTGTCGCGCAGAATGCCCACTCCAGCCATCGTTGTTGACCACTCAGGCTCCATTGGCCACTGAAAGCGGTCCAGGCCAGCCAGCCGCCGCCCAGTGCCAACCCCAGCCAAGGGGCGCCGCTGAGTGCCAAGCCGACCGTGCCCAGCCACCACACCAATGCGCTGAACCAGCGCCAGCGCGCATGTTCGCTGGCCAGGCGTGCGCAGGCGTACAGCAGGAGCGCGGTGAAAGCCAGTTGAGCGGTGTCTGGTGTGGATTCGTGCGAGAGCAGTGCCAGCCCCAGGCTGGCAATGAGCGCGAGTAGCGAGCCATCGGCCAATGCACGGGCGTAATCGACCGGGCGTGCCTCGCCACCAAATGCGAAGGTCACGGGCTGGGCGGCGGGCAGGCGCGCCAGGTGGTACATCGCATACCAGGTGCTGCTCAAGGCCAGCATGAGCAACATCCCGAAGGGAATGCGAACGGCGAGGTCGGCAGGCAGGAAGGGCAGGGTTTTGATAGCGATTGCGCCCAGCCAGTAGGGCAGCCAGGCCGTCACGTCTGATGCCATGCCGAGCTGCTGCGGGTGTAGCCAGGAGCCACCTTGGGCCATGTCCAGCATCACGCCAAAGGCTGCCAAGTCGGCATTGCGCCAGGGTTGGCGGCCGACCAGACCTGGCAGCACGTAGGCCAGGGCAAGCAGCATCAGCACCAGCCGGGGCAGGCGGCGCGCAGCCAGTTGGGTGACGATGGCGGGGGTGGGCAGATTCACGTGAAGAAACTATAGCGGCGAGCAGTGCTTGTGCAGACGTGCTGGCTGGTCATAGGCAAAAAAAAGCAGCCGGAGCGGCTGCTTTTTCTGGCGCTGAGGGGCAATTACTTGCCGCTGCGAGCGAAGCGGTTGCGGAATTTCTCGACGCGGCCGCCCATGTTGTCCACGCTCTTTTGCGTGCCGGTGTAGAAGGGGTGGGATTCGCTGGAGGTATCCAGCTTGAACAGCGGCAGCTCACGGCCGTCGTCCAGCTTGATGGTTTCCTTGGTGTTGGCGCAGGAGCGCGTCACGAACTGGAAGCCGTTGGACAGGTCCACGAAGCACACTTCGCGGTAGTTGGGGTGAATGCCTTCTTTCATCGCTGTTTCCTTCATTGGCACGGTAGCCGCGCCGGCCCATCCGGTGCACTTTCCGCAAAACGCAACATTATAGCTGGGTAACTTCTACCGGATCAACCGCCACGGCGCATCAAGTCGAAGAACTCGTGGTTGTTCTTCGTCTGCTTCATGCTCTTGAGCACCATTTCCATGGCCTCGATTTCGTCCATGTTGTACATGAACTGGCGCAGGATGCGGGTCTTCTGCAGGATCTCGGGGGCCAGCAGCAGTTCCTCGCGGCGGGTGCCGCTGCGGTTGAGCTGGATGGCGGGGAACACGCGCTTTTCGTACAGGCGGCGGTCCAGGTGCAGTTCGCTGTTGCCGGTGCCTTTGAATTCTTCAAAGATCACTTCGTCCATGCGGCTGCCGGTGTCGATCAGCGCAGTGGCGATGATGGTGAGCGAGCCACCTTCTTCCACATTGCGTGCGGCGCCGAAGAAGCGCTTGGGGCGCTGCAGCGCGTTGGCATCGACACCACCGGTCAGCACCTTGCCGGAGCTGGGCAGCACGTTGTTGTAGGCGCGTGCCAGGCGGGTGATGGAGTCCAGCAGGATCACCACGTCCTTCTTCAGTTCGACCAGGCGCTTGGCGCGCTCGATGACCATCTCGGCCACGTGCACGTGGCGCGCTGCCGGTTCGTCGAAGGTGGACGCGATCACGTCGCCCTTGACGGTGCGCTGCATCTCGGTCACTTCCTCGGGGCGTTCGTCCACCAGCAGCACCATCAGCTCCACCTCGGGATGGTTGGCGGCGATGGCGTGGCAAATGTTTTGCATCATCACCGTCTTGCCGCTTTTGGGCGGGGCGACAATGAGGGCGCGCTGGCCCTTGCCGATGGGGGCGATGATGTCGATGACGCGGCCGGTGATGTTTTCTTCGCTTTTGATGTCACGCTCAAGCTTCATCTGTTCCTTGGGGAACAGCGGCGTGAGGTTCTCGAACATGATCTTGTGCTTGTTCTGCTCCGGGGGCAGACCGTTGATCTTGTCGAGCTTGTTCAGGGCAAAGTAGCGCTCGCCATCCTTGGGGATGCGCACCTCGCCCTCGATCATGTCGCCGGTGTGCAGGTTGAAGCGGCGGATCTGGCTGGGCGAGATGTAGATGTCGTCGGTGCTGGCGGTGAAGCTGGTATCCATGGCCCGCAGGAAGCCGAAGCCATCGGGCAGGACTTCCAGCACGCCGTCGGCGAACACCTGCTCGCCAGCCTTGGCGCGCTTCTTGATGATGGCAAACATCAGCTCCTGCTTGCGCATGCGCCCGGTGTTTTCGATTTCCAGGGCTTCGGCTTGCTTGAGCACTTCAGACACGTGCAGTGCCTTGAGTTCGTTCAGGTGCATGGAGTCACTCCCGTGAGGAGTCTGGTAGTGTCGGAGGGGGGAGGGGAGGTGCCGCGGCTGTGCTGGCGCGGACACATCAGGCAATGCGTGGGTGCATGAAAACACCCGATGTCTGCATTATGACAGGAAATCTGCCCGGGCATTGCACCCGGGCGCCGTGTCGGGCCGTCAGGCCAGTTGCTGGTCAATGAAGGCAGTCAGCTGAGCCTTGCTCAGTGCGCCCACCTTGGTGGCAGCCAGTTGACCGTCCTTGAACAGCATGAGCGTGGGAATGCCGCGGATGCCGTACTGGGCGGGCACGTTGCGGTTTTCGTCCACGTTCATCTTGGCGACCTGCAGCTTGCCGTTGTAGCTGGTGGCCACTTCGTCCAGAATGGGAGCGATCATGCGGCAGGGGCCGCACCATTCGGCCCAGAAGTCCACCAACACCGGCGCACTGGCTTTCACCACGTCGGTTTCAAAGGTTGCGTCGGTCACGTGTTTGATCAGCTCGTTGGCCATGAATGCGCCTCGGTGTTGTCGCAGCAGATGTAAGAAATAGGTGACGAGCCTTGACCCCGGCACTGGCTCCACAGTTAGGGCTGCTTGGTTCCCCACCTGACCCGGTTGGCCGCTTCACCATGCGGGAAGGCCCGTCAGCGTGGATTGTATGCGACCGGGCAAGCCCCTGCTGGATGCGGTGTCACCTTGGGTGGCGGCCGACCGATAGAATCCCCCCATGTCTTACGTTGTCCTGGCTCGCAAGTACCGCCCCAAGAACTTTGCCGAAATGGTGGGGCAGGAGCACGTCGTGCAGGCCCTGGGCAACGCGTTGACCACCCAAAGGCTGCACCATGCCTATCTGTTCACCGGCACCCGGGGGGTGGGCAAGACCACGGTTTCGCGCATCCTGGCCAAGTCGCTCAACTGCACCGGCCCTGACGGGCAAGGCGGCATCACCGCCACGCCTTGTGGCGCGTGCCAAGCGTGTACCGACATCGATTCTGGCCGATTTGTCGATTACACCGAACTGGATGCCGCTTCCAACCGGGGGGTGGACGAGGTGCAGGCACTGCTGGAGCAGGCCGTCTACAAGCCGGTGCAGGGGCGCTTCAAGGTCTTCATGATCGACGAAGTCCACATGCTCACCAACACCGCCTTCAACGCCATGCTGAAGACGCTGGAGGAGCCGCCCGAGTACCTGAAGTTCGTGCTGGCCACCACCGACCCGCAAAAGGTGCCGGTGACGGTGCTGAGCCGCTGTCTGCAGTTCAATTTGCGCCCGATGGCTCCCGAGACGGTGTTGGAGCACCTGACACGGGTGCTTGCCGCCGAGAATGTGCCGGCCGACCCGCTGGCGTTGCGGCTGCTGGCGCGCTCTGCCCGGGGCTCCATGCGCGACGCGCTCAGCCTGACCGACCAGGCGATTGCCTTTGGTGGTGGCCAGTTGCAGGAGGCCACCGTGCGCCAGATGCTGGGTGCCGTGGACCGCAGCCACGTGTGGACGCTGATCGAGGCGCTGGCGCAGGGCGATGGCAAGACCGTGGTGGAGACGGTGGATGCCTTGCGGGTGAACGGTTTCAGCGCTGCCTCCACGTTGGAAGAAATGACCGGTGCGTTGCAGCGCATGGCGGTGGCGCAGGCCGTGCCCAGTGCTGCAGGTGACGCCAGCGACCCCGAGGCGGCGGAGGTGGCCAGGCTGGCTGCCGTGTTGGCACCTGACGAAACCCAGTTGCTCTACAGCCTTTGCCTGCATGGGCGCGGCGAGCTTGGGCTGGCACCCGATGAATATGCGGCCCTGACCATGGTGCTGCTGCGCCTGCTGGCGTTCAAACCGGCAGGGGCTGAAAAAAAAACTCTGAAAACGCCGGTTGAGGTGCCCGTCGCGGTCAAGATGGCCGCCGCACCCGCACCCGCACCCGCACCCGCACCCATTCCAGAGCCTGCGGTTGAGGCTGGGGAGCCTGACGAGATAGTGCAAGACGTTGCGTTAGAGGCAGCCCCTGCGCCGTCCGCTCCAGTCCAGCCAACGGTGTCGCCGAATCCAGTCTTGGCAGACTTCTGGCACGACACCGTGATGGCGCTGGTCAAGGCGGAGGCCATAGGTGCGTTGGTGCGCGAACTTGCATTGCAGTCGTGCCTCGTGTCGCGCGATGGGGGCCAATGGAGGCTTTGCGTGCCCAACACGTCCCTGGCGCAGTCGGGGTCGCGAGACAGGCTGCAGGCCGCGTTGCAGGCGGCAGGGCATGATGTGAAGCTGACCCTGGAAACCGGCCCCGTGGCCGATTCCCCGGCCAAAAGGCTTGCGGCCGTGGCGGCCGAGCGTCAACGCCGTGCCGAGGAAACCATGCTCCAGGACCCTTTCGTACAGGCGATGATGCGCGACTTTGGCGGCAAAATCGTGCCCGGCAGCATTCAACCGCTCTGACATTACCCATTCATTCATAAGGAATATCCATGTTCAACAAAGGACAACTCGCCGGCCTGATGAAGCAGGCACAGGCCATGCAGGACAACCTGAAAAAGGCGCAGGACGAACTCGGCAACATCGAGGTCACTGGCGAGTCGGGCGCGGGCCTGGTCAAGGTCGTGATGACCTGCAAGCACGACGTCAAGCGCGTGACCATCGACCCCAGCCTCCTGGCTGACGACAAGGATATGCTGGAAGACCTGGTGGCTGCCGCGTTCAACGCTGCCGTGCGCAAGGCCGAGGAAACCTCGCAAGAGAAGATGGCCAAGATCACCGCTGGCATGCCGGGCCTGCCGGGCGGCATGAAGTTCCCGTTCTGATTGCTTTTGCGCGATGGCCGGATCTCAGCTTGACGCCTTGGTGCGTGCCCTGCAACGGCTGCCGGGGGTCGGGGTGAAGTCGGCTTCGCGCATGGCGTTCCATCTGTTGCAGCACGATCGCGATGGCGCGCTGCAGCTGGCGCAGGCGTTGCAGGATGCCGCGTCACGGGTGAAGCATTGCGCGCTGTGCAATACGTTCACCGAGGACGACATATGCGTCACTTGCCAAGACCCGCAGCGTGACACCGGGCAGCTTTGCGTTGTGGAAACACCTGCCGATCAGGCGGCCATGGAGCGCACGGGGGCCTACAAAGGGCGCTATTTCGTGCTCATGGGCAAGCTCAGTCCGCTGGATGGCGTGGGGCCTCGCGACATTGGCTTGCAGAAGCTGTTTGACCGGATTGCCGCGCCACCGCCTAACGAGGTGCGTGAGGTGATCCTGGCCACCAACTTCACTGCCGAAGGCGAGGCCACGGCGCATGTGATCGCGCAGGCGCTCAAGGGGCATATGCAGGTCACGCGGCTGGCGCGTGGCGTGCCCATTGGCAGTGAACTGGAATACGTTGATCTGGGCACGATCGCCCATGCGCTTGCCGACCGCCGCTGAGCAACCGTTTACTCAGGGTTCTCCCGATTCGTGTTTTCCCGCTCGGGACCGATCCCGATGTGGAGAGTTTGACGTGGACGTAAGCTGTAGCCTTGTGATGAATGGGGCCTGTGCCGACGGCGGCATAGAGCGAGGCGTCAGATGGTCAAGCGTAGGGTTGTTCTCGGTTGGGGGCTGGCGGCGTCCTGTGGCGCGCCGCTGGTCCAGGCTGCACCTGTCAGCGGGGCGCAGCGTGTCCAGGTGGTGGTGCAAGGCGCCAATCAGATCAAGCAGTTGCCCTTGATCCTGGCGCAGCGGCTGGGTTACTTTCGAGCCGAAGGGGTGGACGTGCAGCTGCAAGACTTGCCCCCCCATGCGCATACTCTGCCGAACGCGGCGCAATTCCCCGCCGAGGTGTTTGCCGGAACGTTTGAGCGCACCATCCTGCAGCATGCGCAGCGCAAGCCGCACCAGGCGTTCGTGCTCATGTCTCGCGCACCCCAGGTCGTGTTGGGGGTGTCACCGGCTTCGTTGCCAGGGCATGCAACGCTCAAGGATCTGGTGGGTTGCAGCGTCGGGGTGGCAGCTTCGGGAACACTGAGCCACCGGGTGGCCCGGCTGATGCTGCTGCGAGCGGGGCTTCGCCCGACGGATGTGAACTTTGTGGAAGTACCGAACGCGGAGCGCGCCTTGGAGGCTTTCCATATTGGTGAGATCGACGCACTCAGCTACACCGACCCGGTGATCACGCGACTGGAGCTTGGAGGCGTGATCCGCGTCGTCAGCGACACGAGGGGGCTGCGCGACAGTGACCATGTTTTTGGCGGGCCGGTCTTGTGTACCTGCTTGAGCGCGTCCCGCGAGTATGTAGAGCAACATGCCGATATCTGCCAGGCCCTTGCAAATGGCGTGGTCAAGGCGCTGAAGTGGTTGCACACGGCCACACCGTCCGACCTCATCACCCATGTTCCAGAGAGTCACATGGGCGGTGACAGGGCCGTGTTTCTGGCGGCGTTCAGCAAGTCCCGCGAGACCCTGGCTACAGATGGCACGATTCCTGTGCAGGGTCCGGTCAACGTGATCCGGGCATTGGACCGGTTGCAGTTGAACTTGTCGCTCGCGGGGGTGGTGCCCGCGGAGACTTACACCAACCGTTTTGCCCAAAAGGCGAAGGCGCAGTTCAAGGTCTGATCCAGGGGCAGCGCGTCAGCGGGTGGCAACAGCGCTTTTCGTCTTGGCCTGCAGCGCGGGCTTGCCAGACGACTTCTTGACCACTTTGACCGTGCGTTTCGCAGGAGCCTTGGCCTGTGTGCGCTTGTTGCCTGCCCCTTTGGCCACTGCCTTGGAGGCTGCGGGAGCCTGAACAACGAGAGTCTGCCCGGCTTTGAGCTTGGGGTTGCCGCTGAGCTTGTTCCACTTGCGCAGGTTGGCCACGCTCACTTTCTGCTGGCGTGCAATGCTGGCGAGCGTGTCGCCAGCCCGTACCTGAACTGAGCGGGCACTGCGTTCCCGTACCTCGGGCGCCAGCAGGATCTGGCCGTTGTCGGCAATGTGTTCGGGCACGTCGGCGTTGTGCTTTTCGCTGCGGGGAACCAGCACGGTGGCGCCCTCGCGCAGGGCCATGCGCGGAGGGATGCGGTTCATCTCGCGCATCTGGGGTTCTGTCAAGCCATGTTGCTTGGCTGCTTCGGCCACCGACATGTTGCGGGGAACGCGCCAGGCGGTCCAGGTGGCCAGAGGGCCTTTGTAGGTCTTGATGCGGTCTTCGAACAGGCGGGTGTTGTCCCAGGGCAGCAATATGGTCGGGCTGCCTGCTGCCAGGATGACCGGCTTGTTGTGCGACGGATTGAGCTGGCGGAAGTCCTTCTCGCTCACATTCGCCAGATCGGCAATGACGGCGACGTCCATGTCGCGGTCGATGGTGACGGTGTCAAAGAACGGGTGGTTGCCAATGAAGGGCAGGCGCGCGCCCAGGCGGTCTGGCCGTGCCACGATGTTCTTCATGGCCTGGAACTTGGGGACGTAATAGCGCGTCTCGTTCGGCATGCGCAGGTGGGTGTAGCCGGTGGGCAGCCCAGCCTGTTCGTTGCGCTTGATGGCACGCGCCACGTTGCCTTCGCCCCAGTTGTAGGCGGCCAGGGCGAGGTGCCAGTCGCCGAACATGCCATGCAGGCGTTCGAGGTAGTCGAGCGCGGCGCGGGTCGATGCAAGCACGTCGCGGCGGTCGTCACGGAAGGCGTTCTGCTTCAGGTCGAAGTGCCGCCCCGTGGCGGGCATGAACTGCCACATGCCTGCGGCCTTGGCGCTGGAGACGGCTTGCGGGTTGAAGGCGCTTTCGATGAATGGCAGCAGCGCCAGTTCCAGAGGCAGGTTGCGCCGTTCCAGTTCTTCCACGATGTGGAACAGGTACTTGCTGCCGCGCTCGGTCATGCGTTCCAGGTAATCTGGTTTTGCGGTGTACCACTGTTCGCGGTCGCGAACCAGGTCGGTGTCGAGGTCGGGCATCGCAAAGCCGCGGCGCATGCGCTCCCAAAGGTCCTTGGGGGCCTCAAGAGTGGCCACGCTGCTCTTTGGCGCGTTCTCGGTCTTGCTGACGGCCAAGGCCTGCAACGGGCCGCTGGGGATGAGCGAAGGGCTGCGCCGCTTGGGCGGTGCCTGCAGCGAGTAGGGGGAGGCGCCATCGCCCTGGGCCAAAGCGCCCTCGGATGTGTCGGATGACAGTGGGACGGTGCTGCAGGCGCTCAGTGTCAGGGCTGCCAGCAGGGGCAGCCAGAGTCGGATTCGTGTCATTGCACCGGTTGTTCGCTGAAAAATGTGCAGACCGGATTATCCGCCACCGGTTCCCGGGCGGGCGTGGTTTTGCAGGTTGTAACGGATGGACGGTCTATGCAGGTGCCGTTCAACGGAAGTTGTTCTTCCATTCGCGGAGCGAGGCAAAGGCGGTTACGTCATCGCTGGCCTGGGGCGTTTTGGCCTTGATGGACATGAGCACCGTGGGCTCGCGGCTGCGCAGGAAGGGGTTGATGCGCAACTCCTGCCCTATGGTGCTGGGCAACGTGGGTTTACCTTCTGCGCGGAGTTCCTCGCAACGCTTGTTGTAGGCCGCCAAGTCTGTATTGCCGGGTTCCACCGCCAGCGCGAAGCGCAGGTTGCTCAAGGTGTATTCGTGCGTGCAGCAGACACGGGTGTTGGAGGGCAGCGCTGCCAGCTTGTCCAGGGACGCGAGCATTTGCGCTGGCGTACCCTCGAACAGGCGGCCGCATCCTCCAGAGAAAAGTGTGTCACCGCAGAAGAGCAGGGGGCCGCCTTCAGCGTCAGGTGCGAAATACGCGATGTGACCTGCAGTGTGGCCCGGCACTTCCAGGATCTGGAATGTCAATCCGAGCAGTTCTACCGTATCACCTTCGCTCAGCCGGTCCACGGGTTCGGGCAGGATTTCGAATGCCGGGCCAAACACCCGGGCGCCTGTGGTGGTGCGCAGTTCGTCTACACCGCCAGTGTGGTCGTCATGGTGGTGGGTAAGCAGGATGCCGCGCAAAACCAATCCCCGCTCCCGCAAGCAGGTTTGTACCGGAGCGGCGTCTCCAGGGTCCACGACCCACGCATCACGGCCGTCGTGCAGCAGCCATATGTAATTGTCAGAAAACGCAGGGATGGGAAACAGTGTGAGCATGGCGAACGTCGGTTGTCACTGCGCATTCTGCCTGCGAACGTTGCCGGAACATAATCCCCGCAGGAGAGCATGGGATGCCCTTGGAACGATTCATTGATGCGCTTTGGCTGGAGGATGGCTTGGCAGGTAACACCCTGGAGGCCTACCGGCGTGACCTGTCGCAATTCGCCACATGGCTGGCCGACACCGGGCCAAAAGGCGCCCGGGCTGGGCAGCAAGCCTTGCCGCTGACCGGTGCGCGTGAGGAGGATTTGCAGGCCTACATGGGGGTGAAGTTGCGCGAAGGCGGCAAGGCTACCAGCGCCAACCGCCGTCTGACGGTGTTGCGACGCTTTTACCGCTGGGCCTTGCGGGAGGGGCTGGTGCAGGTGGACCCGACACTGAAGCTGTTGGCGGCGAAGCAACTGGCCCGCGTGCCCAAGACGCTGACCGAGGCGCAGGTGGAAGCGTTGCTGAGGGCGCCCGACACCAGCCAACCCCTGGGCCTGCGGGACCGCGCCATGCTGGAACTGATGTACGCCAGCGGCTTGCGCGTGAGTGAGCTGGTGGGTTTGCGCACCTTTGAACTGAGCCTGCCTGACCAAGTGTTGCGCGTGATGGGCAAGGGCAGCAAGGAGCGGCTGGTGCCCTTCGGCGACGAAGCTTTGCGCTGGTTGCGTCTGTACCTGGCTGAAGCGCGGCCAGCGATTCTGGCGGGGCAGGTCAGCGAGGACTTGTTCGTGACAGCTCGCGGCGCAGGCATGACCCGTGTGATGTTCTGGGTGCTGGTGAAAAAATATGCCCAGCAGGCGGGGATCACCACACACTTGTCGCCACACACCCTGCGCCACGCCTTTGCCACCCATTTGCTCAACCACGGCGCAGACCTTCGCGCTGTGCAGTTGCTGCTGGGGCACGCCGACATTTCAACCACCACCATCTACACCCACGTTGCCCGGGAGCGGTTGAAGCAGCTGCACGCCAAACACCACCCGCGCGGGTGAAGTCGTGCCGATCACACCACCTGCTGCAGGTAGTCCAGTTCGGCCTGGCTGAAGCCAGCCCGTTGACGGGCGGCGGCGTTGAAGGGCGGCTTCAGGCGTGGTGCGCTGTACTGACGTGCCAGCACGCGGTAGTGGCTCACTGGGTCCAGCCCCTGGTGTTCGCACAGCCAGCGGTACCAGTGGTTGCCGATGGCTACGTGGCCTACCTCGTCGCGCAGGATGATGTCCAGAATGGCCACGGTCTCCAGTGCCTGGGGGGTGCCCACCTTGCGCAGCTTGGCCTGGATCAGGGGCGTCGCGTCCAGGCCGCGTGCTTCCAGGGTGCGAGGCACCAGCGCCATGCGCGCGGTGATGTCGACAGCGGTTTTTTCGCACATGGCCCACAGGCCGTCGTGGGCCTCGAAATCGCCGTAGTCCCAGTGCTTGCCGGGGTTGACGTGGGGCAGGGCGCGCAGATGGCCGCGCAGCAGGCCAAAGTGGTAGGCCTCTTCGGCAGCCACGAGCAGCCAGTCCAGATAGAACTCACGCGGCATGCCTGCAAAGCGCCAAACGGCGTCGAGCGCCAGGTTGATGGCGTTGAACTCGATGTGGCAGATGGCGTGGATGAGTGCCGCACCCCCCTCTGGCGTGAAGGGTGAGCGGTTTGGCACATCGCCAGGAGGGATGAGGTGAGGTGTGGCGGGCCGGCCCGGCAGGGCCGCCCTCGCGTGCAGATTCACGCCGGTGTCGAGCAGCATGTGCCCGGCCTGATGCCACAAATGGGTTGCCAGGCGGCATTTTTCGTCAATGTCGGCGCAGCACAGGGCCTCCAGGGCCTGCGCACGCAGTTCTGGAGCGTGCATCCTACAATTCTAAGGATGAGCACATACCAACTTGACGATCTGGTGCCGCAGGTGCACCCGAGCGCCTTTGTGGCCGACAGCGCGCAGGTCATTGGCCGCGTGATGCTGGCCGAAGACAGCAGCGTGTGGTTCGGCACAGTCATCCGTGGCGACACCGACAACATCACCGTGGGCAAGGGCAGCAACATCCAGGACGCCAGCGTGCTGCACGCCGATAAGGGGTTCCCGTTGACCATTGGTGACAACGTGACTGTGGGCCACCAAGTGATGCTGCACGGCTGCACCATCGGTGACGAGTCGCTCATCGGCATTGGCGCGGTGGTGCTCAACGGCGCGAAAATTGGCAGGCATTGCCTGGTGGGCGCGGGCTCCCTGGTCACCGAGGGCAAGGCGTTCCCCGATGGTTCCATGATCTTGGGCAGCCCTGCCAAAGTGGTGCGCCAATTGACGCCGGAACAGATCGAAGGCTTGCGCCGCAGCGCGCAGCACTACATAGAGAATGCCCGCCGGTACCAGGCTGGCCTGAAACCATTGACCGGAAAGGTACAGGCCGGTGTCTGAATTGCACAAGTTTTTGTTCGAGGGCATGCCTGTTCGCGGCATGCTGGTGAGGTTGACCGATGGCTGGCAAGAAGTCTTGCGCCGCCACGCGCAGGCGGGTGCCTATCCGCAGGCGGTTCGTGAACTGCTGGGCGAAATGTCTGCCGCGGCGGTGCTGATGCAGGGCAACATCAAGTTCAACGGTTCCCTGGTGCTGCAGATTTTTGGCGACGGGCCGGTGAAGCTGGCGGTGGCCGAGGTGCAGCCGGACTTTGGCTTCCGGGCGACGGCCAAAGTCACCGGTGAGGTGGCTGAAGGTGTGCCTCTGAGCCACCTGGTGAACGTCAACGGGCAGGGGCGGTGTGCCATCACGCTGGACCCGAAGGACCGCATGCCCGGGCAGCAGCCATACCAGGGTGTGGTTCCACTGACCGGTGCCCGCCATGAAAAGCTGGAGCGCATGAGCGACGTCCTGGAGCACTACATGCTGCAGAGTGAGCAGCTCGACACCAAGCTGGTGCTGGCCGCCAACGAGCACATGGCTGCGGGTCTGCTCATCCAGAGAATTCCGGTCATGGGCGAGGCCAACCTGTCTGGCACAGCCGCCACCCGGGCTGAAGAAGACCAGTTGGGGCACAACGAGGATTTCAACCGCATTGCCATGCTGGCTGCCAGCCTCAAGCGTGAGGAGTTGCTGGAGCTCGATGCCGACACCATCCTGCACCGCCTGTTCTGGCAGGAAAAGCTGATGCGCTTTGTGCCGGGCGAAGGCGCTCCCGTACCGCGTTTTTCCTGCACCTGCTCGCGCGAGCGCGTGGCGGGCATGCTGCAGGGGCTGGGTGTGCGAGAGGTGGAGTCTGTGCTGGCCGAGCGGGGCCAAGTGGAAGTTGGCTGCGACTTCTGCGGCATGCAGTACCGCTTTGATGCTGTGGATGCCGCAAGGCTTTTCCTGTCCCGGCAGCAGCAACCGCCTGGGTCAAATCAGGTTCAGTAAACGCCGGCCTTTCAGGCGCGTTGTGCGATCAGGTCCTGGAACAGCCGGTGCTCACAGTCCGGGTCGCTGCATTTTTCGCAAGCCCAGGGTGCCATGGTGCGCCTGGCGGGCATGGGCAGCAGCCCCAGTGCCTGAGCGGCGTGGGTGACCAAAGTTTCTTCAGTACCGTAAATGACCTGATGTGGCACCTGGGACTTCCAGAGTGCTGCACGCCAAGCATCGTCTGCCTGTGCGTCAGCGGGGGCGGGCGTGTCATGCGCGAGCAGCAATATCCGCGTGCCCGTTGGCAAGTCTTGCGCCTGACCGGACCTGACGGCTCCGAAGTCGCCTGGTGAGGTGAAAACCTTGCATTGAAGGCCGGGTCGAAGGTCCGTCAGAGCCTGGGCAACAGCCTGGGGCCGGGTGCCCGGGGCGCCCACCAGGCAAACCAACCCGTTGGTGACCGTCATGGCTTGGGCTTGGCCACCTGAACGAATATCTCGTTGGGTTTGACCATGCCCAGTTCATGGCGCGCCATTTCCTCGACCATGTCCAGCCCCTCGCGCAGATCGCGTACTTCGCTGGCCAATTGTTCGTTGCGTTGGCGGGCTTCGGCGTTGGCCTTTTCCTGCTCGGCCAGCTCTTGACGCAGGCCGTTCACCTGAGGGACGCTTCCGCGCCCCCACCACAGCTGGGCATGCACAATGCCCAGCAGCACCAGCAGCAAGACCGCGACAAAGCGGGCGCCCATGGTCATGCGGCCTTGCTGGTGTGTCAGCGCAGGTTGTAGAACGCGTCGCGGCCGGGGTAGCTGGCCACGTCACCCAGGTCTTCTTCGATGCGCAGGAGCTGGTTGTACTTGGCCATGCGATCGGAGCGGCTCATGGAGCCGGTCTTGATCTGGCCAGCGTTCAGGCCCACGGCGATGTCGGCGATGGTGGAGTCCTCGGTTTCGCCGGAGCGGTGGCTGATGACGGCGGTGTAGCCTGCGCGCTTGGCCATCTCGATGGCGGCGAAGGTCTCGGTCAGCGTGCCGATCTGGTTGATCTTGATGAGGATGGAGTTGGCAATGCCCTTGCTGATGCCTTCCTTCAGGATCTTGGTGTTGGTGACGAACAGGTCGTCGCCCACCAGCTGGACCTTGTTGCCCAGGCGCTCGGTCAGGTGCTTCCAGCCCGCCCAGTCGCCTTCATGCATGCCGTCTTCGATGGAGATGATGGGGTACTTGTCGCACCAGGTGGCCAGGATGTTGGTCCACTCTTCGGCGGACAGCACCAGGCCTTCGCCCTCCAGGTGGTATTTGCCGTCCTTGTAGAACTCGCTGGCGGCGCAGTCCAGGCCCAGGGCGATCTGTTCACCGGCGACGTAGCCAGCCTTGTCGATGGCTTCCAGGATGAGCTGGATGGCTGCCTCGTGGTTGGCCACGGAGGGGGCGAAGCCGCCCTCGTCGCCCACGGCGGTGCTCATGCCCTTGTCGTGGATGATCTTCTTGAGCGCGTGGAACACCTCTGCACCCCAGCGCAGGGCTTCGCGGAAGCTGGGCGCGCCCACGGGCAGGATCATGAATTCCTGCAGGTCGAGGTTGTTGTTGGCGTGCGCGCCACCGTTGATGACGTTCATCATCGGCACGGGCATTTGCATGCTGGTGCTGCCGCCGAAGTAGCGGTACAGCGGCAGGCCGGCTTCTTCGGCGGCGGCGCGGGCCACGGCCATGGAGACGGCCAGCATGGCGTTGGCACCCAGGCGGCTCTTGTTCTCGGTGCCGTCCAGGTCGATCAGGGTCTTGTCCAGAAAGGCCTGCTCGGAGGCGTCCAGACCGAGCACGGCTTCGCTGATCTCGGTGTTGATGTGCTCAACGGCCTTGAGCACGCCCTTGCCCAGGTAGCGGCTCTTGTCGCCGTCGCGCAGCTCGATGGCCTCGCGGCTGCCGGTGGAGGCGCCGGACGGCACCGCTGCGCGGCCCATCACGCCGCTTTCCAGCAGAACGTCGCACTCGACGGTGGGGTTGCCTCGGCTGTCCAGCACTTCGCGGCCGACGATATCAACGATTGCGCTCATGGTTTCCTTTCGGTATGGGGTTTGTTGTTGTGTCCGGGTCAGAAAACGGGCTCGGCCACGCCCTCGACCAGGATCATGTTGAAGAACTGGGTGGCGCCATCCCGCTGGGCTCGCGCCTGGCGGTACATCTCACCGTCGTAGAAGGCCTTGGCCTGCTCGAAGGTGGGAAAGCGCAGCATGGCGATGCGTGCCGGGTTCCAGTTGCCTTCCATCACCTCGAAACGCCCGCCGCGCACCAGGTACTCACCGCCAGCAGCCTTGACCGCAGCGGGTGCCTGCGCCATGTACTGCTTGTATTGCTCCGGGTTGGAGATCTGCATGTCAACGATGATGTACGCGCTGGGCATGTGGGGCTTTCCGGTGTCAGAACTCGTTGAAGCGGTCTTCCAGGAAACCGTTGCGCTTGGTCACACTGTCCAACGCGACCAGGGTTTCCAGCAAGGCCTTCATGTGCTTGAGGGGGACGGCGTTGGGGCCGTCGGACCAGGCCTCGGGCGGGCGCGGGTGGGTTTCCATGAACAGGCCCGCCACGCCTGCAGCCACGCCGGCGCGGGCCAGCACGGGCACCATCTCGCGTGCGCCGCCGCTGCTGGCGCCCAGGCCGCCGGGTTTTTGCACCGAGTGCGTCACGTCGAACACCACCGGGGCGCCGGATTTGCGCATCTCGGCCAGGCTGGTCATGTCGGCCACCAGGTTGTTGTAGCCAAAGCTGACGCCGCGCTCGCAGGCCAGGAAGCGGTCTTCCGACAGACCGGCCTCACGCGCGGCAGCGCGGGCCTT
>CBKZAG010000013.1:0-30266 GCA_966692625.1 uncultured Comamonadaceae bacterium
CCATGTGCATTGGCGTGGGGCAGGGCATTGCATTGATTCTGGAAAAAGTCTGATGTTTTAGGCTAGATCCGCGAGGGGGTCGGCGCTTCGAAAGCGTTGAGACACCATATTGGAGGCGGGTGGTACCTCACCACTCGCCAGCAATAAATGGCGGTTCAAATGTTTTTCAGAGGCCACGAGGAGGCGGCGGTAGATTTCCTTGCACAGCATCCGTGCCTCTTGCCCCGGCCAGCTGCTGGGTAGCAAGACGTCGGGCAGTTCGGGGTCGCGCAGCAGCAGTCGGCGGAAATCATGGATCAGCAGCGTGCGGATCAGAAAGGCCTTTTCCTCGTCAATGCTCTCGTGCGGGGCTTGCCGAAGGGCGTCCACAATGGGTTGATAGCGTGCCACGAACCTGGTGTAAGACTCGGCCATGTGCTCCAGATTCCAGGCGGATTTGACGATGTCCGCATCGCTGGCCGACTGGCTCAACACTGGGTTGGCTGCCAACAGGGGCATCAACGAGGGCAGCAGGTTGGTCATGCCATCGCTACGCAGGGCGTCGAACACCAAACCCAGATCTGCACCCGGATGGACGAAACAGGCTGGATTCAATTCGCCAAAGCCTTGCCAGTAAAAGGCACGGCGCAGGCGCTCGCGTTCCTGGGCTGCCAAATCGCCCACCACCATCACCAGCCGCCAGCGCCGGTCCCAGTTGGGGGCGTTCAGGGCGTAAATCTGGCTGGACGCTTCTTCAAACCGCTTTTGCCCTGAAGCGGTCAACATGTAATCGGTTCGGCGCCCCAGAGTTTGGGTTTGCAGCCATTCGTCCTTCACCAGACGGAACACCGTGGTGCGGATCAAGCGCTCGTTGACGTCCAGCGGACGCAGCAGGTTGATCAGTGACCCGAGCCAAATCTGGCCACCCCTGGGCAGGACCGCATCGCCAAATACCGAAACGATGAGCGACCCCGCCTTGACGCGACTTTGCTGGCGAAAGTGGTTCAATCGCTCATCAAAGGTCTTCTCAACGGTGTTTTGTGTCATCGGGTCTGGCTGATGGCGTCCCAGCGGACTTCAGGGAAGGCAAATTATCCCCTCTTATAGCGCCGACTCACTTCAGCCAGCCCGGTGCCTTTAGCAATTTACATACCCAAATACGCGGCGCGAATTTGCTCGTTGTTGATCAGTTCATGCCCAGTGCCGGTCAGGGTGATTTCACCTGTTTCCAGAACGTAACCACGGTCTGCAATCGCCAAGGCGGTGAAGGCGTTCTGTTCCACCAACAAGATGGTCATTCCCTCGCGCTTGAGTGCTTTGACCACGTTGAACACTTCCTCAACCAGCAAGGGGGCCAGGCCCATGGACGGCTCGTCCAGCAGCAGTAGCTTGGGGCGCCCCATCAGGGCGCGGCCGATGGCCAGCATCTGTTGCTGGCCACCCGACAAGGTGCCGGCTGGCAACTTGCGCTTTTCCTTCAGGATGGGGAACATGGCATAGACCCGTTCCAGATCTTGCGGCACCTGGTGTTTGGGTTGGGTGTAGGCGCCCAGGCGCAAATTGTCTTCAATCGACAATGGCCCGAACACCTGGCGCCCTTCGGGGCTTTGGCAAATGCCACGGCGCATGCGTTGGTCGGCTCGAACCCGAGAGATGTCCTCGCCATCAAACCAGATTGCGCCACCGTTCATGGGTTGCACGCCCGACAGGGTGCGCAGGAATGTGGTTTTGCCTGCACCGTTCGCCCCTACCAGAGCCACGGTTTCACCGCGCCGAACTTCCAGGTTCAGCCCTTTGAGTGCCTTGATGCGGCCATAACTGCTTTCCAGCTCGGTCACCTTGAGCAGCACGTCGCCAACTGGCGGGGTGGCTGAACGGTCCAGAACGCCCCCGCTGTGGCCACCCAGCCCAACCGACTCTGGCGCCAGGCTCACCACACGGTGATAGAGCTCGCGGAACTCGGCCCGGGCTTGCGCACCAAACACCGGGTCCTGGTTGTCCGAGAACTTGGCGTCGATTTCCGCCCAGTCTTCTGCGGTCAGAATCTTGCGGGCCAGCGGCATGGCCTCGGTTTCTTCGGTGGTGATGTGTTTTTTCAGGCGCGCGGTGTAGTCGCGCAGAGACGCCACCAGACCTGCCTGTTGCCCGGAACGTGCTTTGGCGAATTCCTTGCGCAATTCGATCAGGTGGGTGCTGGCAAGGCGGTGGTCCGCCTCCAGCGCGTCGATCATGGGGCCCACGTCGGCGGACCGCAGGCGCATGAGGCGAAAGAGGTGGTCGTCTTCTTTCAGATGGTGCGCGCGGTCGGCAAACTGCTCGATGTAGTCGAAGGCCGACTGGAAAAAAGCAGGGGCCACCGAAGCCCCGGCCTCGAGCTCGTTGGCCACCTGTTCCAGCGTCACAGCCATGCGCCAGAAGTTCTTGTGCTCGTCAGAAATGATGCGCAATGCTTCCATGTCTCTACCCTCAGGCGTGTGTGCCCAGATATGCTGCAATCACGTCGGGGTTCTTGCGGACCTCCGCGCCCGTGCCTTCGGTCAATTTCCGGCCATAGTCCAGCACCAGAATGCGGTCTGACAGGTTCATCACCATCTTCATGTCATGTTCCACCAGCACGACCGTGATGCCGGAATCGGCGATCTTGCGTATCAGGTGGTCCACCTCGATCGTCTCCTTCGGGTTCAGCCCGGCAGCGGGTTCGTCCAGGAAGATCATGCGGGGCTTCATGGCCAAGGCGCGTGCAATTTCCAACCGTTTGAGCACGCCGTAAGACATCGCATCGGCGCGTGATTCGATGTGGTTTTCCAACCCGACAAAGCGCATCAGCTCGGCGGCTTCGGCGCGCAGTTCGCGGTCGCGGCTGCGCAGGCTGGGCCAGCGCAAGGCGGCTTTCAGAACGTTGCGGTCCAGCCGCAGGTGGGCACCCACCATCACGTTCTCGATGGCGCTCATGTTCATGCAGATCTGCAGGTTCTGGAACGTGCGCGCCATGCCGCGTTCTGCCAGCTCGTTGGGCGACTTGCCTTGGATGGCCTCGCCGTCCAGGCGAATCTCACCCGCGGTGGGTTTGTACACGCCGGTGATCAGGTTGAAGAGGGTGGTTTTACCGGCGCCGTTGGGCCCGATCACCGAATAGACGATGCCCGAGTCAATGCTGAATGACACGTTTTGAACCGCCTTGACACCTCCGAAATGAATGGACAGGTCTTTGACTTCCAGCAACGCCATGCTCATTCCCCCTTACCAAACTTGGCTGCCAGCGTGGGGACCAGGCCCTTGGGCAGAAAGATCATGCACAGCATCAAGACCGCGCCAAACACCACGGTTTCCCAGCCTTCGAAGGTGGCCAGGGCTTGTGGCAAAGCCGTCAGCAGCACCGCGCCGACGATGGAACCAAACACCGACGCCATGCCGCCCACCACCACCATGGTCACCAGTTCAATGGAGTGGAAGAAGTCGGCGAAATTGGGTGTGACGAAGCCCACGTAATGTGCCGTCACGCTGCCCATGATGCTGGCGAACACCGCCGACAGCACGAAGATCGCAACCTTGTAACGGACGATGTTCACCCCCACCACTTGTGACGCCACTTCCGACCCGTGCAAGGCGCGCAGCGCCCGGCCGAAAGGGGAGTCGATCATGTTGAGCGAAGCCCAGACACTGAAGGTGAGCAACAGCGCGACCACCCAGTACCAATGTTTGTCGCTGCTCAGCTCGAAGCCCATGAGGCCCAGCGTCGGCACGGGCATGCCATCGGGGCCGCCGGTCCATTGCGCTTCGTTGCGCAACGCGATGTTGATGATGATGCCCAGACCCAAGGTGGCCATGGCCAGATAGTTGCCCTTGAGTTTGAAAATTGGCTTGGCCACCACGCCTGCGATGACTGCCGTGGCCACTGCGCCTCCCGCCATGGCCAGCAAGGGGTGCCAGCCGTAGTGCGTGGGCAGGACGGCCGATGCGTAAGCGCCCAGGCCGAGGAAGCCGGCATGCCCCAGGCTGATCTGACCGGCAAAACCGATCAGCAGGTTCAACCCAATCACGATGATGGCGTTGATCGCCATGCGGATCGCCAGGTCCATGTAGTAGCTGTTGGGCAACACGAAAGGCAATGCAAGCAGTACGGCCACCACCAAGCCCAGGCCAATATATGTGTTTTTTTGCATGATGGTCACACCCGATCGGTCGATTTGCCACCGAACAGACCGCGCGGCATGAAAAACAGAATGAAGAGAATCAGCACAAACGGCACGGCGTCTTTGTAGGCCGACGAGATGTAGCCAGCGCCCATGGCTTCGAGTACGCCCACGAGCAAGCCACCGAGCACCGCCCCCAGGCCGTTGCCCAGGCCGCCCACCACCGCGGCCACAAAGCCCTTGAGACCGAGCATGATGCCGACGTCGTAGGACGTCATGGTGATGGGGGTGAGCAGAATGCCGCCCAGCGCGCCCAGACCTGCCGACATGGCAAAGCTCATGAACAACACCCAGTTGGTGTTGATTCCCACCAGCTCAGCCGCGGTGCGGTTGAACGATGTAGCCAGCATGGCTTTGCCAGTGAGTGTGCGGCCGAAGAAGTACCACAGGGCCACCACAACCAGAGCGGTCACACCCAGAATCCACAAGCTTTGCGTCATGAGGGTGGCGCCAAGGATTTGAATCGGAACGTCACCCGAGAAGGCCGGGAGGCTGTGCGTGCCTTTGCCTAGCCAGACCTGGATCAAACCGCGGATCACCAGCGATGCGCCAATGGTGATGATGATGAGCGACACGGTTTCTGCGCCCTTGACGGGTTCGATGGCCACTTTTTCCATCACCACCCCAACGATGGCGGGAATGGCCACGGCCAGCAGAACCACCAATGGCAGCGGCAGGCCCATCTGGGCGAAGAGCACCGCCAGCATGCCGCCCAGCATGATGAATTCGCCTTGCGCGAAGTTGATCACGTTGCTGGCGTTGTAGATCAGCGTGAACCCCAACGCCGCTAGCGCGTAGGTGGCGCCCACGGTCACACCTGAGAACAGGAATTGCAGGAACTGGGCCAGCATCAACGTATCCCCCAGGCGAGGTTATGGACGGCAAGCTTGCCGTGAGGCTGTATGGGCATTTGGCGTTTCCGTGACGGTTGAAGTTGCAAAGTGAGGTAGCGCAGGCGGTGCCCTCGCGCTCTTTAGGGGAGGGGGTGTGGCGCTGCACTGCACTTCTTATGTATTACTTATTATGTTCAAAAAACAAAAATAAAGTATCTGTTTTTGTTCTTCGCAACAAAAACCTAGGGTAAGTACTGATTTTTTGCTGTGGTGTTTCCCGTGGTTAGGCGCCCTTGTCGGCTGATTATTGAGCGCAGATAAGGGAAAACCCGAGGATTTTTCGTGGTTTGTTTACGATACATTATTTTCGGTTGAGCGATGAAAATATGTAATACGTCTATCTGGCTCATCTGCCGTGCCAAACCCTCACCAACTGTTTCCCTGGAGCTTCTGAATGTCTCACCCACTGTTTGAAAAGCATGCGGCCACCATCGAGGGAGCGATGCGCGCGATCGCTACCCGTGGTTACTGGTCGCCTTACAGCGAGATGCCCAGTCCCAAGGTGTACGGTGAGACTGCTGCGGCCGATGGCAAGGCAGCTTTTGAGGCGCATCTGGGTAAGAACTTTGACCTGGGCCAGCCTGGCCAGTGTGGGTGGGGCGGCAAGGAGAGTTCGCCCTATGGCATCGCGCTGGACGTGCGTTACCCCGTTTGCGACCCGCAGGTGCTGGTCGGCGCCGGTCAAGCTGCCATGAAAGGTTGGCAGGCAGTGGGTGCCGTCGGCCGCGTTGGCATTTGCCTCGAAATTCTGGATCGCATTTACAAGCAGAGCTTTGAGATGGGCCATGCCGTGATGGCAACCACTGGCCAAGGCTGGATGATGGCCTTCCAAGCGGGCGCTGCACACGCGCTGGACCGTGGTCTGGAGTCGGTGGCCTATGCCTGGCGCGAACAGAGTTTTGTGCCCGCAGAGTCACATTGGGAAAAGCCACAAGGCAAGAACCCCGCCTTGGTGATGAAAAAGCACTACGAGATTGTCGGCCGCGGCGTAGGTCTGGTGATCGGTTGCGGCACCTTCCCGACCTGGAACACTTACCCCGGCCTGTTCGCTGCACTGGCCACCGGCAACGCCGTGATCGTGAAGCCGCACAGCAACGCGATCCTGCCGGCCGCGATCACCGTGCGTACCATTCGCGCCGTGCTGGCAGAAAACGGCATCGACCCCAATCTGGTCACGCTGTGCGTGGCCGAACAACGCAGCGCCACGCAGGCGTTGGCCACCCACCCAGCGGTCAAGTCGGTGGACTTCACGGGCAGCAACGTCTTCGGCCAGTGGCTGATCGACCACTGCACGCAGGCACAGGTTTATGCCGAACTCGCCGGTGTCAACAACGTCGTGATCGAGTCGACCGACAACTACAAGGCGATGCTGGGCAACCTGGCGTTCACGCTCTCGCTCTACTCGGGCCAGATGTGCACCACCACCCAGGTCATCATCGTGCCAGCGGACGGCATCGAGACCGATCAGGGCCACAAGAGCTATGACGAGGTCTGCAACGACCTCGCCGCCGCCGTGCAGAAGTTCCTCTCCAAGCCCGAGGTCGCCTGCGCGGTGCTGGGCGCCATTCAGTCTGGCGCAACGCTGGACCGCATTGAAGAGGCCTGCAGCGGCAGCCTGGGTCGAGTCGTGCTTGCCTCCACTGCGCTCGACAACCCCGAATTTCCCGGCGCGAAAGTGCGCACCCCGGTGTTGCTGGCTGTGGATGCTTCCGACGAAGCGGCTTACATGGAAGAGCGCTTTGGCCCGATTTCTTTTGTCGTCAAGGCGGCCGACGGCGCTGCGGCGATTGCGTTGTCCGAGCGCATTGTCAACACCCACGGCGCACTGACCGTCGGCCTCTATTCGACCAAGCAGCACGTCATCGACGCGATGACCGAGGCCAGCTGGCGCGGCAAGGTGGCGCTGTCCATCAACCTGACCGGTGGTGTTTTTGTCAACCAGTCGTCGGCTTATTCCGACTACCACGGCACCGGCGGCAACCCCTCGGCCAACGCGTCTTACGCAGACTCGGCCTTTGTGGCCAACCGCTTCCGTGTCGTGCAACGCCGCTACCACGTCTGAAAGGGGCTGAGTCAGATGAGCTACCAACACATTCTGTTTGACATCAGTGGCAGCGGCGTGGCTCGCCTAACGCTGAACCGCCCGGACAAGATGAACAGCCTGAACGCCGAAATGCACGCCGAGTTGCGCGATGCGCTCGACGCCATTCAGGTCAACCCGGCGGTGCGGGTGCTGGTGCTCACTGGTGCCGGCCGGGGTTTTTGTGCCGGTCAAGACTTGGCCGACGCAGAAGTGCGCTTTGTGCCCGGCGAAACCCCGCCCGACCTTGGTGATGTGGTCGAGCGCCACTACAAGCCATTGATCCTCAAGCTGGCCAACCTGCGAGTGCCCGTGATTGCTGCGGTCAATGGCATAGCGGCCGGTGCGGGCGCCAGCCTGGCCTTGGCTTGCGACATGGTGGTGGCCACCGAATCGGCCGCTTTCATGTTGCCTTTCGCCAAGATCGGCCTGATTCCAGACACGGCGTGTTCATGGATCGTTCCTCAGCGTTTGGGTCATGCGCGCGCGCTCGGCCTGGCCATGACCGGGAACAAACTTCTCGCCAGGCAGGCCGCCGACTGGGGCTTGATCTGGCAGTCGGTGGCTGATGCCGAGTTTTCTGCAACGGTAGATGCCTTGGCCAACCAGTTGGCCGTGATGCCGACCCGCGCGCTGGTGCGCACGCGCCAAGCCATGCAAGCCGCCAACGCCAACACCCTGGAGCAGCAGTTGACGCTGGAGGGGTTGTACATGCGCGAACTCGGCCGCAGTGCCGATTACGTCGAGGGCGTGTCGGCTTTCCTGGAAAAGCGCACCCCTCAATTCAAAGGGCAATGAGATGCCAAACGCCAATGAACAGCTCTCCGAGGCCAGCCCTCAGGCCCTGGCCGACGCTGCTGCCGAAGCCATGTGGTCGCGTGACCGCGCCGCCCACGCCTTGGGCATGGAGCGTACCGAAGTCGCGCCTGGCCGAGCCACATTGCGCATGCGTGTGCGGCCTGACATGGTCAACGGTCACCACATCTGCCATGGCGGCCTGATTTTCACGCTGGCCGACACCGCTTTTGCTTACGCCTGCAACAGCTACAACCTCAACACCGTGGCTTCGGCTTGCCATATCGACTTTCTGGCCCCTGGCCGAGAGGGTGACTTGCTGGAAGCTCAAGCGGTCGAGCGATCGGCATCCGGGCGCACCGGCGTTTATGACGTGACGGTCAGCGTCGTCGGGGGACACACCATCGCCCTGTTCCGTGGCAAGAGCTACCGCATCAAAGGTGAAGTGACGGCGAGCTTTGCCGCCCAGGACTGAATCCGCGATCTACCCGCTTACTTAGATAGAGACAGAGGACCTTATGCCCGTTAAACAACCCCGCCCCGGCGATCTGGAGCCGATAGAGACCGCCAGCCGTGACGAGATTGCAGCGCTGCAACTCGAACGCCTGAAGTGGTCTTTGCGTCACAGCTACGACAACGTTGCACCCTACCGCGCCAAATGCGAAGCCAAGGGTGTGCACCCGGACGACCTCAAGACGCTGGCCGATTTGTCCAAGTTCCCCTTCATGACGAAGCTGGACCTGCGCGACAACTATCCGTTCGGACTGTTCGCCGTGCCGCGCGATCGCGTTGCACGCTTGCACGCATCCAGTGGCACCACTGGCAAATCGGTGGTGGTGGGTTACACAAAGCGTGATCTGGACAACTGGGCAGACCTGGTTGCCCGTTCCCTGCGCGCTGCAGGCGTGCGCGCCGGTGACATGGTACACAACGCCTACGGCTATGGCATGTTCACTGGCGGCCTGGGGGCTCACTACGGTATTGAGCGTTTGGGTTGCACCGCCGTGCCGATGTCTGGCGGGCAGACCGAGAAGCAAGTCCAGCAGATCATCGACTTCAAACCCGATGCGATCATGGTCACGCCCTCTTATTCGCTGGTGATCGCCGAGGAGTTCGAGCGTCAGGGTATTGCACCAGAAGACATTTCACTCAAGGTGGGCATCTTTGGTGCCGAGCCCTGGGGTGAGGGCATGCGCACCGAGATTGAACGCAAGCTCGGCATCGACGCGATCGACATCTATGGCCTCACGGAAGTCATGGGGCCTGGCGTGGCCTGCGAGTGCATTGAGTCCAAGGACGGTCCGGTGATCTGGGAAGATCACTTCTATCCCGAAATCATCGATCCTGAAACCGGTGAAGTGCTGCCGGACGGCTCTGAAGGCGAACTCGTCTTCACCTCTTTGACCAAGGAGGCTTTCCCGGTCATTCGCTACCGCACCCGCGACCTGACCCGCCTGCTGCCGCCGACTTCGCGCAGCTTCCGTCGCATCGGCAAGATCACTGGCCGCTCCGATGACATGCTGATCGTTCGTGGCGTCAACGTGTTTCCGACACAGGTCGAGGAACAAATCTTGCGCGACCCCAGGCTGTCCGGCAATTACCAGATTTTGTTGACTCGCGACGGTCACCTCGACAACGTGGAAATCCGCTGTGAATTGCAGCGTTCGCTGACGGGCAAGCTTGGCGCGGGCGAAATTCAGCAGATCGCCAAAGAACTGCAGCACCACATCAAAACCATCATTGGTATTTCAACCAAGGTGGTGGTCATGGACGCGGACGCCCTTCCGCGAACACTGACCGGCAAAGCGCGTCGCGTTTTCGACGAACGCCCCAAGCAACTCTGATTGCACCAGACGCATTGGCTTAGGCCAAGGCATTGTCATCGTGATCGAGCGCGTTTGAACCCCTTTTTTCACTAGGAGACGTCAATGAAATTCAGCATGAAAAAAATCGTTGTAGGTGCTGCCCTGGCAGCGAGCACTCTGGCCGCCATGGCCGCCGATCCGATCAGGATCGGGTCTGTGCTGTCGGTGACCGGCCCTGCGGCCTTCCTGGGTGACCCAGAACTCAAGACCCTGCAGCTGTATGTTGAAGAACTGAACAAAAAGGGGGGCGTTCTCGGCCGCCAACTTGAACTGGTGCACTACGACGATGGCAGTGATGCCAACAAGGCAAACAGCTTTACCAAGCGCCTGATTGAGGATGACAAGGTGGACGTCATCATCGGTGGCACCACGACTGGCGCGACGATGTCCATGGTGCCGCTGGTGACCAAGGCTGAAGTGGCCTTCATTTCGCTGGCTGGCGCGGTGACGGTGATCGAACCCGTGAAGAAGTGGGTGTTCAAGACGCCTCACACCGACCGGATGGCGGCTGAAAAGGTGTTTGAGGACATGAAAAAGCGTGGCCTGAGCAAGGTGGCTTTGCTGTCCGAGACGTCAGGCTTTGGCCAGTCAGGCAAGAAGGAAACCGAAGCAGTCGCTGGCAAGTACGGCATCACCTTGGTGGCCAACGAAACCTACGGCCCGAAAGACACCGACATGAGCCCGCAGCTGACCAAGATCAAGAACACCGCTGGCGTGCAGGCAGTGTTCGTGTTCGGTCTTGGCCAAGGCCCGGCCATCGTGACCAAGAACTACAAACAGTTGGCCATCAATCTGCCGTTGTACCAGTCGCATGGTGTGGCCTCTGACGAGTTCCTCAAGCTGACCGGTGCTGCCGCTGAAGGTGTCCGTCTGCCTTCGCCCGCACAGCTGATTCCTGACCAACTGCCTGCCAACGACCCGCAGGCACCAGTCGTGGCCAGCTACGAAAAAACCTACAAGGCACGCTACAAGGAAGACGTGTCCACCTTTGGTGGCTACGCCTACGACGCATTGATGCTGACCGTCGATGCCATCAAGCGCGCCAATGGTACCGATCGCGCCAAGGTGCGCGACGCCCTGGAAGCCACAAAGGGCTTTGTCGCCACCAGCGGCACTTTCAACATGTCCCCCACCGACCACATGGGCTTGAACCTGTCGGCCTTCCGCATGCTGGAAGTGAAGGGCGGGCAGTGGTCCTTGGCTCAGTGATTCCCCATTGGGGGGACTGATCCTCGCCGTTTTGTATTCGGGAAAGGAATAACAGCATGTACACGCAATCATTCAGCGTTTCTGACGAACCAGGGCAGAAGCAGCCCACGCCGATCGCACACAAGGAGCCGGCCGAATTGATGGCCAAGTTCGATGCGCGCATCGACGCCGATGGCCGCATCGAGCCCCAGGACTGGATGCCCGAGGCCTACCGCAAGACCTTGGTGCGCCAGATCAGCCAGCACGCCCACAGTGAGATCGTGGGCATGCTGCCCGAAGGTAACTGGATCAGCCGCGCCCCCAGCTTGAAGCGCAAGGCCATCCTGATCGCCAAGGTGCAGGACGAGGGTGGCCATGGCTTGTACCTGTACAGCGCTGCCGAGACCCTGGGCACCAGCCGTGACCAGATGCTCGAAGCCCTGCACAGCGGCAAGGCCAAGTACAGCTCCATCTTCAACTATCCAACCCTGAACTGGGCCGACGTGGGCGTGATCGGCTGGCTGGTTGACGGCGCTGCCATCATGAATCAGGTGCCTCTGTGCCGCTGCAGCTATGGCCCCTACGCCCGTGCCATGGTGCGCGTGTGCAAGGAAGAATCCTTCCACCAGCGCCAAGGCTACGAAGCCCTTCTGGTGATGATGAGGGGTACCGATGAGCAAAAGGCCATGGTGCAGGATGCCGTCAACCGCTGGTGGTGGAAGTGCCTGGCCATGTTCGGGCCGCCGGATGCCGACAGCCCGAACAGCGCGCAAGGCATGCGCTGGGGTATCAAACGCATCAGCAATGACGACCTGCGTCAGAAGTTTGTCGACGCCACCGTGCCGCAAGCCAAGGTGCTGGGTGTGACCCTGCCCGACCCCGACCTCAAGTGGAACGAGGAACGCGGTCACTACGACTACGGCCAGATCGACTGGGCCGAGTTCTGGCAAACCGTCAACGGCCATGGCCCATGCAACAAGGAGCGCCTGTCCACCCGCGTGAAGGCGCACAACGACGGCCAATGGGTTCGCGACGCCGCCTTGGCCCACGCCCGCAAGCAACAACAACGTGCAATGAAGGAAGCAGCATGACCACCGCACTCAAAGAATGGCCCCTCTGGGAAGTGTTTGTTCGCAGCAAGCAAGGTTTGGAGCACAAACATTGCGGCAGCCTGCACGCCAGCGACGCACAGCACGCACTGGAAATGGCGCGTGATGTGTACACCCGCCGTCAGGAAGGCGTGAGCATCTGGGTGATCCCTTCGGCTCAAATCACCGCCAGCAATCCGGACGACAAAGGTGAGTTGTTTGACCCGGCGGCCGACAAGATCTACCGCCATCCGACTTTCTACGACATTCCGGAAGAAGTGGGGCACATGTGATGAGCGCAACAGCGAACTACCTGCTGCACCTGGCGGATAACGCCGTCGTGCTGGGCCAGCGCAACGCCGAATGGTGCGGTCACGGCCCGGTGATTGAAGAAGACATCGCTCTGGCCAACGTGAGCCTGGACCTGATCGGTCAGGCCCGCATGCTGTACCAGCAGGCCGCAACCTTGCTGGGCAATGGCGCCACCGAAGACCGCTTGGCCTATTTCCGTGATTCCCAGGACTTTCGGAACTACACACTCCTGGAGTTGCCGCACCACAGCGCGCTCGTGGGTTACGCCAAGACCGACCTCGACTACGGCACCACCATTGTGCGCAACTTCCTCTACAGCGCCTTGATGGTGTTGGTATGGGAAGCGCTGCAGCAGTCAAAGGACGAGCAGTTGGCCGCGATCGCCGCCAAGTCATTCAAGGAGGTGCGTTACCACCTGCGCCACTCACGCGACTGGCTGGTGCGTCTGGGTGACGGTACCGACGAGTCGCACACCCGCGTTCAGGCTGCGCTGGACCACCTGATGCCTTACACCCAGGAGTTCTGGTCCGGCAGCAGCGTGGAGGCCGAGGCCGTGGCTGCTGGCGTCGGCGTTGACGTGGCCACCTTGCGCGCCCAGTGGGATGCGCTGGTGGACGACGCCTTGGCCGAAGCCACCTTGGTGCGTTCCTCCGCTGAGGGGTACGTTACCCAAGGCAAGAACGGCGTGCATTCTGAGCACCTGAGCTTCTTGTTGACCGAGATGCAGGGTCTGGCACGCGCTCACCCCAACGCCAGTTGGTAACACCATGAATGCTGTCGCTACACCTGAGGATGCCGTTCGTGCGGCCTGGGCTGCTCTCGAATCGCTGGCCGATCCGGAAATCCCGGTCGTCTCACTGCGCGAACTCGGCATTTTGCGGGATGTGCGACACGGCGCGGATGGGTTGGAGGTGGTTATCACTCCTACCTACAGTGGTTGTCCGGCCATGGGCCAGATAGAAGACGATGTTCGAGCCACGTTGCAGGCCCAGGGGCTGCAAGCCCGGGTGGTGACGCAGCTGGCCCCGGCCTGGACGACCGACTGGATGACCGACGAGGCCAAAGACAAGTTGCGAGCCTACGGCATTGCCCCACCACAGCAGCGTTGTGCCACGGGTCGGGCTGAAGGTGAGAGCGTGCTGCGTTTTGTGCGTCAAGTTGGCCAACCTCGCTCCGCTGTTGTTTGCCCGCATTGTGGTTCCAGCCACACGGTCGAGTCGTCGCATTTTGGCTCCACCGCCTGCAAGGCGCTCTACAAGTGTCTCGATTGCAGTGAACCCTTTGATTATTTCAAGCCGTATTGAATCCATTCGGAGACAACCCATGTCTGCCCCTTGCTTCCACGAACTCAAAGTTAAACGCGTCAACCCCGAAGCCGCAGGCTCTGTCGCGATCGCGTTCGACGTTCCCGCCGATGCCCGCGAAGCTTTCCGCTTCGAGCCAGGCCAGTTTCTGACCCTGCGCGCTCAGATCAACGGACAAGATGTGCGCCGCAACTACTCGATCAGCAGCGCCAGAAGCCAGTTCCTGAAACATGGCGAACTTGAGGTGGGCATTCGCCCCGTGGAAGGCGGCGTCTTTTCCAACTGGGCAGCGACCGCTGTGAAGCCGGGCGACACCTTGAGCGTCATGCCGCCCGAAGGCCGCTTCACGGTCAAAAAGCAACGCGCCATCCACCGTGTCGGCTTCGCTGCAGGTTCCGGCATCACGCCCATTTTGTCGATTGTCGCGACCACACTGGAAGAGCAGCCCGAATCCAAGTTCACCCTGGTCTACGGCAACCGCCGGATGTCCAGCGTGATGTTCAACGAAGCACTGCAGGACCTGAAGGACCGTTTTGCCAATCGCTTCACCATGATTCACGTTTTGTCGCGTCAGGCGCAAGAAGTGGATCTATTGCAAGGCCGTATCGATGGCGACAAGGTGCGGGCCATTGTCGAGTCCTTGCTGCCCGCCAAGAGCATGGACGAAGTGTTCATTTGCGGCCCGGAAGCCATGATTGAGGCGACCGAAAAAGCGTTGGTTGATGCCGGTGTGCCCGCCAACCGTGTCTACAGCGAACGTTTTGCTGCTTCGGCTGCCCAGGCGGCCAAGGTACAGGCTGATACCGATGCGGCAGCGAACAAGTCCGCCACCGCCAAGAACATTCACATGACCGTGGTACTTGACGGCAAGGAGCATGACATCGCCGTTGGTGCGGATGAGCACTTGCTTGATGCCGCACTGAATGCTGGCCTGGATCTGCCTTTTTCTTGCAAGGCCGGTGTGTGCTGCACTTGCCGTTGCAAGGTGGTGGATGGCAGTGCCACGATGGACAAGAACTACACGCTGGAGGCCGATGAGGTGGATCAGGGCTACGTGCTGAGTTGCCAAGCGCGCGCCGCTACGCAAAAGCTGGTCCTCAGTTTCGACCACCGTTGAACATCTGCCCCGTCAAGATCCGGGTACTTGATCCAGACGCGCGGGACCCGGGTCAACTCCAACTCCACAGTGTCTCTCAGTGGTATCCATGCCGTCTTTCAATTTCATGAGCGACCCGAGCTTTCAGCCGCAACAGCTTGGTGGCCAAGTCGCGTTCAACGGAGTCGATGCTTTCCTTGGTCGAAATGCTTACGTTCAAAACGTAAACTCCGTCAGGACTGCTCAGCGGAGTTGACAGAGCAACGACTTCCGGTTGCCAACTTGTGCTGCAATACCCGCGCTCATTGACGGATCGCAGAGCCTCTTCGATGGCGCTTTGGATGGCAGGCCAGTTTTTTCCATTGCGCTGCGCAAAGACGGCATCCAGTGCGCTTCTTTTTGCCGGGGTCACGGTCGCAAGATAGGCCCGTCCCAGCGAGGTCAGTTCCATGGGGACCCGCTGACCAGACACGATGTTGCGCAGCGCAATCCGGCGGGCGTAACGGATGGATTCAACGTAGACCATTTCGTCCCGGTCAGGGCACGCAAGGCCCACATTGATGTGTTCCTTTTCTGCCAAGGCGCGCATGTGCGGTGCGGCAGCTGCCAACACCAACGAACCTGACCGCATGGCGTGCGCAAGACTGAGGACCAGGGGCGCCAGCCGGTAAGCGCGGCGACTGCGGTCCTGCTGCAGCAGGCCGGCAGCGACCAAGGTCTGCGTCAGTCGACTGACGGTCGAGTTGGACAGGCCTGTTCGCTCGGCAATTTCATTGTTGCCTAGCAGGTCCGACCCAGGCTTGAAGGCGCGCAGGATGTCGGCACCCCTGAGCAAGGACCGATTGGATGCAGAACGTCCAGGGTTTTCCGCCAGGGCATTGGTTTCGTTCACGTCATGTCTCCTCTGTGCGAACTGGCGACCGCAGCGACTGATGAACAGGGTAGACACGGTCTGGGAAATTCCATTCTTTGGAATATAGGTGGTCAAAAGCATTGTCCTCCGAAATAAGCTAAGGACCTACTGAGAGCCGTGCAGAGTTCTTGGGGTTCTTGACTAATCGGAGACGACAATGCCTTCCTTTGCTTCCACACTGCGTAACGTCGCATGCGCAACACTCGTCGGGTTTGCCGCCATCAGCACAGCTGCATTTGCGCAATATCCCGATAAACCCGTGAAAATTGTTGTTCCCTTCGCGCCCGGCGGTGGTACCGACCTGATTGCGCGCATGCTGGGGTTGGGGATGGCCAAGGAGCTTGGTCAGCCGGTCATCATTGACAACAAGCCAGGTGCCGGTACGGTCATTGGGACGGACCTGGTGGCCAAGAGTGCTCCAGACGGCTACTCGATGGTGATTGCCACGTTGGCGCATGCGGTCAACCCCAGCCTGCTGAGCAAGCTGCCCTACAACAACGCTACTGCTTTTGCGCCTGTCAGTCTGATTGGCAAAGGTCCCAACGTGCTGGTCGTTCGCAACGACAGCCCGTACAAGTCGGTGAAAGACATTCTGGACGCAGCCAAATCTGGCAAGCGACTGAGCTATGCCTCTCAGGGCAATGGGACCTCTGCTCATCTGGCTGGAGAGATGTTCACCAATCTGGCCAAGGTGGATCTGCTTCATGTCCCGTACCGCGGGGCGGGCCCTGCCATGACGGACCTGCTGGGCGGACAGGTTGACCTTTTCTTCGGCACGGCCGCTGCCGTCTCTTCCTTCGTCGAGCAGGGCAAGTTGCGGGCATTGGGCGTGACGACGCCAGAGCCGTCCCAGGCATTCAAGGGAGTGCCGACCATTGCGTCGACCGTTCCGGGCTACTCCGTTGAAAGCTGGTATGGCATTTTCGTCCCTGCTGGCACACCTGTCCCCGTGATTGCCAAGCTCAATGCCGCAGTCAAGAAGGCAGCTCAGAGTCCTGAGTTTGTTCAGAAGGTGGCACACGAGGGACTGGTCATCACAGCCTCTGACCCTGCCGAGTTCGACCGCTATGTGAAGGCGGAGGAAGCACGCTGGCAGAAGATCATCAAGGAAAACAACATCAAGGCCGACTGAGGCCTGCTAGCGAGACAGCTGCCAGCCGCCTGTACGCGCATTCCATTCTGGAGCCCATATGACATACACCCTGTTGAACTACAAGGTCGAGAACGCCATCGCGACCATCACGCTCAATCGCCCCGACAAGAGAAATGCCATGAGCGACGACATGCGCTCAGAGTTCATCGATGCACTCGAAACCGTGGCGGCAGACAAGGCCATCAGGGCGCTCGTCCTCACCGGTGCCGGAAAAGGTTTTTGTGCCGGTGGTGACATCAGCGGAATGCAGAAGCGGATGAACGCGCCCGCAGGCGAAGTGGGTTTCAATGGCTGGCACCGGCAGCAACGCGTTCACCACACGCAGGCTTTGCTGCACACCATGCCCAAGCCGGTCATCGCCGCGGTCAATGGCGCCGCGTCGGGTCTTGGGGCCGACACGGCCATGGCATGCGACTTTGTCATAGCCAGCGAATGGGCCAGCTTCGCTTGGTCCTACGTGTTGCGCGGCATCATTCCTGATGGTGGCGGTATGTATTTTCTGCCGCGTCGGGTGGGGTTGGCCAAAGCCAAGGAACTCATCTTCACCGGTCGCCAGGTCAAGGTTGACGAAGCACTTGCATTGGGCATTGTCGACCGAAAGACCAGCGCCGACACATTGCTTGCCGATGCACAAGCGTGGGCGGCTGAACTCAGCCAAGCCTCCAGCACGGCGCTGGCGCTGACCAAAACCATCATCAACCAAAGCTTCGAGCTGTCGTCACACGATGTGTTTGCCCAGGGTAGCCAGGCCCAGGGTATTTGCTACACAAGCAGCGAGCACCGTGCATCGGTAGAAGCTTTCCTGGCCAAGGCCGCAGCGAAGGAGTGAATTTCATGGATGCTATTACCCGACTGCTCAAACCCCGCAGTGTGGCCGTGATCGGGGCATCTGCCGATCCGGCCAAGACGGCTGGGCGCCCCGTGGCCTATCTCCAGAAACACGGCTTCGCAGGAGCGATCTACCCGGTGAATCCCAAGGCTGACCGCATTGGCGATCTGCCCTGTTATCCCGACGTAGCGTCACTGCCGGAGGTGCCCGATGTGGCTATCGTCCTGCTGGGGGCCGAGCGTGCGCACCTGGCTGTGCGAGACCTTTCTGCCCGCGGCTGTGCGGCGGCCATCGTGCTGGCCAGTGGCTATACCGAAACCGGTGAAGATGGCGCTCGGCGTCAGAAGCAACTGGTTGAGGCTGCAGGTACGATGCGTATCCTGGGGCCCAACACCATCGGTCTGGTGAACCTGACGGATGCAATCGTTCTGTCGGCGACAGGTGCGCTCGAGATGGATGAGTTTCCGGCTGGCGGTATTGGTGTGGTGTCGCAGAGCGGCGGCATTCTTGGCTCTTTGCTCTCTCGGGCAGCCGCCAGGGGTGTCGGCCTGTCCAAGTTGATTTCCACCAGCAACGAGGTGGATCTGGAGTTGGCGGATTTCATCGATCACTTGGCCGATGACCCCGCAACCAAGGTCATTGCTCTCTATATCGAAACAGTGCGCAACCCGGAGAAGTTCCGCGCAGCGTGCTTGAAGGCTGCACGCGCGGGCAAGCCAGTGGTGGCATTCAAGATTGGTCGATCGGAGGCAGGCGCCAAGGCGGCGGTGTCCCATACCGGTGCGATGGCTGGTGCGGACCGCATGTACGATGCGCTCTTCAAACAGGTGGGCGTCATCCGTGCACGCAGCTTCTCTGATCTGCTGGACGTTCCGGCCGCGTTGTCGACCGGACGAAAGCTCCGCGGCAACCGCGTTGCGATTCTCACTTCCACGGGGGGCGCAGGTACCCTGGTTTCCGATGACCTGGGTGTGGCTGGGTTCGACACACCGGCCCCTGATGAAGCCACAGCGCAAGCCCTTCGCGCGCTGCAGACTGGCAGCGAGGCTGTGCTTGACCGCAACCCCATCGACGTTACGCTGGCTGGGTTGCGCCCCGACCTGTTGCGTGGAGCCATCAATGCCTTGCTGGCCAGTCCCAGCTACGACGCGCTGGTCATCATCGTTGGCTCTTCCAGTCTGGCAATGCCGGAACTCATGGCAGGTGCCATCAAGGACTGTTTACCCAACTCAGACAAACCCATCCTTGCCTATGTGAGCCCGCACGCTCCCGAGGTCGGTGCCTTGTTGACCCGTAATGGGGTGCCTGCATTTGCAGCGGCTGAAAGTTGCACGGCTGCACTGGACGGAATGCTGAAGGCAGGTGCGTTCAAACCCACATCGACAACGTATGGTGAGGTGCCGCTCATCGATGTCGGCGGTATGACGTCCGGCTCCCTGGATGAAGCTCAAGCGAAGGCGCTGTTTCGACAGTTTGGCATCCCTTGTGCAGACGAGCGAGTGGTCGCGACTGCGGCAGAAGCCGAAGCTGCCGCTCGAGAGCTGGGCGGCAAGACGGTGCTCAAGATCCTGTCGTCTCAGATCACGCACAAGAGTGATGTGGGCGGTGTTGCCGTTGGCTTGACGCCTGAGAGCATGGGGCCTCGACTGGCCCAAATGATTGCAGACGTCAAGGCCAAGGCAGGCGTGGTTCCTGATCAGTTTCTGGTGCAGAGCATGGTGAGCGGTGGCGTTGAACTGATTCTGGGCATGCATCGCGATGGTTTGGGTACCGCCGTCATGCTCGGAATGGGCGGGGTGACCGCCGAACTGTTCAAGGACACGACCATGCGCCTGCTTCCGGCGTACGGTGGCTTGAGCCGTGATGAGGCCTTGTCTATGGCCCAGGAGCTCAAGACCTGGCCGTTGCTGGACGGCTTTCGTGGCCGCCCGAAAGCGGATGTCGACGCGCTGGTGGATACCATCGTGGCATTTTCGAACATGGCGGCGCAGCTCGGCGAACGCCTGGTAGAAGCGGAAATCAACCCCGTGTTCGTCTTGCCTTGTGGGCAGGGTGTTCGTGCCGCAGACGGTGTGGCCGTTCTTGCTTGAGGGTTGACCACGGCCCAGGGTGCAAACCTGCACATTTCCTTCGCTGAGGAGGTGCAGGCCGCCCGCGCGCTTGAATGGGGTTTGATAGACCAAATGGTTGACCGGGATTGCGCAAGGCGTCAGCTCAGCAACTCAGCGGGTTGCTGGTTTCTGGAGAATGAATATGTACGTGACGGAGACTTTTGCACGCTTTGCAACCCAGTTCGCCAGTCAACCACTGTCTGCTGAAGTGGCTCACCATACCGAGCGGGCGTTGATGGACTGGTATGCCTCGTACTACCCAGGTCTGGCAATGCCTGCCGTGCAAGTGCTAGCCAATACCCTGGCCGATGACCTGGACCGTGGGGCCTCTTGCCTAGTGGGTGGGCGCTCTGCAACGCCACGGGCTGCGGCACTGTTCCAGGGAACAGCCGCGCATGCGGCAGAAGTTGACGACTCCTTTCGGGACGCGATGTACCACCCGGGTGCTGCGACCATTGCGGCGGCGCTGTCGGTGGCACATGCCGTGGGGGCAGCGGGGCCCGACTTGTTGCGTGCGGTTGTGCTGGGCTACGAGATTTCCACCCGAATAGGCGTAGCCCTTGGGCGGCCGCACTACAAGTACTGGCACAACACGGGCTCGGTGGGCGTCTTCGGCGCGGCGGCAGCCGCAGCCAGTTTGCTGCGGCTGGATGAGACCGCTTACGCAAATGCACTAGCCATCGCCGCGACGTTCAGTGCGGGACTGCAGCAGGCTTTCCGGCTCGATGCCATGGCCAAGCCCTTGCACGCGGGGCGTGCCGCCGAGGCTGGAGTCCTGGCCGCGCAGATGGCGGCCCGTGGCATGAAAAGCTCGCTTGACGTCCTGGAGGGAGAAGCGGGACTCGGAAATGCCATGAGTCAAGGGGCAGATTGGGCGCAGATCGGCCAGACGCTGGGGGTGGATTTCCACATCACCCGCCTGACCTTCAAGAACCACATCGGCTGCGGACACACATTTGCCGCGATTGATGGCGCCCTGGCACTGCAGCAACTGCACGGCTTCAGCCATGAAGCTATCGAGCAGGTGTCGTTGGGGGTGTACAGGCCGACGTTGGACATCGCTCCGCATGTGGATCCGCAGACTGCCGACCAGGCCCGCTTCAGCCTGCACTACATGGTTGCAACCGCATTGGTGCATGGCAGCGTTCGCCTGTCTGCGTTCGAGCCCGCCCGTCTGAACGACCCCGCGACACGCGCACTCATGAAGCGGATATCCAAGGCGCTTGACCCGGAGGTGGATGCAGCCTTTCCGGGGCGTCGCGGAGCCAGCGTCGTCATCGTGCTGCGTGACGGAAAACGATTCGAGTGCTTGCAGCCTGACCGCAAGGGCGACCCGGAGTTGCCGTTGTCAGACGCGGACCTTGAAGGAAAGCTGCTGGAGCTGGCCAGCCCGGTCGTGGGGGATGCGCCAGCGCGTGAATTGCTCAAACGGATCTGGCAGTTGCATGAGAGTGCCACCTTGCCCTGATCGGAGAAGAACATGAATCACGCCTATATATGCGACGCTATCCGTACACCCTTTGGACGTTACGGAGGGGCGTTGTCCTCCGTCCGCGCCGATGATTTGGGAGCCATTCCGCTGCGCGCGCTGATGGAGCGCAACCCTAACCTCGACTGGGAGGCTGTTGCGGACGTTGTCTATGGGTGTGCCAACCAAGCGGGTGAGGACAACCGGAACGTCGCGAGAATGAGTGCTCTGCTGGCTGGCTTGCCGGTGGGAGTCCCTGGCTCCACGGTCAACCGTTTGTGTGGGTCGGGGCTGGACGCGATCGGATCGGCGGCCCGCGCCATCCGCAGTGAGGAGGCCGAATTGATGATCGCCGGCGGGGTGGAAAGCATGAGCCGTGCGCCCTTCGTCATGCCCAAGGCGACGTCGGCCTTCTCCCGCGTCAACAGCGTGGAGGACACGACGATAGGCTGGCGCTTTGTGAACCGGCTGATGAAGGCACAGTACGGCGTTGACACCATGCCGGAGACTGCCGAAAACGTGGCGCAGGAGTTCGGTATCTCCCGTCTGGACCAAGACAAGATGGCCCTGGCTTCGCAGACCAAGGCACTGGATGCGCAGGCCGCAGGGGTCTTCGACGCGGAAATCGTTTCCGTCCGCATCCCCCAGAAAAAAGGTGAAGACCTTGTGGTGAGCAAGGACGAGCATCCTCGCGCAACTTCGATGGAGGCGCTTGGCAAGCTCAAGGGTGTTGTTCGCCCCGATGGCTCTGTTACGGCGGGCAATGCCTCGGGCGTGAATGACGGTGCGGCAGCTTTGCTGCTGGCCAGCGAGCGCGCCATTGGCAGGCATGGACTGACGCCGCGAGCGCGGGTGGTGGGCATGGCCACGGCTGGCGTGCCCCCGCGCATCATGGGTATCGGTCCTGCGCCCGCCAGCCAGAAGGTCATGGCGCTGACGGGGTTGACGTTGGCCCAGATGGACGTCATCGAGCTCAACGAGGCGTTTGCTGCCCAAGGCTTGGCAGTCCTGCGGCAACTTGGTATGGCAGATGACGATGTGCGTGTCAATCCCAATGGCGGAGCCATCGCACTGGGGCACCCCCTTGGAGCAAGCGGCGCGCGGCTGGTGACCACGGCTGTCAATCAGTTGCACAGGACCGGCGGGCGCTACGCGCTGTGCACCATGTGCATTGGTGTGGGGCAGGGAATTGCTGTGGTTCTGGAGCGTGTCTGACCAGATTGCGATTTGCGTCAATTCCATTGAGTGGAAGGTTTGGGGTGCGCAAAGCTCATCCGACTCCTAGACTTGACTTCACCGGTGACGATGTTCTGTGCTCACTGGTCAACGATCAAATTCACGGGAGACATAAATGAAAGAGTCCATCGCAATCACGGTCCGAAAGTTCTTGGCGTTATCCGCAGGAGTCGTAGCTGGAGCGTTGCTTTTCCAGGCAACCGCGCACGCGTTTCCAGACAAGCCAATCAGGCTGATTGGAGTTGGATTTGAAACTTCGCCGTCCTTGTGGGCCGTCGGGTCGCCGATCAGAGTGTGTGAGGGGTGATCCATTCAGATCAAGCAACAAATCAATGCTCGGAAGCTTGATCTTGTTTGATGGTTGATTTGATGGTTAAAGTTTGAAAATCTTATAAGTTATTGATTTTCATGAAAATATGGCGGAAGCGGTCAGATACGCACCACATAGGACCCGGAAAGACCGGGTTTTTTTTCGCCTACTTGAAGTGGCGAAAGACCAGATACAGCAGGTGGATTGCACCGTACAGCGCAAGAAGATTGACGATGAGACGAGACCATGTATGCCCATCCTCACTAGGTGGACGAGAACCACGAGGGGAACGAAACATCTTTGGATCGTAACGGTAGTCCGTTTCTCTGCGAGCCATAAACACCTCCCGCAAACAGTCTAACGCAACGAAGAATGCCCAGGGCGATAGACGCGGTAGACAGCCCGTTTAACAACGGACTCAGACACATCGAAATGGTCCGCAAGCTGACGCATGGTGAGACCACGCTCACGGAGCTCAAGAAGCCTCATTTCCTGACGCTCAGACAGAGTGCGAGGACGACCAAGGCGGACCCCACGATCACGGGCAACACGTTGGCCGGCCATGGAACGTTCACGAATGATGTTGCGCTCAAGCTCAGCGACAGCACCAAGAATCTGGAAAGTAAAAAGCCCAAGAGGAGAACCGGTATCAATGGGCTCAGTGAGACTCTTCAGGGATGCGCCGACAGAACTGAGACGGCTCATGATGCTGAGCAAGTCAGCAAGTCAGCAAGACTGCGGGCCATGCGGTCTATCTTCCAGACCACCAGAACATCACCGGTCTTGAGGGAAGCTAAAGCAGCTTGAAGCTGAGGACGGGCGCTGACGCCGGAAGCAGACTCACTGTAAACACGACGAACACCAGCAACACGCAGGGCCTCAAGCTGGAGAGCCGTATCCTGTTCAGTCTTCGAGACGCGAGCATACCCAACGAGCATTTCACCCCCCCTGATACTGCGCATGGAGCACTAGCCAGTCATGCCAGCGATCCAGCCGGGCGGTCGCTATTTCGTGCAACTCACCCAGGAACCCATAAACGACCTCAATGGCCTCGTGAAGACTGGTCACCATACCCATTTCGACCGGGGGAGGAACGTCGAAATCACCGTACTTTGTCCACCTATTTTTGAAATCCTCCCCATCTTCAAAGGCCTTGAGCAGGTACTTGCTGAGATAGGACGCGATACGGGCCGTTTTTCGGCAACTGTTGCGCTTTTTGGCGCTGAGGTCGATATTGCCCCCATGCTCACCAGCAACGGCCCGCCAGACGGCCCGTATCACGTTGTATGACTTGACCTTGGCGCCCTTGTGCTGAAGCTGAGCAGGAATGCGATTGACAGCCATGTGCACGTGCCATGCGCCACGTTTCTGACGCTCGAATGCCCCAACAAAACGGAAGCCAGGAATGACGCGCTCCATCCTGCGATTGAACTCTTTCAGATGTTTCTTGCAGAGGGTAAGGTCAGTCTGGTTTTCCCTGTAGGTGAGCGTGAGCAGTGTGTCGGCATCCATGGCTTTGACGAGATGCCGCACGCGTTTCTTGGCCCGCTGGGCGGCATTCTTGGCGCTTCGCTCAGCACGTTCCTTGGCCAACTCTTCAGCATGCTCCTCCTCATGCTTGGCAAGCATCTCAAGATGGTCCGCGATCTGATCGCGGGTCCAATCCAATTCATGCATAACGCGTTGCCTCGTTGCGATGACTTCAAGATGCCCATGACCAAGGTCATGCGCCCTAACACGGAAGGAATCTGCACGCTTTACTTCATACGCCGTGCCATCGATAATTCGCACTGTCATTTCCGCCTCGTGTAGTGAGGTGAAGACCACGACCCCGGATGGTTTGCCGACCATGCCGGGGTCAACTTTTTTCAGACCTTGGAGACCTTCAGTTCCTTGAATGTCCCAATGTGTTGTAGAGATAAATCTAGGCGCGCGCTTCGCGCGGCGCCACGCCCGGCCGAATCGCGCTGCGCCTGCGCTTCAGCCGTAGCGTGATGTAACTGAGTGGAAAGAGAGACCGGGCGATTGCCCTGCGGGCACCGGGCTCTATTGCAAGCAACCAAGCCGAAGTCTTGGCCCATACGGGTAACGATCCCTATCGCGTTTCGCTCAGAGAGCCGAGCTGAAGAAGTGAGGGTCATTGGTGTTCCTAGGTTGACATGGGGCGCTTCGCCCCCATACCCCAGACCCCTAGCCCTGCGGGCCGCGACACAAGGTCGCTGTAGGGGCCCCGGTCTGTCTTCAAAAACGCAATGAGAGGGTTCCCGGGGTCTGAGCCACTTTGTCGGCAGGCGGGGGAGAGGCGAGAACAGGTTTTTCCGCCTGAGGCAGCTGGTAAGGGTCGAAAGGGGGACTGTCAAACCATGCACGGCAGTCGGCAGAACTCATGCCTGAATCAGTACCCTGCTGGGTATAACACTTGCAGCCTGAAGGGCCACAGACAGCACCAGCAACACGCGGCATGGATGACACCTTCCGCACTTCGTCATACGCGGGAGCGGACTCAGGCTGATAGGGCACGCGCGGGACAAATGACGTGTAGTCATACGTTACAGCCGGAACCAATGGCGAAGCAGATGACGAAGGGGAAGACGGACCATTTCCCGGACCGCTGACAGAAGGATTGAGCGCAGAAGGTTTCGGAACATCTGAATCCTCAAAGCGACTGGAGACGGAGTGTGTAGCGTATGCAGCCAAGCCGAGCGAGGCAATGACACAAACAACCGCAACCAAGAGCATGAAAGGAAAACTGCGAACCGGCTTGACATGCAAAGAGGCGCTTTTGTACTGGCCAAAGATATGCTTTGGGAGCTTGTAACGCTTTTTGATGGGAGCGTTCTTCCAGGCAGTGCGAACGTTGTCGCAACACTCAGGCCACTCGTACCACCAACGACCAAGAAAACCCACATCACGAAGATGCACATGGCGCCCAACGAGGGCGCGGACGTTGGAATGAACTAGGTTCGGACCTTGTGTGACGATGAAGAAATCAAGGCCACGGTGACGGTGGGTTTCGAGCTTGGCGATATCAGGCGGGATACGCTGGCCAGGACCAGCAGGACGCCAAACATCCTGTACCTCATCAATGACAACGATGGAACCATCAGGAACGGAATCGGGCCAAGAGTGAGGATCCTCAAGGGGCACATGAGGCAACTTGAGGTCAGGGATGTTGAAAACAAAAAGGGCACGGTCCTTGCCAAGCTCACTCAACAATGAAACAAGAGCAGCGGACTTGCCAGCACCGGGAGCACCGGTGATAAGCGTGATCACGCTGCCTGCGAGGTGTTGCCCTCGCCCGTAAAGATGGCCCAGCGCTTCATGACCATCCAGGCAAGCGCAGACGTCAAGCCACCTGACATGATGGAGAACACGTCAAACAAACCGGCGCGCACAGCAATGGCGAGCGCAGCACCAGTCATGCCGTTGAGCGCACCTTGCGCAGCACCAAGCGCGTTATCCAAAGCAGAGTCAGCGCCAACAAAGGTCAACGTGCCAACGCCAAGGGACGAAAGAACTTTAGTAACAAGGGGCCAACTGATACGGGCAAGCCAGTCTGCAAAACCTTCAAACATCACGACCTCCGTGAAACACCCATGAACGTGAGCGCGGCACTGAGCCACGCAAAGCCAATGAAGAGGGGACGAACAAGGTCAGCGAACTCGCAAACCATGTCGTACGAGATATCAATGGAACGACCGCCGACGCTGAGGGAAACGGGCGCAGGACATGCAGCGGTCTGACCGGTCTGAGCCTCAATCTCTAACTCACGGTCCTCATTGGTGAGAGGGACAGGCTGCAGCTCACCAAGCTTGATTTCCTTTTGACACGCCAAAACATCCGGGTTCTTGGCGCAAAAATCATCGGTCTCCGTAGGGGCAGAAGTGGAACCCTCAGGGAGGGGGTCAGCAGAGGGCTCACGGATGCCAACCGGGCTAGTACTGACGACATCCTCAGGCGTTAAATCAAGCTGCCATGGCGACGAAGGCGAAGGCGCAGGACTGACACGGATAACAGGCTGGCGATACTGCTGAGGGTCCGTGTTGGGGATAGGCTGGGGCTCACCTAGCGGAATACGGAGCGGCCTAGGCTGAGGCTGAGGGTCATCACTTGGATTAATAACGGGATTGTCAACAGGTAGAGGAACAGCCGGTGGCAACCACTCAGGAATCTCCTCAGGCTGAATCTGAGGGGAAACACGCTGTACGAACTCTTCCTCTGTCTGATTTACGTTGAGAGGCGGGGGAGTCTGGACACAACCAGCAGAAGTTACATACCAACCGACCGGGCAAGAAGAATTACGGCTCGAAGGACCGATATTAAAGTCAGAGTAGTGAGCATTGGTAGACCGCTGACGATAAGTAACAGCGCAGCGATTCTGAGCGTCTACAGAATACGCAGAAACATAGAGAGAACCATTGAGGGCGTTGTAAGCGCTGGCGTAGTTTGAACACGCAGAGGCATAGGTATAAGACCAAGCACCAGCAACCTGATACTCATATTTGTAGTCGAAACCCGTGGATTGCGGATAAGACTGAGCGGCGGGATCTGAATAAACCCAAGAACCTTGCGCCGCATCCCAGGTGATGTACTGAGACGCAAGCCAAGCCGCCCCAGCAGCAGTAAGAAGTAAGGGGTTTGAGAACATCCAACGACTGGCGAAGGTGCCGGCGTTGGCGGAAACACGTAAAGCGGCTGGAATGAGAACGGTACGACCACCAACGTTCAACGCCGCATTGGTGCGAACGGTGCCATTGAGCCACTGCGACGCATTGGCAGCGCGATAAGTCCAGGAACCAGGAGTGCCGCCCCAGCCAGAAGGGGGAGACGGCTGCGCATAGCCGGCAGAGGCAACAAAGGAGATCGACGCAAGGAGAGCGCCGAATGTCAGGCGCGAAGAATGATCCATAACGCACCCAGAAGAGCAGCAGCGACAGCGATGGACTCAGGCACCATGTCAATCACCGGAAAAAACGGTAATGAGCAAAAGGACGCCAAACGCGAGCCCATACCAAGGAAAGAGTGACCAAACCTCGTCATAAGTCACGAGACAAACGCCCTCAACGATCAAGCTACACATCTTGCGGACCCTCCGTCTGACGGAAAACACGGGCTAAAAAGATGACCGCATAAGCAGCGATCCACGCCGCACCGACCATCCAAGAAAGCTCAAGCGCATCACCAGGGGTGAGCAGACCGCAGGGCTGAGGCGTGTAAGCCGTGGTCTGACTGAACGCAACACCGCCAGAGAGAGGACTGAAGGCGTAAGTGATGGAATTAGAGGTAACAGCAGTGACGTTGACGCTGTAGAGCTCACCGCCACGAGTGACAATTGAGCCAAGCTGCGACGAGGCAGAAGCTGCGGCGGCAGCAGCTTCAGTGTGGTAGCAGAGTGAGCCGACTTGGAACACTTAGCGCACCTCTTTACGTATGAACGCAAAGTACCAAAGCACCACGCGAGCCCCCATGACGGCACCGGCAATAAAGGCCGCCCCGGTACTCATGGTTTGAAGGGCTGCGATGGCGGCAGGCATCACAGACCCCGGCGCAGGAACTTGATGGCGAACACCGCGACGATGGCCACCAAGATGGCCGTGGCGATGGTGACGCCATCGGTCTTGATGGCCGAGGTGTTGGTGGTGACCTCAGCCGGAATTTCAGCCATCGCGCGGGTGGACAAAGCCAGGGCACCAGCCGACAGAGCGGAAGGCTTGGCGAAACGACGCAGGGCAAGCAGTTTCTCTTTCATGGAAAACACTCCTTTGAACGGTGCGGGATTGCACCGGAAGGCCCACGACGTTTCACAACGCTGGCGGGCTATCCGCTGGAATCACTAACGAACCATGCGCCGCTGATGATCGACCTCTTCAGAGAACTCCCAGAAGGTGACGTCATCAAGCTGGTCAGCCGAAACCACCTGACGCGCCGAACGTGGAGGAAGGGCAATCGCCTTTTCGAGGAAACGACGAGCGAGCCAATCGGCAAAGTCATGAAGCCACGAAGAAAGCCAGTAGCCGACCATGCCCGCGAAGAAGCACATCACCAGATGCATGAACGTGATCTGGAGCCAGTGCTCAGCGAGAAGCTCAGCGTAAAGCGGGTCCATCACGCAGCCCCAACAGCGGCCTTGGCCTTGATGGGAGCAGCAACCAGACCAGTCAACACCGCCTCAATGCGACGAGTCTGGAGGTCCGGACGGAGAGCGAAACTGCCGGTGTAGATACCGGGCTTGACAGCACCACGGAGAGCCTTAGGGATGCTCAGAACACCGATCTGACTGGGCGTACCATCGTCGTTCAAGAGAACGCACTCAGCGTCCTGAATCTCGTACTTGTTGCCGGTCTTGGCGCTGGTGCCTGACTTGAGGTCATTGACCACCAGAATTTGAATGAGAGCTTGCATTGTGATTTCCTCACAGAGACGAACGACCGCGACTTGGGGAAATGGGGCGCGGCCTTTTCCCATGAATCAGGCCAACGCCAGCGCCTCCAAAACGCTATAGCGAGAGAAAGAACCGCTGGAGTCACAGAGAGTTGCAACACCAAGCTTGGAGATGTGACGGACACGGAACTGACAACCGTCGGAGGTACGGACCCAAGAACCACGCTTGATGGTGCCCACCCCCTGACCGGGCACCGCTGGAGCCGTCACAGCCGAAGCAGCACCGTTTACATCAGGGGGAGGGCAATCGTCTTGCCAGCCGTGGACGAAGATATCCAGTTGGCGAGGATGGAGGGCTTCAACTGTTGGCCAGTTGGAAGAAACGCATACGGTTTGCATGGTGACGGCTCCGGAGTGATAATCTGCTAAGCAAGTCAAAGTAGCTTTGCTTAGCAATTCTGCTCAGTAGCTACATATTAGCAAGGATGCTAACTATGAGCCAATTGAATGTTCTTATCGAGAAAGCCGCTGCCATAGCTGGAAGCGAATACAAATTGGCGCAGGCGCTGCACATGCAGCAGCCGACAATCACAGCTTGGAAAAAAGGAAGACGCCCGTGCAGCCCGGCAGATAGAGCAGCATTGGCAGCTATCGCGGGTGAGGACGCAGCAAGGGAAGTACTTGAGGCCGTATTGGACTCAGTAGACCTTCAGACAGAGAAAGGCCAAAAAGCAAAAACCGCCTTAGAGGCGGCACTTGCAAATTGGCGGAAGCGGTGAGATTCGAACTCACGAACGGTTGCCCGTTGCCGGTTTTCAAGACCGGTGCAATCGACCACTCTGCCACGCTTCCTTAGGGTCGTTTGAGGCGCGAATTGTACCCTCTCGGCGAACCAGCCCGGGCCGCCGCTTCAGGCCGTGAGCATGCCGCGCTTTTCGATGAAGCGGATCACTTCGTCCAGCCCGGCCTGGGTCTTGAGGTTGGTCATGACCCAGGGGCGGCGCTCGGCATCGGGGCGCATGCGTGCGGTGTCGGCCTTCATCACGTCCAGGTTGGCGCCCACCAGCGGGGC
>CBKZAG010000014.1:0-29408 GCA_966692625.1 uncultured Comamonadaceae bacterium
AGTGCCGCATTCCCGCCAGCCAGCGTGTGGGCGCACCGGGTGAAGGCTTCAAAGTGGCCATGCGCACGCTGGACGTGTTCCGCACCTCTGTAGCTGCCGCGTCGCTGGGTTTTGCCCGCCGCGCGCTGGACGAAGCGCTGCACCGCGCCACCACCCGCAAGATGTTCAACGGCGTGCTGGCCGACTTCCAGCTCACCCAGGCCAAGCTCGCCCAGATGGCCACCGCCATCGACAGCGCCGCGCTGCTCACCTACCGTGCCGCCTGGCAGCGCGACCAGGGCCGCAACGTCACCCGCGAAGCCGCCATGGCCAAGATGACCGCCACCGAGAACGCCCAGCAGGTCATCGACGCGGCCGTGCAGATCTGGGGCGGGCTGGGCGTGGTGAGCGAGGTCCCGGTGGAACGCCTGTACCGCGAGATACGCGCCCTGCGCATCTACGAAGGCGCCACCGAGGTGCAGCAGCTCATCATTGCCCGCGAGCTGCTGAAAGAAGTGGGCACGCGCGGCTGAGGGCAAGAACACCACGCCACAAGACAAAGAGGAGACACCATGCCCACCGCGCACATCGACACCTTTGCCCGCGACCACCTGCCGCCGCCGCACCTGCAGCCCGAATACATCTTTGAGCTGCCCGAGCTGCGCTTCCCCGAGCAACTCAACTGCGCCACCGAACTGCTCGACCGCCACGTGGCCGAGGGCCGGGGCGACCGCGTCTGCATCCGCGCACCAGGCCTCACGTGGACCTACGCCGACCTGCAGGACAAGGCCAACCGCATTGCCAACGTGCTGGTGCGCGACATGGGCGTGGTGCCGGGCAACCGCGTGTTGCTGCGTGCGCCCAACAACCCCATGCTGGTGGCGTGCTGGTTCGCCGTCATGAAGGTGGGGGCGATTGCCGTGGCCACCATGCCGCTGCTGCGCGCCAAGGAACTCAAGGCCATTGTGGAAATCGGCCAGGTCACCCACGCGCTGTGCGACGCCGCCTTGGCCGAAGAACTGCGCCTGACCGCGCTGGAAACGCCGCTGCTGCGCCAGATGCGCCACTTCAACTATGCGGGCCCGGACAGCCTCGAAGCGGCCATGGAGCGTGCTTCCTCTCACTTCGACAACGTGCCCACCGCCAGCGACGACACCTGCATCTTCGGCTTCACGTCCGGCACCACCGGCGTGCCCAAGGCCACCATGCACTTCCACCGCGACGTGATGGCCATCTGCCAATGCTGGCCGCCACACGTGCTGCGTGCCACGCCCGACGACGTGTTCATCGGCAGCCCGCCGCTGGCCTTCACCTTCGGGCTGGGCGGCCTGGTGCTGTTCCCCATGTCCATCGGTGCGTCCACCGTGTTGCTGGACAAGGCCAGCCCGCCGCAGCTGCTCGACGGCATCAAGGAATTCGGCGCCACCGTGCTCTTCACCGCGCCTACTTCGTACCGCACGCTCGCGGCGCGTGGCGTGGAGCTGCGCCGCACCCCGCTGCGCAAGTGCGTGTCGGCGGGCGAGGCCTTGCCCGCGTCCACCCGCGCGCTGTGGAAAGATGCCACCGGCATTGAGCTGATCGACGGCATTGGTGCCACCGAGATGCTGCACATCTTCATCTCGCACGACGAGGCGCACGCCCGCCCCGGCGCCACCGGCACGCCCGTGCCGGGCTACCGCGCCAAGGTGGTTGATGACGACGGCAAGGAAGTGCCGCCCGGCACCATCGGCAAACTCGCCGTGCAGGGTCCCACCGGCTGCCGCTACCTGGCAGACGAGCGCCAGAAGAACTATGTGAAGAACGGCTGGAACGTCACCGGCGACGCCTACCTGATGGACGCCGACGGCTATTTCTTCTACCAGGCCCGCACCGACGACATGATCATCTCCGCCGGCTACAACATCGCCGCGCCTGAGGTGGAAGAGGCGCTGATGCTGCACCCCGCCGTGGCCGAGTGCGCCGTGATTGGCGCCCCCGACGCCGAGCGCGGCCAGATCGTCAAAGCCTTCGTGGTGTTGCGCCCGGGGCAGGAAGAGGGCGAAGCCATGGTCAAGACGCTGCAAGACTTCGTCAAGCAGACCGTGGCGCCCTACAAATACCCGCGTGCCATTGTCTTCACCGACAAGCTGCCGCGCACCCAGACGGGCAAGCTGCAGCGCTTCAAGCTCAGTGCGGAGGCCGCCCAGTGAGCGGCTGGCACTTCGAGCGCTCGCTGCGCATCCGCTTCGGCCATTGCGACCCGGCGGGCATCGTCTATTTCCCGCAGTACCTCGTCATGCTCAACGGTCTGCTGGAAGACTGGTTCACCGACGGCCTGGGCGTCAACTACGCCGAACTGCTCGGCCCGCGCCGCGTGGGCACGCCAACCGTGCGGCTGGAGTGCGACTTCACCGCCATCAGCCGCCCGGGGGACGAAGTGCGGCTGTGCCTTCGCGTTGAACGCCTGGGCGGCAGCTCCATGACCCTGCGCTTCGCCTGCCTGGCGGGCAGCGAGGTGCGCTTGAGCGCACGGCAGGTGCTGGTCTTCACCAGCCTGGACACGCACCGCGCCATACCCATTCCCGCAGACGTGCGCCACGCCATCGAGTCGCGCCACCCCCATTTCACTCAGGAGAATTGACATGCAAGTTTTGTTGCCCCCCGGCTGGCCCCGCCCCAAGGGTTATTCCAACGGCGTCACCGCCCGTGGCCGCATGGTGTTTGTTGCAGGGATGATCGGCTGGGACGCCGAAGGGCGCTTCCACAGCGACGACATGGGCGCCCAGGTGCGCCAGGCCCTGCAGAACGTGGTGGACGTGCTCAAGGAAGGTGGTGCCCGCCCCGAACACATCGTGCGCATGACCTGGTACGTCACCGACAAACAGGAATACGTCAACGCCTACCCCGAAATCGGCAAGGCTTTCAAGGAACTCATCGGCTGCTACAACGCCGCCATGACGGCGGTGGAGGTTTCCGCGCTGATCGAAGACCGGGCCAAGGTGGAAATCGAAGTCACGGCTGTTGTGCCGGATTGATCGCCGCTCCCACGCCCCAAGGTGTGGCGGTTGCCGGGCAAGGCGAGGGGCGTGCGCCATTTGATGGCAAACTCCCACACCTTGTTTGGTACTGATGGACGCGCCAGGGAGCGCGGTAGTTTTTCAGCATGCAAAAAATCGTCGCGCAAATCGCGCAAGAACTCCGAGTCAAACCCCAGCAGGTCCAGGCCGCGGTCGATCTGCTCGACGGGGGCGCCACTGTCCCCTTCATCGCCCGTTACCGCAAAGAGGCCACAGAAGGCCTTGACGACATCCAGCTGCGCGAGCTGGAGAGCCGCCTGGCCTACCTGCGTGAGCTGGAAGACCGCCGTGCCGCCGTGCTCAAGAGCATTGAAGAGCAAGGCAAGCTGACCCCCGAGTTGCGCGCTGCCATCGAGGCCGCGCCCACCAAGCAGGAACTGGAAGACCTGTACCTGCCCTACAAGCCCAAGCGCCGCACCAAGGGCCAGATCGCCCGCGAAAATGGCATCGAGCCCCTGGCGGACTTGCTGTTTGCCGAGCCCACCCGCGTGCCCGCCGACGAGGCCCAGGCCTATGTGAAGGCCGAAAAGGGCGAAGACGGCAGCGACTTCACCACTGTGGCCGCTGTGCTGGATGGGGTGCGCGACATCTTGAGCGAACGCTGGGCCGAGGACGCCGCACTCGTTCAGACCCTGCGCGAATGGCTTTGGCAGGAAGGCCTGCTGCAGAGCAAGAAGCTCGATGGCAAGAACGAGAACGACCCCGACGTGGCCAAGTTTCGCGACTACTTCGACTACGACGAACCCATTGGTCGTGTGCCCTCGCACCGCGCCCTGGCCGTGTTCCGTGGCCGAGCGCTCGAAATCCTGGACGCCAAGCTGGTGGTGCCCGAGCCGGAATTGCCCGAAAGCGCAAAAGCCGGTGCCAAGCCTGCCGCCGTACCCTCGCTGGCCGAAGGCCGCATTGCCCGCCACCTGGGCTGGAGCCACCAGGGCCGCCCGGCGGACGACCTCATCCGCAAATGCGTGGGCTGGACGTGGCGCGTCAAGCTCAGCCTGTCCACCGAGCGCGACCTGTTCGCCCGCCTGCGCGAAGAGGCCGAAAAAGTCGCCATCAAGGTGTTTGCCGACAACCTGCGGGACCTGCTGCTGGCTGCGCCCGCTGGCCCGAAGGCTGTGATGGGCCTGGACCCAGGCATCCGCACCGGCGTGAAGGTGGCCGTGGTGGACCAGACCGGCAAACTGGTGGACACCGCCACCGTCTATCCGCACGAGCCTCGCCGCGATTGGGAAGGCTCCATCGCCACGCTAGGCGCGCTGTGCCTCAAGCACGGCGTGCAGCTCATCGCCATCGGCAACGGCACCGCCAGCCGCGAAACCGACAAGCTCGCCGCCGACCTTATCAAGCGCCTGGCCGAACGGGGTGCCGAGCAGCCGCAGAAGGTCGTCGTCAGCGAGGCGGGTGCCTCCGTCTACTCAGCCAGCGAATACGCTTCGCAGGAAATGCCCGACGTGGACGTGAGCCTGCGCGGTGCAGCCAGTATTGCCCGCCGCCTGCAGGACCCGTTGGCCGAACTGGTGAAGATCGAACCCAAGAGCATAGGCGTGGGGCAGTACCAGCACGACGTGAACCAGAGCGAGCTGGCCCGTGCGCTCGACGCCGTGGTGGAGGACTGCGTGAACGGCGTGGGCGTGGACCTCAACACCGCCAGCGCTCCGCTGCTGTCGCGCGTGTCTGGCCTGTCGGGCAGCGTGGCCAAGGCCGTGGTGCGTTGGCGCGAATCCAACGGTGCCTTCAAGAGTCGCCAGGACTTGCTCAAGGTCACCGGCCTGGGCGCCAAGACCTTCGAGCAGAGCGCGGGCTTCCTGCGCATCCGCGGCGGCGCCAATCCGCTGGACATGACCGGCGTCCACCCCGAAACCTACCCGGTGGTGGAAAAGATCATCGAGAAGACAGGCAAGCCCGTGGCCGACCTGATGGGCCGCGTGGACGTGCTCAAGACCCTCAAGCCCGAACTTTTCGCCAACGAGCAGTTCGGCGTCATCACCGTCAAGGACATCCTGGGCGAGCTGGAAAAGCCTGGCCGCGACCCGCGCCCCGACTTCCAGGTGGCGCGCTTCAACGAGGGTGTGGAAGACATCACCGACCTGAAGGAGGGCATGGTGCTGGAAGGCACCGTGAGCAACGTTGCCCAGTTCGGCGCCTTCGTCGACCTGGGCGTGCACCAGGACGGCCTGGTTCACGTCAGCCAGCTCTCGCACAAGTTCGTGAACGATGCCCGCGAGGTCGTCAAGACCGGTGACATCGTGAAGGTGAAGGTGGTGGAGGTGGACGTGGCGCGCAAGCGCATCGGCCTGACCATGAAGCTCGACGCCCCCACGGGCGCGCGTGGCGAGCGGCGCGAGGGCGGTGGCAACCGCTTCGAGCCCGCTGGCCGCCAGAACCAGGCAGGGCGGGGCGGCTACCGCTCCAACGAGCCAGCGCCGTCATCGGCCATGGCATCGGCTTTCGCCAAACTCCAGAGCCTCAAGCGCTGACCGCTGGCAGACGAGGCACCTCCTTTCAGGGGGCCTCGTCTATACTCGAAAATCCCGCCCGACAGGCCGCTCCCAACCGACCTTTGCCCACCATGGAACTCGAAGCGCTGCTCGCCAAAGCCAAGGCCCTGCCCAGCATTCCCCGCGTGGTGTCGGAGGTGCTGGAGGAGCTCAACAGCGACGATCCCAACCCACGCAAGATCGCCGAAGCCGTGGCCACCGACCCTGGCCTCACGGCGCGCATGCTCAAGCTGGCAAATTCCGCCTTCTTCGGCCTCACGCGTGAAATCGCCAGCGTGCCCGATGCGGTCAGCATCCTGGGCTTCAACCACGTGCGCACACTCGTCACGGCCGTGGCCGTCAGCAGCAGCTTCAAGGAGGTGCCGGGCGTCAATCTGGAGCAGTTCTGGGGTTACAGCCTCAATACCGCCAAAATCTGCCGCACTCTGGCCAAGAGCATGAAGATGAACGATGGCGTGGCGTTCACCGCAGGTCTGGTTCATGCCGTGGGTGACCTCGTCATGCACATCGGCATGCCGGATGAAGTCGCCAAGGTGGACTGGAGCGTGGCGCCGCTGGCCATGAACCGTGCTGCCGCCGAGAAGGCCGCCTTTGGCTACACCTACGCCGACGTCAGCGCGGCGTTTGCCAAGAAGTGGGACTTTCCCGCAGCGATCGTCACCGCGCTCCAGCACCAGCTCGTCCCCTTCGAGGGCGACATCTACGAACCGATGGCTGGTGTCGTGCACATGGCATCCTGGCGCGCCAGGGCGCAGGAGGTGAATCTGGACCGTGACGGGCTCAAATCCACTTTCCCCGATGTTGTGGCCATGCTGCTGGGGTTGGACCTGGACATGGTGCTCGACAAGGATCCGAGCGAATGGACCTCTGCTGGCGAGCTGTCGGCGTTTCTCGGCTGAAGCCGCCTGACCGCATGCGCCTGGAAGATTTACTTAACCAGCCACAGGCGTTTCCCGTGGTGCCCGAGGTGGCGGCACGGCTCATCCAGACGTTCGAGGATGACGATGCCGATCTGTCATCGATCGCGGAGGAAATACAAAAAGACCCCGTGCTGGTTGCGCAAGTATTGCGCCAGGCGAACTCTGCCTTCTTCCGCTTGCTGCGGCCGGTGGCCACGGTACGCGAAGCCATTGCCGTGCTGGGGCTCACCAAGTTGCGCGCATTGGTCATCAGCGCGGCGCTGAACCAGAGTTTTCATGCCGTCAGCGGCGTTCACCTCGACGCCTTCTGGCAATACAGCCTGGCCACTGCGCAGGTGGCAAGGCACATCTGCACCACCTCCCCTCTGGATGAAAACATTGCCTTCACCACCGGCTTGTTGCACGGCATGGGTGAGCTTGTGATGCATGCTGGCATGCCGGAGCACATGGCGGCATTCGACGCGCTGTGCCCCATGTACTCCCTTGCAAGAGCCGGGTGGCAATACCAGGACTTTGGTTATTCCGCTGCCGAGGTGTGGGCCGAGCTGGCCCGGCGCTGGCGCCTGCCCAAGGCCATGGTGCACGCCATAGGCATGCAAAACCGCCCCACGGAAGGCGAAGAGGTGGCGCCCTTGGCCGCAGTGGTCCACCTGGCGGCCTGGCGTGCCTGTGTGTACGAGCAGGGTAACCAGCCCGATGTTCTCATTCACACCTATCCCGATGCCGTCGGTTTGCTGCTGGAACTGGATCCAGACGTCCTCACCAGTCCAGACATTCCGCCATTGCGTGACCTGCCCAGCCTTTGACTTGGGGTCATGAAAGCGTTGTGCATCTACGCCGGTCCTGTGGCGCTACGCCATCTGTGCCGCGAAGGCTTGAAGCCCGCAGACGTAGGTATCGTGCCAGGGGCGGCCGGGGGGCCCAAAGGGCTTGTTCTCGGCCCGCTGGACCGCTTTCTTTTCGGCGACTGGCTGGTCCGTGGCGGGCATACCGTTCACCTGGTGGGTGCTTCCATTGGCGCGTGGCGCATGGCCACGGCCTGTCTGGAAGATCCGGTGGCAGGTTTTGCACGCTTGTCGCGTGACTATATCGCCCAGCACTATGAAGTTCCCCCGGGCCGCAAGCGCCCCAGCGCTGCCCAGGTGAGTGAAACCTTTGGGCGCAGCTTGCAGGACTTTTACGGCGGGCGCGTACAAGAAGTGCTGGAGCACAGCCGGTACCGCTTGCACATCGTCACGTCGCGCGGGCGGCACGTGTTGGGCCGTGAAGGGCGCTTGCGCACACCGCTGGGGTACGCCGGCGCGTTTGTCAGCAATGCAGTGCGCCGCAAGGCCATGGGTGCATGGTTGGAACGGGTGGTGTTTTCTTCACAGCATGCCGCCTTGCCCTTTGCCACCAGCGACTACCGCACGCGCCAGATCAGCCTGACGGCAGAGAACTTCATGCCAGCGCTGCAGGCCAGCTGTTCCATCCCTTTTGTGCTGCAGGCTGTGCACCATATTCCGGGCGCGCCGTCCGGCGCTTACTGGGACGGTGGCATCACCGACTACCACCTGCATCTGAATTACCTGTCCAGCCAGGGGCTGGTCTTGTACCCTCACTTCCAACGGCAGGTGGTGCCCGGCTGGCTCGACAAGTCTTTGAAGTGGCGGCATGCCGCCACGCCGTTCCTGGATCGCACCATCGTGCTGGCGCCCAACCCGCAATGGGTACGCAGCCTGCCCAATGGAAAGCTGCCCGATCGCGCCGATTTCGTCAGGTACGGCGCCGACCTGCAGGCGCGCATGCGTGTGTGGAGCCAAGCGGTGGCCGCCAGCCAACAGTTGGCAGCGGAATGGGCAGACTGGCTGGAACGCCCCAATCCAGAAGAGGTGCAACCCCTTTGACCAGGAGGGTCAGGGCTTGACGGGTTTCTCGTCCAGCGGGTGCATCATCGTGTCGCCGAACAGGGAGGGGCGGAAGTCCAGGTTGGTGGGGCCGCCACTGTCCATGACCGCCCAAAGGAAGAGCATCTTCGCTGCCATGGGCTTGGCAAACAGAAAGCCTTGCAGTTCGTCACAACCCAGCTGCCGCAGGATATGGTATTGCGCCTCGGTTTCCACGCCTTCAGCCACCACTTTCAAGCCCAGCGCCAGGCCGAGTTTCACGACAGCGTCGACCACCGCACGGGCGTCGTTGCTGGTTTCCAGGTCGATGATGAAGCCACGGTCGATCTTCAGTTCTTCGGCCGGCAGTTGGCGAAGGTAGGACAGGCTGGAGTAACCTGTGCCGAAGTCGTCAATGGAGATGTGCACACCCACCTCCGCCAGCTTCCTGAAGATGGCTGAAGTGCTTTCGGTGTCTTCCATGGCCACCGATTCGGTGATCTCGCAGGTCAGCAGCTTGGGGTTGATGTCCTGCTCGCGCAATGCAGCGGCAATGCGGTCGCACAAGTCGTTCTGGCGCAACTGGTGGGCAGACAGGTTGATGGCCACGCGCATGCGCATCCCGCCATCGCGCCACTGACGGATCTGGCGGCAGGCTTCCTCGATCACCCAGTTACCTATCGTGCCGATCAGGCCGAAGCGCTCTGCAATGGGTATGAAAACCGCCGGGCTGATGAGGCCGCGCACCGGATGGTTCCAGCGCAACAAGGCCTCGGCGCCGGTGATCTGACCACTGGGCGCGTGTACCTTGGGCTGGTAGTAGAGCTCCAACTGGCCCTGGTCCAGAGCGTTGCGCAGGTCGTGAAGCAGCTCCATCTGCTCGCGAGCGTCCCGCATCATGTGGGGCTCGAAGAAGCAGTAGGTGTCACCACCCGCCGATTTGGCAGCGCGGGCAGCGGCGTCGGCATGGGTGATGAGCGTGGACTGCGCTCCATCGGCCGGATAGACGGCCACCCCGATGGACGCAGCAACAGGCACGTCGCGCCCTTCCAGTTGGAACGGGGTCTTGAGCCGGTCAAGCAACCGACGCGCGCACGCAGCCACGGCGTCTTTGTCCTGGTCCTCTTCGATCAGCACCAGAAACTCGTCGGCGGCCCAACGTGCCACCACAGCGTTGCTGCCAGCTTCTTCCTTGATGCGCAGGGCAGTCTCTTGCAGCAGCAGATCACCGAAACGGTGTCCGAACGATTCGTTGATGGGTTTGAATCCGTCCAGATCGATGAACAACAGCGCCAGCCGTTCGCGTGCCAGGTCGGCCCGTGCCGCCGAATTGAGCAGGCGCTCCTCGATGAACAGCCGGTTGGGCAAGCCCGTGAGCTGGTCGGTGTGTGTCTGCCGTTCCAGCGACCCTTCCGCCTGTTGAAGTGACGCCTGCATCCGTGCCTCGGTCATCGAGGTGATCATCGTCATCAACAGCAGGATGAGCGTGCCGAAGCTGGCAAGCAGGCTCAGCGAACGGATGGAGAGCATGTCGGCGTACGTGGCGCCGTGCTGAAGGGGCAGGCCCGCCGAAGCACTGATCTGCCACTCGCTCCACCAAAGCGCCAGCGACAGCAGCAATACAGCCACTGGCTGGCGAATCCAGGGCCAGGGCCGTTCTTCCCGTCCGGCCAACATCGCCGCAAGTGCCAGACCGCAAGCCACCAACGTACCGGCTGCGGCAAGCGCCACGCCACCCCAGTTCCATGCGAGGCCCGGCGTGAAGCCCGGCGACAGCAGGGAAAGCCCCTGCACCAGCAACATGCCCAGCGAAAGCAACGCCGCGCTCAATGCGAGGCGAGCCACACCAGCAGGCCGGGCGAAAGCCAGGAACCAGCCAGGCAAGCTCACGGCCACACCCAGCAGCCATGCAGCAAGCAGTATGAATGGCTGGTAACCCAGAGAAAAGTCGCGCTCCAGCGAGAGCATGTTGATCACGTGCAGGGCCCATGCTCCGGTGCCCAGTGCCAAGGCAGCAGCCAGCGTCCAAGCCACCGTGTGTGCTGTGGAGCGGGTTCCAGCGCGTTTTGCGCTGTCCAGGCCTACATAGGCTGACAGCAAAGCCAATACGATGGCAAAAGCACCGGTGACGGCGTCGGAGAGGAAGGGGGAGGCTGCAGCCTGTGTGGGCATGAGGGCGTCAGCGAAGGGGCTGTAGGACGTGAGTCACCGCGTCACCAACCGGCGTCACGGTTCAAGGGACTGAACTCGGGCATCCTCGCCTACCTCCTGTGTGGGCATGGGTGTTTGTAACGAAGTGTCTTGAACCCAGTGGGGTATGTCCCCCTCCGTGGTACTGCTTGGGAACTGTAACGATAATAAGGGAAGATGCAGAAATGTCCAGATGCTGTGTGATCGACGCCACGCAAAGTCTACGGGCCAGATGACCACGATTCACATTGATGCATCAAGCATCACGCGATAGTCGTCCGCCGAGGCCAGCCGGGGGTTGGTTTTGTGGCAATGGTCTGCCAAGGCGCCCGTGATGACCTGATCGAAATGGGCGCGTGTCACGCCCATTTCAGACAAGCCAGGGGGCAGTCCCAGCCGGGCGTTCATGTCGCGTATGGCCGGGCCGATGTCTGAAGCGCTGCCCAGCCCCATGGCGTGTGCCATGCGCTCCAGCCGGCGGTCGCGGCGCACCGTTTCTGCCACCGCGTTGAACGCCACCACCGCAGGCAGGAACATGGCATTGAGCGTGCCGTGGTGCAGGCGCGGGTTCACTCCGCCCAGGCTGTGGCTGAGCGAGTGCACGCAGCCCAGCCCTTTCTGGAAGGCCATGGCACCCTGCATGCTCGCGCTCATCATGTGCAGGCGGGCCTCGCGGTCCTGTCCGTTGCGGGTGGCCCGTTCGATGTGGGCCCACCCGCGCTCCAGACCGTCAAGTGCGATGCCGTCTGCTGGCGGGTTGAAGGCTGCGGCCATGAAGGTTTCCATGCAGTGGGCAATGGCATCCATGCCTGTGGCCGCCGTCAGCATGGGCGGCAGGCCCAGTGTGAGTTCAGGGTCGAGCAGGGCGGTCTTGGGCACCAGGTGCCAGCTGTGGAAGCCCAGCTTGCGCCCATCGTCCACGATGATGATGGCGCCGCGCGCCACTTCACTGCCGGTTCCTGCCGTGGTGGGAATGGCGATCAGCGGGGGCACGCTGTCGGTGATGCGCGGCGAGCCGCCTTCGATGGTGGCGTAGGTCTTGAGCGGCCCTTCGTGCGCCACGGCAATGGCCACGCCCTTGGCGCAGTCTATGCTGCTGCCCCCACCCAGCGCGATCAGGCCGTCGCAACCCTGTGCCTGGTAGATAGCTGCTGCCGCACGCACGGCGGCCTCGGTGGGGTTGGATGGCGTCTGGTCGAACACGGCGTGCGGTAGTGTGTTGCCGCCCTGGGCCAATGCCGTGGCGGCCCGCTCCAGCAGGCCAGCGGCCTTGACGCCCGCGTCGGTCACGATGAGCGGCTTGCTCATGCCGGTGCGCTCGCATTCGCCGCGCAGCAGGGCAATGGCGCCGAAGTCGATCTGGATATTGGTGACGTAAAGAATCTGCGACACGCTTGTCTCCTGTGGTGTTGTGGGGTGCGCCGTGTTCGCACAATATAAGAGGTGCAGCGTGCCTGGTGGTGTACGCAGGCGACAGCACGATTGGCGACAATGCGGGGCATGAATTCACACGTGAACCCCCGCGCGCTGTTGACGACGCAGATGCGCGGTGTCATTGACCGCATGGCTCGCGCTGGCCGCCCGCCGATGCATTGCCTGTCACCCGAGCAGGCCAAGGCCTTTTACGAGGCAGGCGCTGGCGTGCTGGACATACCGCCTCACAAGATGGCGCGCGTCGAGGCGTTGAGCATTCCCACCCGCGACGGCGCCCGGCTGCATGCGGAGCTGGTCGTGCCCCACCAGTCACACGAAGAGCCGGAAAACGGTTGGCCGGTTTTGCTGTACCTGCACGGCGGAGGCTTTACCGTGGGCAGCGTCGCCACGCACGCCAGCCTGTGCCGCCACCTGGCCCACCTGGCGCACTGCGCTGTGGTGTCGGTGGACTACCGGCTGGCGCCCCAGCACAAGTTTCCCACGGCGGTGAACGACGCCTGGGACAGCCTGCAATGGTTGCATTTACATGCCGCGTCTCTGGGGCTGGACGCGCAGCGCATGGCCGTGGGCGGTGACAGTGCCGGGGGCACCCTGTCCATCGTGTCGGCCTTGCAGGCGCGCGACGCAGGCTTGCCGCTGTGCTTGCAAATGCTGTTTTACCCAGGTTGCGCCGCGCACCAGGACACGCCTTCGCACCGCACCTTCGCACACGGCTTTGTGCTGGAGGAACCCAGCATCACGTGGTTTTTCAGTCAGTACCTCAACAGCCAGGCCGAGCGCGACGACTGGCGTTTCTCGCCGTTGAACGCGCCAGAGCTGGAAGGTGTCGCACCGGCGTGGATCGGCCTGGCCGAGTGCGACCCGCTCGTGGATGAGGGGGTGATGTTCGCCGACCGCCTGCGCATGGCTGGCGTGCCGGTGGATATTGAGATTTACCGGGGTGTGACGCACGAATTCATCAAGATGGGCCGAGCCATCCCTGAGGCGTTGCGGGCGCATCAAGATGCCGCCCGCGCCTTGCGGCAGGCGTTTGACGGCGTTCAATGACCTTGGCGCCAGGCAGCAGGTGATGAGCGGCAACCCATGAGCGGAAACTACTGGCGCCTGCCTGCAGCCACCCCGGCGGCCGCACACGTGCAACTGCCGCTGGGGCAGGTCACGGCCTTGCTGGAAAAGCTGGGCTTGTCGGGCCGGCACGCCGTGGCCGAGGACCTGCTGCGCATCGTTGGTGCGCACGTGCCCATGGCCCAGTGCACCATCTTCTCTTACGAAGGCCAGTCCCCGCCACGCCTGGTGGCCGTGGGTGACCGTTCACGCACTGCACGCTTGCCCAGCATTGCGCAGGACTACGTGACGCGCTTTCACCGCTTGGACGGCAGCCGCCTCGTCATGGAGGCGGAACTGGAAAAGGCACGCCGCGCCAGTGCCGCGCGCCCTCACATCCTGCTGCACCGGCAGCGCCCGCAGGACATTGCCCACCCCGAATACCGCGAGGTCTGCTACGAATGGCCGCGCGTGGCCGAGCGGTTGGCCATTTTGGCGCTGTACGACGGCTGGCGTTGGCTGTCGGTGAACTTTTACCGAGGCGTGGAGCACGGTCCGCTGGACGATACTGCCCTGCGCACGATGGAAGCCCTGTCGCCGCTCGTCATGCACGCGGTGCGCCTGCACTACGCGGGGCAGCTGTTCGATGCCGATCTGGCCGAATGGCTGCTGGCCCGCCTGCACCGGCGCTACCCGGCCCTGACCAAGCGTGAGCTGGACGTGCTGCGCGCCTTGCTGGCAGGCCTGGAGACGGAGGCGCTGGCCCAGCGGCTGGGCCTGGAACTGTCCAGCGCGCGCACCTACCTCAAACGCGTTTATCGCAAGCTAGGCATCGGCAGCCAGCGGGAGCTTCTTGGCCTGCTGGTGCAGCCCGACGGTATCGAGCCGCCACCGGCCTGAAGCGCCGGGAAAGCCTCTCAGTACTGGCTCTTGGGCAGGCGCACCACTATGCCGTCCAGCTCTTCCTTGAGCGGAATCTGGCAGCTCAGGCGGCTGCCTGGCTCGCGCGCACTGGCCGCGAAGTCGAGCATGGAATCCTCGTCGGCCACCATGTCGGGCAGGCGCGTGGTCCATGGTGCGTCGATCATCACGTGACAGGTGGCGCAGGTGAGCAGACCGCCGCAGTCGCCCTCGATGCCTTTGAGGTTGGCCTGGATGGCGGCTTGCATGAGTGAGATGCCGGTGGGCGCAGTGATGTCGGTCGCTTGGCCGTCGGCGTGGACGAAATGGATGCGGATGTCGGGCATGTTGGTTCAGAAAACAGAGAAGTATTCGCGGCGGTCCCAGTCCATTCTCGCCTGTGCCTGTGCCGAGGCATCGCAGGCGGCCAGGGCTTGGTCAAGTCGCGCCAGTTCGGCGCGCTTGACGCGCACCATGTGGTTGACCATCGCATCACCCAGGTCCTCGCGCAGCCATTCAGCGCCGGACAGGGCCGACAGGGCTTCGTCCAGGCTGGCGGGCAGGCGTGTGGCGTGGTCTTCGGCGTAAGGGGTGTCAGCAGCGCGCCCGGGGTGCAGGCGCTGGTCCAGGCCGCGCACGCCCGCATGTACTTGCGATGCGAGGTAGAGGTAGGGGTTGGCCAGCGGTTCGCCCGCGCGGTTTTCAATGCGCGTGGCGGCGTCACCAGGCCCTTGGCCGATGACCCGCAGCATGGCGCCCCGGTTGTCTCGGCCCCAGAGCACGTGCTGCGGTGCCATCACGCTGCCCTGGTAGCGAGCGTAGCCGTTGGCGGTGGGGCTGGCGAAGGCCGCCATGTCGCAGGCGTGGGCCAGCAGGCCGCCCAGGTAATGCACGCCGGTGGCTGACAGCAGGCTGGCGGCTTCCATCGGGTCGGGGTGGGGCGCTTCGGGAATCAACAGGTTGGTGCCGGTGTTCAAGTCCACCAGTGACTGGTGCAGGTGCCATCCACTGCTGATGACCTGCGGGAACGGCGGGCGGCACATGAAGGTGGCGTGGTATCCCGCACGGTGCAGCGCCTGCTTCACGGCAGATCGGAACAGCACCATATGGTCGGCAGAGGTGAGCGCGTCTGTGGGACCAAAGACGGCCTCTACCTGGCTGGGGCCCAGCTCGATTTCCAGCGAGGTCAAGGGCAAGTCGAGCGCCTGCGCTGTGCGCTGCACAATGCGCAACGCCGGTTCCGCCATGTCAAACCACTGCTCTGTCAGGTGGTTGAAGCCGGGGTGCAGCAAACGAACGGCGGGCGCCTCACCGGGCCAGCTGGCGTCTTGCGGCAGGGGCAGTTCGCCTTCGTGGCGGTAGATGTGGAACTCCACTTCCAGCCCGGTACGCAGGCCCATGCCTCGTTCCTGTAGGTGTTGCAGCGCGCGCCGGGCCTGGTGGCGCGGGTCCAGCTCTATGGGTTGGCCGTTCGTGAAGTGCGCTTGGCACAGCACCCAGCCGGTGCTTTCTGTCCAGGGCAGGACCTTGAAGGTGGTGGGGTCAGGCACCATTACCACGTCGGCCGCGCCGCCAAAACCTTCCGGTGCCTCGCCGTTGTTCTGGAACACGGGGTATACCGTGCGGTGGGAACTGTCCTTCAGCAGCAGCGTGCCCACCATGTTCACGCCGTTGTGCAGGGCAGAAATGGCTGCGCTGGCCACCAGCGTCTTGCCGCGCAGCACACCGTGCAGGTCGGCCCAGGCGAAGCGCACCAACTCCAGGCCTTCTTCGCGGATGCGTCGCTCCACCTCGCCGCACGCGGCGTGCTGTGTGTCGTTCCAGAGCCGGTGGCGGTCAACGAAACGCTGACCGCTGTTGCTGGCGATGGTGGGGCTCGTGTTCGGGTGTCGCATGGGCTCAGGCATTGGCGGGTTCGCTGGCTTGGCGCCACGGCGCACCGTCGCGCTTGGTGGCGTCCACCTTGCGCCAGTGCGCGTCCCATGCATCGGCTGGGGCAATGCTGTCCACGGTGGAGGGGCCTTGCATGGCCGCGGCCTGCTCGGGCGCCAGAACCATGGGCGGCGTGCCGCCTGCCTGCACCGTTTCAATCGCCTTGATCAGCAAGCGGCGGTAGGCCATGATGCCTTTGTCGGACGTGCCCAGGTGCTCGCGTGTACGGTCCTGGATGGGGCCGGGCGACTCGACCGCCCACTGGTCGTGCACGTTGATGTCCTGACCCATGCCGGTGTAGGTTTCGGTGAGTTGTTCGTCCGCGTTGAAACCCCAGTCGTTGTGGCGGCCCACGCGGGGTTTGTAGTCGGGCAGGGTGTAGAGCGCCAGGCGCTGCTCGCGCATCTGCGCCTTGTTCAACGGTTCGCGGAACCCTGTGAAGATGGCATACCAGTAGCAGTGCGTGTCATCCACGGGCACGTGCCATTGGGTGATGGTGATGTCAGCCGACAAGGGGATGACAAAGGCCTGCGGGAATACCTGGTTGGTCACGCGCACGTGGGTGAGTTGCTCGTTCAGGTGGCGCAGAGCAATGAGCTGCAGGCCGTGGTCGGCGGGGTTCACGTGGATCTCGGGGCGGCCGTATTCGCGCAAAACCTTGGTCATGGGCCAGTCAGACCCGGCTGAAGCGCCGCGGAACTGCTTGCCATAGCTGGTCTCCAGCGACTCGTCCTGAAAGTAGCGGTGCAGGTAAGACGCGTGTGCGGGGTCGATGCCCACCTCCAAGGCCTGCAGCCAGTTGCAGTCCAGCCAGCCCTTGAAGGCGAATGTGTGGGTGTTGGGGGCGGTGAAGCAGTCGAAAGCCGGGAAGGGTGCGGGCTCCTGACCTTCCGGGCCCATCCAGGCGAAGAGGACGCCGCTTTTCTCCACCACCGGGTAGCTGCGCTGGCGCACGCGCTGGCACAGCGTGCTGTCTTCCGGCTCTGCCGGAGTTTCGGTGCAATGGCCGTGGGCGTTGAACTTCCACCCATGGAAGGGGCAGCGCACGCCGTCGCCTTCGTGGCGGCCAAAGGCCAGGTCGGCGCCACGGTGGGGGCAGTCACGGTCCAGCAGGCCCCAGCGGCCCTGGTCGTCCTTGAACAGCACCAGGTCCTGGCCCAGCAGGCGAACTGCCTTCATGGGCCGTTTTGCCATGCGCGGGTCCAGCGCCGGGTCGAACTCGTCAACCAATGCCACGGGCTGCCAGTAGTGCCGCAGCAGTTGGCCGCCAGGGGTTCCCGGGCCCACGCGGGTGATGAGTTCGTTCTGTTCAGCCTTCATGTCTCGTCCTGCCAGATAGGGTTGTGTACCAAAAATAAGAAACGGTATACCGTTTCAAAAATCCAGTGTACAGTGCTCCGCATGAGCGTGCAAGAAACCGTTTTGATGCAACTGCGCGACCGCATCCTGCGGGGCGATTTCGCGCCCGGCCAGCGCTTGGCCGAGCAACAACTGGCTGAACAACTGGGTGCCTCGCGTACCCCCGTGCGCGCCGCGCTGGCCACGCTGGAGCAGGAAGGGCTGGTCGAGTCCAACGACACTGGCGGCTACCTGGTACGGCAGTACACCGCCCAGGAAGTGAGCGACGCCATTGCCGTGCGCGGCCACCTGGAAGGCATGGCTGCGCGCCTGGTAGCAGAGCACGGCGTACCGCGCCAGTTGCAGGCCCAACTGCAGGCCTGCCTGGACGAAGGCGACCAGGTGCTGGCGGCCAACCCGCTCACGTTGGAAAGCTACGCGGCCTACGCAGACATGAACGACCGCTTCCACGCTCTCATCTTGGAAGCCAGCGGCAACCGCGCGCTGCAGAGGGCCGTGGCCATGAACGACAAGCTGCCCTTCGCGCCCGCGTCTGCCATGCTGCCCATGCAAGGCACCCTGGCGCTGGACCGTGACTGGATGCTCTACGCACACCGCCAGCACCACATGCTTTTTGACGCGCTACGCGCAGGGCAGGGCGCGCGCGCGCAGGCCCTGGCGGTGGAGCACACCGAAGTAGCGCAGATGAACATGCGCATGGCCCTGGAGCGCCGCGCGGAGGCCGAACAGGTGCTGCCCGCCATACGGCTCGTCGTGGGGCGTTGAGCGGGGTATCCGCGTGCCGCCTGCATGTTGTCTGCGGGCCTTAAACTTTCGACCATGAAGCTCTACAACTACTTCCGTTCGGGCACGTCCTTCCGCGTGCGCATCGCACTCAACCTCAAGGGTTTGCCTTACGAGTACGTGTCGGTGCATCTGGCCAAGGGCGAACACCGGCAGGACGCCTACCGTGCCGTCAGCCCAGATACATTGGTGCCCGTGCTCGACCTGCAGGGCGACCCCGAGCAGGCGATGCTGAGCCAGTCCATGGCCATCATCGAATACCTGGACGAGACCCACCCAGAGCCTGCGCTGCTGCCCGCCGATGCGCTGGGGCGTGCCCGTGTTCGTGCGCTGGCACAGACCGTGGCCTGCGAGATCCATCCCATCAACAACCTGCGTATCCTCAAATACCTGGGGGGCACACTGGGCCTGAGCGAACAGCAGCGTGCCGACTGGTACAACCACTGGGTGCTGGAAGGGCTGCAGTCCTACGAGCGCCGCCTGCAGGACCTCCAGAAAGAGCGCGCCGCCGCAGGTCTGCTGCCCTCGGTGTACTCCTATGGCAGCACACCCACCCTGGCCGACTGCTGCCTGGTGCCGCAGGTCATCAATGGCCAGCGCTTTGGCTTGAAGTACGAAGGCCTGCCGTTGACCATGGCCGTCTTCGACGCTTGCATGAAGCTCGACGCCTTCCAGAAGGCGCATCCGCGCAACTGCCCTGACTTCGAGGCCTGATCGCGTGCAGGACTTGATGGTTGCCGGCACGCATTGGCCGGCAGGCGTGCGCGCCGCGTTTACCACCCGCAACGGCGGTGTGTCGGCACCGCCATTCAGCAGCTGGAACCTGGGTGACCACGTGGGCGATGCGCCCGACGCCGTTGCTGAAAACCGCAGGCGCCTGGCCGAGCGTTTGCATGCTCGGCCTGTGTTTTTGCAACAGGTGCATGGCTGCGATGTGTTGCCTGTGACCGTTGACGCAGCCGACCAGAGCGTGGCCGATGCCTGCTGGACGAGCGAACCCGGCGTAGCCTGTACCGTGATGGTGGCTGACTGCCTTCCGCTGCTCTTCAGCAGTGCGGAAGGTACCAGCGTGGCAGCCGTTCACGCCGGGTGGCGTGGCCTGGTGGGCCGGGGCGGCATCGGTGTCATCGAATCGCTGTGTCGCGACTGGCCTGGCGCGAAGTCACCAGCTCAGCGTGAGCATGTGCAGGTGTGGCTCGGGCCTTGCATCGGCCCAACAGCATTCGAGGTGGGTGAAGACGTGCGCTCAGCCTTCGTTGAGCACGACGCCGCTGCCGCGCGCCACTTCCAGGCCCAAGGCAGCAGCGCTGGGCCGAAGTACCTGTGCAACCTGCCAGCCCTTGCGCGAGACAGGCTGGCCCGCCTGGGCATCACGGCCATCTATGGAAACGATGGTTCCGAGCGGTGGTGCACCGTGAGCAACCCGTCACTTTTCTTCTCGCACCGGCGCGACGCTGCCCGCCTCGGCAGCACCGGGCGCATGGCCGCCTGCATCTGGCGAGTCTGAAGCTGCCGTCTCAGCCGCCTTCGCGGCATCGTACTTGCGCTGCTTGCGGCTGATGAAATAAAGAATCAGCGAGACTGGCACGAAACCGTAAAGAATCAGCGTCACAATGGCACCCAGGATGGTGCCGTTGGCGCTGAAGGCTTCTGCAAGGGCCATCAGCACAGCCACGTAAACCCAGCCCAAAACCACGAGATACATGTGTTAACGTTCGGTCATGTGTGAGAGAAATGTTGGTCTCGTCAGCCGGCCGCCATGCAAGGGCCCCAAACTGACAACCAGACACCCATATTGTGGGCCCCTTGCCGGTTGCCCGCATGAACTTTTCGGAGACAAACATGACCTCTGACAATCCCTGGCTGCAGTCCGCCCAGCAGTTCCAGCAGTCGGCCATGCAGCAATGGACGCAGATGCTGCAGTCCGCGCAGGCGTCCGGTACGCCCACCCCCAGTTTTGCCATGCCCAGCGGCGCCAACCTCTCAGAGCTGTTCGGCAAGATCACCGGTCAGCCCGTGAAGTTCGACCCCGAAAAGTGGGTCGAGATCCAGCAGACCTACATGAAGGACCTGGCCGAGTTGTGGAACCAGGGGCTGCAGGTCAAGCCGCCCAAGGACCGCCGCTTTGCGTCGGAAGCCTGGAACAACAACCCCATGGCCGCCTTCTCTGCGGCGGCCTACCTGCTCAACGCGCGCACCCTCATGGCCATGGCCGAGGCGGTGGATGCCGACGCCAAGACCAAGGCCCGCGTCAGCTTTGCGGTGCAGCAGTGGATAGACGCCAGCGCACCCAGCAACTTCATGGCCTTCAACGCAGAAGCGCAGAAAAAGGCGCTGGAAACGCAGGGCGAAAGCATCTCCAAGGGCATCCAGAACCTGCTCAACGACATGAAGCAGGGGCAGGTGTCCATGACGGACCAGAACGCCTTTGAGGTGGGCCGCAACGTGGCCACCAGCCAAGGCCAGGTGGTGTTCGAAAACGAACTCTTCCAGCTGCTGGAATACAAGCCGCTCACTGCCAAGGTGTACGAGCGTCCGTTCCTGCTGGTGCCGCCTTGCATCAACAAGTTCTACATCCTCGACCTGCAGCCCGACAACTCGCTGATCCGCTACGCGGTGGAGCAGGGGCACCGCACCTTCGTGGTGAGCTGGCGCAACCCCGATGCGTCCTGCGCCCAGAAGACTTGGGACAACTACATCGAAGACGCCGTCATCAAGGCGATTGGCCTGGTGCAGGAGATCACCGGCGCCGAGACCATCAACGCCCTGGGCTTCTGCGTGGGCGGCACCATGCTGGGCACGGCACTGGGCGTGCTGGCGGCGCGTGACGAAAAGCCGGTCCACAGCGCCACCTTCCTCACCACCTTCCTCGACTTTTCCGACACGGGCGTGCTCGACGTCTTCATCGACGAGGCCTTCGTGAAGTTCCGTGAGATGCAGTTCGCCAATGGCGGGCTGCTGCCGGGCCGCGACCTGGCCACCACCTTCAGCTTCCTGCGCCCGAACGACCTGGTGTGGAACTACGTGGTGGGCAACTACCTGAAGGGCGAGTCCCCGCCGCCTTTCGACCTGTTGTACTGGAACAGCGACAGCACCAACCTGCCCGGGCCGTACTACGCCTGGTACCTGCGCAACACCTATCTGGAAAACCGGCTGTGCAAGCCCGGTGCGGCCACGGTTTGCGGCGAGAAGATCGACCTGGGCAAGATCGACATCCCGGTCTACATCTACGGCTCGCGTGAAGACCACATCGTGCCCATTGGCGGTGCGTACGCCAGCACGCAGCACTTGTCCGGCCCCAAACGTTTCGTCATGGGGGCGTCGGGTCACATTGCCGGGGTCATCAACCCCGCCAGCAAAGGCAAGCGCAGCCACTGGATCGGGCCCAACCGCTTCCCGGCCCAGTTCGACGACTGGCTGGCCACGGCCACCGAACACCCCGGCAGCTGGTGGACAGACTGGTCCGGCTGGCTCAAGGGCCAGGCTGGCAAGCAAATTGCTGCACCCAAGGCGTATGGCAACCGCAAGCACAAACCCATCGAACCCGCTCCGGGCCGTTACGTCAAGGCCAAGGCCTGAAGTGCGCCGGAACTCTCACTGAACATTCTTCGACAACCCCCAAGAGGAGTAGACACATGGAAGACATCGTCATCGTCGGCGCAGCGCGCACGGCCGTAGGCAAATTCGGCGGCTCGCTCGCCAAGATCCCCGCCACCGAGCTGGGCAGCATCGTCATCAAGGCCCTGCTGGAGCGCACCGGCGTGGGCGCCGACCAGATCGGTGAGGTCATCATGGGTCAGGTGCTGGCGGCTGGCGCTGGCCAGAACCCGGCGCGCCAGGCCATGATGAAGGCAGGCATTGCCAAGGAAACCCCGGCGCTCACCATCAACGCCGTGTGCGGTTCCGGCCTCAAGGCCGTGATGCTGGCCGCCCAGGCCGTGGCCTGGGGCGACAGCGAGATCGTCATTGCAGGTGGTCAAGAGAACATGAGCGCCAGCCCGCACGTGCTCAACGGTTCGCGCGACGGTCAGCGCATGGGCGACTGGAAAATGGTTGACACCATGATCGTCGACGGCCTGTGGGACGTCTACAACCAGTACCACATGGGCATCACCGCCGAGAACGTGGCCAAGGCCCACGGCATCACCCGCGAAATGCAGGATGCCCTGGCCCTGGGCAGCCAGCAGAAGGCCTCCGCTGCGCAAGAGGCGGGCAAGTTCAAGGACGAGATCGTTCCGGTGAGCATTCCCCAGCGCAAGGGTGACCCGGTGATCTTCGACACCGACGAGTTCATCAACAAGAAGACCAACGCCGATGCGTTGGCCGGTCTGCGCCCGGCTTTCGACAAGGCAGGCAGCGTGACGGCAGGCAACGCCTCCGGCATCAACGACGGCGCGGCTGCCGTGATGGTGATGAAGGCCAGCAAGGCAGCGGCCCTGGGCCTCAAGCCCCTGGCGCGCATTGCCAGCTTCGGCACCAGCGGCCTGGACCCGGCCACCATGGGTATGGGCCCCGTGCCTGCATCGCAAAAGGCGCTGGCCCGCGCAGGCTGGAAGGCGTCTGACGTCGACCTGTTCGAGCTGAACGAGGCTTTCGCGGCCCAGGCCTGCGCCGTCAACAAGGCGCTCGACATCGACCCGGCCCGCGTCAACGTGAACGGTGGCGCCATTGCCATCGGGCACCCCATCGGCGCTTCCGGCTGCCGCATCCTGGTCACGCTGCTGCACGAAATGCAGCGCCGCGACGCCAAGAAAGGCCTGGCCGCCCTGTGCATTGGCGGCGGCATGGGCGTGTCGCTCACCGTCGAACGCTGAAACAACACCATCCCTTTTACTCAACACACAGAGGAGCATTCCATGAGCCAGAAAGTCGCATACGTCACCGGAGGCATGGGTGGCATCGGTACCGCCATCTGCCAGCGCCTGGCCAAGGGCGGGTACAAGGTCATTGCGGGCTGCGGCCCCACGCGCGACTTCGAAAAGTGGCTGGACGAGCAGAAGGCCCTGGGCTTCAGCTTCTACGCGTCAGTGGGCAACGTGGCCGACTGGGACTCCACCGTCGCCGCCTTCACCAAGGCCAGGGAAGAGCACGGCCCCATCGACGTGCTGGTGAACAACGCGGGCATCACGCGTGACCGCATGTTCCTGAAAATGACACTGGACGACTGGAACGCGGTCATCAACACCAACCTGACGTCCATGTTCAACGTGACCAAGCAGGTGGTGCCTGACATGGTGGAGCGTGGCTGGGGTCGCATCATCCAGATCTCGTCGGTCAACGGCGAGAAAGGGCAGGCAGGTCAGACCAACTACTCCGCAGCCAAGGCTGGCATGCACGGCTTCACCATGGCCCTGGCCCAGGAGCTGGCTGCCAAGGGCGTGACCGTGAATACCGTCAGCCCGGGTTATATTGGCACCGAAATGGTGCGCGCCATCCGTCCAGACGTGCTGGAAAAGATCGTGGCCACCATCCCGGTCAAACGCCTGGGCACGCCCGAGGAAATCGGCTCCATCGTCGCCTGGCTGGCGGGGGACGATTCCGGCTTCACCACCGGCGCCGACTTCTCCTGCAACGGTGGCCTGCACATGGGCTGATGGCCCCTGCGGCACCTCTACCACCAAACCCGCTTCGGCGGGTTTTTTCATGGGGCTGGGATAATCGCGCCCCATGACTGTTTCTGCCCCCGTTTCTGGCGCTGTCGATGCGCGGCACCTTTGGCGTCTGAGTGTCGCGCCGATGCTCGACTGGACCGACAAGCACTGCCGGTACTTCCACCGCCTGCTTACCCGCCACACCCGCCTGTATACCGAGATGGTGACCACCGGCGCGCTCACGCACGGCAGCGTGCGGCGCCACCTGCGCATGGATACCAGCGAACACCCGGTGGCGCTGCAACTGGGTGGCAGCGATCCGGCCGACCTGGCGTTTTCCGCCAAACTGGGCAAGGAGTGGGGTTACGACGAAATCAACCTCAACTGCGGTTGCCCCAGCGAACGGGTGCAACGCGGCGCCTTTGGTGCCTGCCTGATGGCCGAACCCGCCCTGGTGGCAGACGGCGTGAAGGCCATGCGCGACGCGGTCGATCTGCCCGTGACGGTCAAGCACCGCATCGGCATCGACAAGGTGGAAAGCTACGACTTTGTGCGCGACTTCGTCGGCAAGGTCAGCGAAGCGGGTTGCGAGGTTTTCATCGTGCATGCGCGCAACGCCTGGCTGCAGGGCCTGAGCCCCAAGGAAAACCGCGAAGTGCCGCCGCTGCGCTACGAACTGGCCTACCGGCTCAAGCACGACTTTCCCCAACTCATCATCGCGGTCAACGGTGGCGTCAAGACCAACGACGATGTTGCCGTGCACCTGCGGCACGTGGATGGTGTGATGCTGGGCCGCGAGGCCTACCACAACCCCTGGCTGCTCAGCACCTGGGACGAACGGTTCTATGGCGACGCCCCAACCACCGTGACCCGGGAAGAAGTGGAGGAAGCCATGGTGGCCTACATGGAGCGCGAAGCCGTCGAGGACGGGACGCCCTGGTACGCCATCGCGCGCCACATGCTGGGGCTGTACCACGGCCAACGCGGTGCCCGCCACTGGCGTCAGGTCTGGAGCAACCACAAGCTCAAACCCCTGCCGCCCCGCGAGGTATGGGCCATGGCGCGGGCGGCGCTGGCGCAAAGCTGAACGATAGCGCGCTCAGTCGTCGCGCTGGCTGGTCAGAAAGCGCGTCAACTCTGCTGCGGGCATGGGCCGGGCGAACAGGTAGCCTTGTGCCTCGTCGCACTGGAACACGCGCAGTATGTGGCGGATCTCGTCGGTTTCCACGCCCTCGGCAATGGTCTTGAGGTTGAGGCTGTGCGCCATCTGGATCACTGCGCGTACGATGGCGGCATCGTCGGGGTCGTTGGCCAGATCGCGGATGAAGGACTGGTCTATCTTGAGCTTGTCAACCTCGAAGCGCTTGAGGTAGGAGAGGCTGGAATATCCCGTGCCAAAGTCGTCTATGGATAGCTTGACCCCCAGCAGTTTGAGGCGGCGCACCGTGGCCAGCACCTGCTCCACGTTCTGCAGCATGATGGATTCGGTCAGTTCCAGCTCCAGGCAGTCCGGCGGAAGGCCCGTGGCTTCCAGCGCACGCAGCACCGTCTGCTCCACATTGCCACGGCGGAACTGCACCGCCGACAGGTTGATGGCCACGCAGATGTCGGGCAACCCGGCGGTGCGCCACGCACTGGCCTGGCGGCAGGCCTCCATGATGACCCACTCGCCAATGGGCACGATCAACCCGCTTTCTTCGGCAATGGGAATGAACCGGCTTGGCATGATCATGCCTTCACCCGGCGCGTTCCAGCGCAACAGGGCTTCGGCGCCTATGACGCGACCGGTGCCCAACTGCACTTGCGGTTGGTAGTGCAGTTCCAGTTCACCGTTGCTCAGGGCGCGGCGAAGGCCGCTGCGCAAGGCCAGGTGCTCGCTGGCTTGGGTGCTCATTTCCTCGTTGAAGAAATGGTAGTTGTTGCGGCCGACTTCCTTGGCGCGGTACATCGCCATGTCGGCTTTCTTCAGCAGGGTGTCAAACGTCCTGCCATCGTCTGGGAAGAGCGCCACGCCAATCGACACGGAGGTGGTGAGTTCGCTCCCCTCTATGCGCACTGGCTTTTGCATCTGCACCATGATCTTGTCAAGCACAGGCACGGCGGTCTGGCTGTCAGGCAGGTCGCGCAGCACGACCACGAATTCGTCACCCCCCTGCCTGCTGATGGTGTCGGTGTCACGCACGCATTCCTGAAGACGCGCAGTGACTTCCTTGAGCAGCAGGTCGCCACAGGCGTGCCCCAGCGTGTCGTTGATCTGCTTGAAGTTGTCCAGATCCAGGAACATCAGCGCCACGTGGGTGCCAGTGCGTTCTGCATGGGCCATGGCCTGGTCCAGCCGGTCCTGCAGCAGCAGGCGGTTGGGCAGGCCGGTGAGCGCGTCGTGGTAGGCCAGGAACTGAACTTGTTTTTCAGCTTCTTTGCGTTCGGTGACGTCGGCTGCTATTGTGAGGTAGCCGGCGATGGCGCCTTGTGCATCGCGCATGGGGGAGAAGGTCATGCTCAAGTGGATGGGCTTGCCGTCACGCCGCGGGCGAGTCAGCTCCATCTGCATGAGTGTTTCGCCAGACAGCACCCGGCGCAGCAAGTCTGCGAACTCCTGTTCCTTGTCCGGGCCTATGGCGGGCATGCGCTGGCCAATGATCTCCTGTGCCGACCAGCCAAAAATCCGTTCTGCCGCCGGGTTCCAACTGGTCACTGCACCACGCCGGTCACGGGTGTAGATGGCCATGGGTGAACTCTGGATCATGGCGTCCAGCTGCTGGTGGGCTTTTTCCAACTCAGCGGTTCGTTCGTGCACGCGCTGTTCCAGGTCCCTGTTTGCGGCGGCCAGGTCCTGTTCGATCTTCTTGCGTTCGGTGATGTCTTCGCTGATCCAGATGGTGCTGCGCGCGCCGTCCTGGCCAGTCAATGCCTTGGCAAGATGACGGCTCCAGATCAATGATCCATCTTTGCGCACGTTGCGCCATTCGACGTCCACCAGCCCGCCAGTCATCAGCGTGGGGGCAACGGTCCGGCCGAAGGTTTCGTAGTCTTGTGTGTCGCAGAAAAACACGTCGCTCTTGCGTCCGACCAGCGAACCGTGCGGCCAGCCGTAGATCGCCTCCATGCGCGGGTTGCAGTGAATGATGACGCCGTCCTGTGTGAAGAGAATGCCCACAGATGCGTTTTCCAGGATCGCGTGTTGTTTCAGCAGCAGGTCCTGCAACTCGGCCTCGGCGCGCCGCCTTTCTCCCACGTCCTCAATGATCCAGATCGTCCCTTCGGATGTCTTCTCGGGGTTGATGGCCTTGGCTCGCATGTGGCAAAAGACGGTGCTGCCATCCTTGCGGCGCATGGGCATTTCGTGGTCCAGCAACTGCCCGGCAGAGAGCAGAGGGTAGGCGATACGGCCAATGTTTGCGTAGTCTTCGGGGGACAGATAAAACACCGAGCCGTGCTCGCCCACCAGCTCGCCGTGAGGCCAGCCATAGATGGCGGACGCGCGCGGGTTGCAATGCTGCACCCGTTGACCGCGGGTGAAGATGATGCCTACCGACGCGTTTTCTAGTATGGCCTGGTATTCCAGCAAGGTTTGCTGGGCGGCTTTGTGGTTGTTGCCGACCGTTGGTGGGGCTGTGTAACTCGTCATGGGCAAAGCCCCCTTCGTGGGGCGGCCCATTGTAGGCACGGGTTACCGTTGGGTCACAGAGGGAAAATACGGGTTCAGGCTGCTGCCTGCAGGCCGTTGGCAAAGTGGGTTTTCACGCGTTGGACGGCTTGCTCGGCGTCTCGCTGCAAGATGGAAGCCAGAATGGCTCTGTGCTCCTTGAGCGATTCCTCAATGCGCCCTGACTTGAACAGCGAGCTGTGGCGGTTGAGCTTCATCACTTTGCGCAGATCGGCCACCATCTGCTTGCGCCAGCGGTTGCCCGCCAGTTCCAGCAGGCGCAGGTGGAAGGCTTCGTTCAGAGCAAAGAAGCGTTCGCGTGAGCCCGTTTTCGGGTCGGCGGCCTGTTCCAGTTCCTGGTGCAGTGCCTGCAGTTCGGCCAGTTCCGCCCCGGTGGCGCGCTGGCACACGGCGCCTGCCGCGTCCGATTCGAGCAGGGACAACAGCTCGTAAACCTCGCGCAAATCTTGTTCAGATACTTCGGTGACGTAGGCGCCGCGGCGCACCTTCATGGTCACCAGGCCTTCGGCGGCCAGCACTTTCAGAGCTTCGCGCAGGGGCGTGCGGCTGATGCCGAATTCCTCAGCGATCTTGAGCTCGTCTATCCAGCTGCCCGGCGCCAGCTCGCGGTTGAAGATGCGCTGCCGCAGCAGTTCGGCAACTTCTTCGTACAGGGCGCGAGGGGTGAGGGATATAGCGGACATGGCGGTGTAAGGTCGGCTCGGAGTGTAATGGTACTTTACTTTGAATTCTGCATCAATAATTATGAATGATGTAGAATGCGCTCCGTCCAAGATCACAAGCACAGGTGCCTCACATGACGTCCGAGTTCAAGCCCGCCACACTGTCCGACTGGGAAAAGGCTGCCGCCAAGTCCCTCAAAGGCCGTCCTGATGAGACGCTTGGCAGCCTCGACTGGGTGACGCCAGATGGCATCGCCGTCAAGCCGCTGTACACCGCGCAAGATGTGCAGGGCCTGCCGTACACCAACACGCTGCCCGGCTTCGAGCCCTTCATCCGTGGTCCCCAGGCCACCATGTACGCTGTGCGGCCCTGGACCATCCGCCAGTACGCCGGTTTTTCCACGGCGGAGGAATCCAACGCCTTCTACCGTAAGGCGCTGGCGGCAGGCGGGCAGGGCGTGTCTGTGGCGTTCGACCTGGCCACCCACCGGGGTTACGACAGCGATCACCCCCGCGTCTTTGGTGACGTGGGCAAGGCGGGCGTGGCCATCGACAGCGTGGAGGACATGAAGATCCTGTTCGACGGCATTCCGCTGGACAAGGTGAGCGTGTCCATGACCATGAACGGCGCCGTGCTGCCCGTGCTGGCAGGCTATGTGGTGGCGGCTGAAGAGCAGGGCGTGGGCCAGGATCAGCTCAGCGGCACCATCCAGAACGACATCCTCAAGGAGTTCATGGTCCGCAACACCTACATCTACCCGCCCCAGCCTTCCATGCGGATCATCGGCGACATCATCGAGTACACCTCGAAGAACATGCCGAAGTTCAATTCCATCAGCATCAGCGGCTACCACATGCAGGAAGCGGGCGCCAACCAGGCGCTGGAAATGGCCTTCACCTTGGCGGACGGCAAGGAATACGTGAAGACGGCCATTGCCAAAGGCATGGACGTGGACGACTTTGCCGGGCGCCTGAGCTTCTTCTGGGCGGTGGGCATGAACTTCTACCTGGAAATTGCCAAGATGCGTGCGGCCCGCCTGCTTTGGTGCCGCATCATGAAGGGCTTCAACGCCAAGAACCCCAAGAGCCTGATGCTGCGCACGCACAGCCAGACCAGCGGCTGGAGCCTGACGGAGCAGGACCCCTACAACAACGTGGTGCGCACCACCATCGAGGCCATGGCGGCCGTGTTCGGCGGCACGCAGAGCCTGCACACCAACAGCTTTGACGAAGCCATTGCGCTGCCCACCGAGTTCAGCGCCCGCATTGCGCGCAACACGCAGCTCATCATCCAGGAAGAAACGCACATCACCAACGTGGTGGACCCCTGGGCGGGCAGCTACATGATGGAGTCGCTGACCCAGCAGATGGCCGACGAAGCCTGGAAGATCATCGAGGAAGTGGACGCCATGGGCGGCATGACCAAGGCCGTGGACAGCGGCTGGGCCAAGCTGAAGATCGAAGCCGCCGCCGCCGAGAAGCAGGCGCGCATCGACTCGGGCAAGGACGTGATCGTGGGCGTCAACAA
>CBKZAG010000015.1:0-29224 GCA_966692625.1 uncultured Comamonadaceae bacterium
ACACCGCCGATCAACAGATCGTCCCGGCGTTCCAGGTCCGGGAAAGCCTGCAGCAATGGCTGCCACACACGCTGCGCAATAGCATCTACGCCCCGCATTTCATTCCAAGGGTGGGAGCCTCTCCACTCGGCATCGGGATGGTAAATGCCCGCCAGTGCAGACGATACAGTTTGCGGTGTTGACTCTGCAACCGTATGCAATGCAGACCAGACACGCCGCTTGTCCTGCAGCAGTGATGCATCGTTCACGTTTTACCCTTCTGTATATGAGGATCAGATCGATCAGGCACGCCACGCGCTGACCACGCTGGACCCGATTCTATACATTTTGCATACGAATGCAATATGTTTTCCGAACGAGAACAAAACAGTGCAAACAGTAGCTTTTCAAGCCCGGCTATCGTCCCTCCGGCACGTGAGCACGGTAGGTGAGACTGCGACCCGGCAGCTCACCTTGTCTCGCTGGTCACTGGCCGCTCTCAGTTCATCTCACACCGCTTCCGAACCGCTCAACGCCAACTCCGCCAGCCGCACCGCCCCTTCAAAGCTGCGCGCCCCTGCAATGAACAGGTTCAGGTGGCAGAACACGCTGTCGGCCACGCCGGTCACGGCGGCCAGTTCTGCGTCGCGCAGGCCCGCCCAGGCAGCGGGCAGGTCCATGCGGGAATCGAAGGAACCCACTTCAACAGGCACGGTCTTGACCTGGAACTGGCTGCCGTCCGAATCGGGGTAGATGACCAGGCGAACGTCGGGCATGTCATCCACCACCACACGCGTCCACGGCATGCCGCCTTCTTGCAGGTGCAGCACACGGCCGTTGAGCAAACGGGGCGATTGGCGCACAGTGTCCACGGCCAGAATCTGCCCGATCTTCTTGACGATGGCCTGGTCCAGAAACTTGCGGGTGATGGCCACGGCCTCCACAAAGCGCGCGTCTTGCAACTGCGCCTTGGCCTGCACGCCCAACCCCCGCTCCTCCAGCCAGTTGGTGTTGAGCTGCGCAATGAGCGAAGACAACCCGAAGATGCCCGGTGCCACCTCTCCCTGGCCGGTGTCCACCATGTCCAGGTACTGCACCAGTGAATGGTCAATGGAATGGACGATGCTGGCGATGGCGTCTTCGTCCAGCGCAAAACCACGGGCCTGGGCCAGCGCACGCGCATAGGCCGCACCGTGCGCTGCCCAAACCAGCCCGGCACTGGCGTAGCCCACGCCAGGTTGCTCCAGCCCGTTCACCGTCTGGGCGGGGCGGGCGCCGTCAAAGCCGCGCTGGTGGTGGTCAAAGCGGCCCCGCTCGGGCACCCATTCACCGCCCACGTCCACCGCAAAGTCGGCCGCGTCAATGGCTGCCTGTTGGCGGGTGCGCAGCAGTTCGTGGCTGGGAAAAGCGCCCATCAGCACCCCCACGCCGAACACGTCGTCTGCATGAAAAGTACCGTTGTGGGTGGCGATGAGGGTAGGGCGTTCGTTCATCGGGCGATTGTAGGCAACGGCGTGCTTTGCCTTTACCCGCGGAGCAGGCCGCTCAGCCGTGCGTCGAACGACGCGCCCGGGAAAATGTCTTGCAGGCGCTCGTCAGCCAGGTGGAATTGCCTGCGCAAGACCTGGGCGAAGACGCTGCGGAAGTCATGGTGCACGGGCAGGTCGCGGCCTTCGTGCAGGTTGCCGCTTGACAGGCCGTGCCATTCGCCATGCCAGCGCCCGCCTTGCACGTGTTCGCCCATCAACCAGAGTGTGTTGCCGTGCCCGTGGTCGGTGCCGCGTGTGCCGTTTTCGGCGCTGGTGCGCCCGAATTCGCTGACAACGGCCACCACGTCGCCGGGCTGCGAAAAGTCCGTGCGCAGCTGCACCAGTGCGCTGGCCAGGTTGCCAAGGTTGCGCGCCAACGCACCCGTGACGCCGCCCTGGTTGGCGTGGGTGTCCCACCCGCCCGCCGACAGGAACCCCAGCCGCAGGCTGGGGTCGGCGCGCATCAGTGTGCCCAGGTGTTTGGCATCCAGCAACAAACCGGCTGCAGGTGCGGCGCCGTTGTCGGCTGCGGCGGATTCGCGCGACAGCTCTTGCGCGCTCATCATGCGGCTGTCGGAGCCCTGCCGGAACGCGCGCGAAATGTCGTCCTGCCCTTGGTAAAGGTCCAGCAGCGCCTGGCGTGCGCGCGGGTTGTCCAGCACGCCGGCGCGCGTGGCAGCCCGGCCGTTGGGTATCAAGCGCACCGCAGCCGGGCCAGACAGGATTTTGGGGTTGGCCTCGCCAACGCCAATGGCGGCCGTTTGCCGGGCCGAACCCGCGTCGATGGACGCCAGGGCATTGAGCCAGCCGCGCGGCGCATTGGTGCGCCCTGGCTGGCCAAACTCCCAATGGGTTTGGGCGTCAAAGTGCGAACGCGTGGGGTCGGGCGAACCGGCACACGGAATAAAGGCCAATACGCCCTGCCGCCACAACGGCAGCAAAGGTGCCAGCGCCGGGTGCAATGCAAAACGGTCGTCAAGCCTGAGCGCGGTTTGCGCGCTGCCGTCGGGCGCGGGGACGGCTATGCTCGGGCGGATGCGGGCGTAATCGGCATCGGCGTAGGGCACGGTGGCAGACAGGCCGTCATAGGCGCCACGCAGAAACACCACCACCAACCGCCCATCGCGCAGCGAAGGCGCGGCCTGTGCCCAGACGCCGGGTGACAACAGCGTGGCCCCTGCGGCGGCTCCCATCAGGTGCAGCCAGTGTCGGCGCCGCAGTGCGGCAAGGTCGGCGGTGCGCATGTTCATTTCCTCATGAAGTCCGGGCTGGCCAGCATCAGGCCCGCCTGCAGGGCACGGGGTTCGCGCTCGATGCGTTCCATCGTCTCGGGGCCGATGTAGGCACGCAGGAACGCGGGTGGTGAGGCCTGGCGGCCCAGCGACACGGCGAAGTCTGCGCGCCGGGTCAGGGCTTCGGGCGACAGCCAGGTGGCGGCGTCGGTCTTGTAGCCGTCGGGGGTTTGCCAGCCGTGGATGGGTTGACCGGCGTTGGCCAGGAAGCCCAGCGACCGTTTGACGTCGTCCGCATCCTGCACACCGCCCAGGGCGGCCATGGCAGAGCAGGCAAAGTCGATCGGGGTCTTGAACAGCGTTTGGCCGGACTGCCAGAACTCGGGCGACTGGAACAGTGTGCGCAGCGTGGCGCGGACGTCGCCCTGCGACGCGCTGAAGCTGGCGGCAACGCGGTCGATCAGCGCGGCGCTGGGTTGATCGGAGACGAAGAACGTTGCCAGCCTGGTGGCAATGCGGCGCGCGGTGGCTGGGTGGCGGGCCAGCAGGCGTATGGCGTCCTCGCCTTCGGCCTCGCCGCGGTCACGGAAGGTGTGGCCCAGCAAGCGCTTGTCGCCACCGTCATGCGCGCGTTTGGCAAACCGGAACCCCGTGGGTTGCTTGGGGCCTTCGGTCCAGCCGGTCAGAATGCGGGCCAACTCGCGCACGTCGGCCTGGGAATAGCCGCCGTTGACGCCCAGGGTGTGCAGCTCCATCAACTCGCGCGCGTAGTTTTCGTTCAGCCCGCGCTTGCCGCCATTGGGGCCGCCCGGGGTGCCGTCGGCCACGCTGCGCGCCTGGTCCAGGTAGAACAGCATGGCGGGGTGCTTGGCGCTGGCCAGCAGCAGGTCTTCAAAGCGGCCCAAGGCGTGGGCGCGTATGGCCTGCAATTCGTAATGGCCGACGAAAGGCCGCACGGGCCCCTTGCTGGCAGACACGTTGAGGTGGTTGAACCAGAACTCGGTCATGCGGGCCAACAGCGGGTTTTCCAGCTGCGGCGAGCTGCAGGCCACCAGGCGCCAGGCGGCCGCCTCGTGCGCAACGTCACGGATGAACGATGGTCTTTTTCCCTCATCGGCGTTGCCGTTGGCAGCGGCGGCCTCGTCCCGTGCCGTGCGGCGCGACTGGCGATCATCGGCCGCGCTTTGAAACACTTCGGGCAGCGGCAGGTTCAGGTGCTTGAACTGCGCGGGCAAACGTGCGGGCGTGTGGCTGGCGGCATAAGCCGCGTCAATCTCTTGCAAGGTCCACGCCTGTGGCCCACCAGCGCGCGCCATGGCTGCCTCGATCTCGGGCGTCGGGCCGTAGCCCAGGCGTGAGCTGGCACGCCAAACCGCACTGGCGCCATCAACCGGCTGTGCATGGGCTGCTGACAAGAGAAGCGCCACCAGGGACAAAGCAAGGTCACGGATTTGCATGGTGCTCGGCCTAGCAACAATGGGACGATGTGCCTAGCTTAGGTGAGCGGGGCGAGTCCTGCCTAGTCGTCTGCAGGTAAAGTCTTGTGAACCTCAAGTTAACGGCAGACGTTCTGCAAGCCGTTGCCCGGAACCCTGAACATTTCACCCAGCTTTCAAGCTTTCCCAAGGTTTCCTCTATCGCGCGGCTGGGGTTGAACTGCCATGATCGGCAACATGAAACTGCTGCTGGTCGAAGACGATCTGGACCTGGTCCACGCCTTGAGCCGGGTGCTGAGCACCCAGGGCTTCGAGGTGACCTGCTGCGCAGATGGCGAGGATGCCCTGTCCATGCTGCGCCGCGCCCGGTTCGACGCGGTACTGCTGGACCTGAGCCTGCCGGGCATGGACGGGCTGGAGGTGCTGGAGCACCTGCGCGGCAGCGGCTCGGCGGTGCCGGTGCTGATCATGACGGCGCGCGGTGCCGTGGAGGAGCGGGTGCTGGGCCTGAACACCGGTGCCGACGACTACCTGACCAAACCCTTTGACGTTGACGAACTGACGGCCCGCCTGAAGGCGCTGGTGCGGCGCAGCCTGGGCATTGAGGAAATCCGCTGCGGCCTGCTGCGGGTGGACCGCGCCAGCGGGCTGGTGTACCGCGGCCCGGTGCCCATGGAGCTGCCCGCGCGCGAGCTGGCGCTGCTCAAGGCGCTGATGGAACGCAACCACCAGGCAGTGGCCCGCGAACACCTGATAGACACCGTGTTTGGCAACGAAGCGGTGGGCCCAGACGCCATCGACGTACTGGTGCACCGGCTGCGCAAACGCCTGGCAGGCACGGGCACCAGCCTCATCACGCTGCGCGGTGTGGGCTACTTCCTGGCCGACGAGGCCCTGGGCGAGCGGCAATGAAGCGCCTGACCGCCTGGTGCCAAAGCCTGCAGGGCAGGCTGCTGCTGCAACTGCTGGCGCTGTTGGCCCTGGCACGGCTGCTGCTGGCCGGGCTCACCGCGTGGGGGGTGTTGCCGGTTGCAGAAGGGGCCTTGCAAGACACCGCTTACCTGCTGACGGCAGCGGCCCTGCCCTTTGCGTGGGTGCTGCGCCGCGCCATGCGCCAGGTCACGCAACTGGAAGCACCCCTGCGCCGCGCCATCCGCGAAGACCACGCACTGCCCGTGCAAGACCACCCCACCGAACTGCGCGGCCTGGTCGAGGCCATCGACCAGTTGCTGCTGCGGCAACGCGAATCGCTGGCACAGCAGCGCCGCTTCCTGGCCGACGCGTCGCACCAGCTGCGCACCCCCTTCGCGGTGCTGCGCACGCAGTTGCAGGGCCTTATGTCTGGCCAGCTGGACGCGCACGACGCCCTTCCCCGCATGCTGGCCACGGTGGACCGCTCCAGCCACCTCACGCGCCAGCTGCTGGCGCTGGCCAAGGTGGAGCAGTTGCAGCAGCGCGCTGAATGGCAAGCTGTGGACCTGGCACAGGTGGCGCGCGACATTGCCATGGAATTCGCCCCGCTGCTGGCCCGCAAGCGGCTCGACTTCAACCTGCAGGCCGTACCGCTGAGCCTGCAGACCGACCCGTGGATGCTGGGCGAGATGGTGCGCAACCTGCTGTCCAACGCCATTCACCACGCACCCAAGGGCTCGGCGCTGGGCATGGTGGTGCGAGTGCTGCCCGGCGAGGCGGAACTGATCGTCTGGGACAACGCGGGCGGCGTGGACGAAGCCGTGCGCGACAAGCTCTTCAAGCCGTTTGAATCGGCATCGGGGGGCACGGGCATTGGCCTGGGCTTGTCCATCTGCCAGCAGATCGCGCAGTCCATGGGCGCCAGCGTGGCGCTCTACAACCGCCTGCAAGATCAAAAGGTGATCGGCGTGGACGCCGTGGTGCGCTGGCCCTTGCCAGCGGCGGAAAGCGGCGCGCCCGCAGCCAAGGACTCGCCGTGAGCGCGGAGGTGGTCATGGACGGCCTGGAAAAGGCATTCCCCGACGGCACCCGGGCGCTGCGCGGCATCCACCTGCGCCTGCCCCGGCGGCAGCTCACCACGCTGCTGGGCCCTTCGGGCTGCGGCAAGAGCACACTGCTGCGCCTGGTGGCGGGGCTGGAGACGCCCAGCGCCGGCAGCCTGTGCGTGGACGGGCAGGACGTGACCACACTCGGACCCGCCCAGCGCCCCATCAGCATGGTGTTCCAGAACTACGCGCTGTTTCCGCACCTGAGCGTGTGGGACAACGTGCTCTTCGGCCTGCGCGCCAGCGGCGTGGCCCCGCAGGAGCAGGCGGCCCGCGCCCAGGAAGCCCTGGACATGGTGGGCCTGCGCGACATGGCCCGCCGCTACAGCACGGAACTGTCGGGCGGGCAGCAGCAGCGCGTGGCCCTGGCACGGGCACTGGCCCTGCAACCCAAGGTGCTGCTGCTGGACGAACCCCTTTCCAACCTGGACGTGGCGCTGCGCCGCCAGATACGCGAAGACATCCGCGAACTGCAACGCAGCCACGGCCTGACCGTGCTCTACGTGACCCACGACCAGGACGAAGCCATGGCCGTGAGCGACCAGATCGCGCTGATGCACGAGGGGCGCATCCTGCAGGTGGGTTCACCGCGCGACATCTACGAGACACCGGCCAGCGAAACCGTGGCGTCGATGATGGGGGACGCGGCCATCTTCGACGCCCACACCGGCGCGGACGGCCATTTGCGGCTCGGCCCGCTGGACCTGGGCCCCAACCCGGGCACCAGGCATGGCCCCGTCAGGCTGGTGGTGCGCCCGCAAGCCTGGCGCATGGAGGCTGCCTGCGGCGAAGGGCTGGCAGGCAAGGTCGTCAGCCGCGCCTACGTGGGCCGCCAGACCGAATACCAGGTAAGCACCACGCTGGGCACGCTGTTCATCCTGCGCTCTGGCGAGCGCACGGGCTGGCGCCCCGGCTCCCCGGTGAGCCTGTTCCTGCATGCACGCGACGTGAGCGTGCTGCCACCGTCCAACACCTCCATGCCCGCAGGCCCCTGACGCCACCGCACCCCCAACGTTTGCCCACCCACCCTTTTCCATCCCAAAGAGAGAGACACCATGAACAAAGCCCTGTTGCTCACCCCGCTGCTGGCCATCGCGGCCATCGCTCCTGCACATGCCCAGAACAAGGAACTCAACCTGATCTGTTCCGCCCAGGCGGCCTGGTGCAGCATGATCGCCGTGACGTTCGAAAAGAGCCAGGGCGTCAAGGTCAACATGACGCTCAAGGGCTCTGGCGAAGCCCTGGCGCAGATCCTGGCCGAACGGGCCAACCCCAAGACGGACGTGTGGTTCGGCGGCACCGGCGACCCGCACCTGCAGGCAGCCGAGCAGAACCTCTCGCTCGAATACCGCTCGCCATCGCTGCCGCAGCTGCACGAGTGGGCGCAGAAACAGGCCGAGCAGTCGGGCTACAAGACGGTGGGCATCTACTCCGGGCCGCTGGGCTTTGGCTACAACGTCGAACTGCTCAAGAAGAAGAACCTGCCCGTGCCCACGCTGTGGAGCGACCTGCTCAAGCCCGAATACAAGGGCGAGATCCAGTCGGCCAACCCGGCATCCAGCGGCACGGCCTACACCATGATCGCCACGCTCGTGCAGCTCATGGGCGAAGACAAGGCCTTCGACTACCTGAAGAAGCTGCACGGCAACATCGCCACCTACACCCGCTCGGGCACCGGCCCCATCAAGGCCGTGGCGCGCGGTGAAGCCACGGTCTCCATCAGCTTCGTGCACGACGGCCCCGGCGAAAAGGCCCAGGGCTTCCCACTGGAGACGGTCACACCGTCCGATGGCACCGGTGCCGAAATCGGCTCCATGTCCATCATCAAGGGCGCCCGCAACCTGGACGCTGCCAAGAAGTTCTACGAGTGGGCGCTGACGCCCTCCGCCCAGGCGCTGGGTGCCGCCACGCTGCAGTTCCAGCTGCCCTCCAACAAGGCCACCAAGGTGGACCCGCGCGTGCCCGACTTCCGCCGCATCAAGCTGATCGACTACGACTACGCCAAGTACGGCCAGGTGGCCGAACGCCGCCGCCTGATCCAGCGCTGGGAGCGCGAGGTCAACAGCCTGCCGCGCTGAACCCAGCCCTGCCGATGGGGCGTGGCCCGAGTGGCCGCCCCCTCTTTCAGCACCAACAAGAGTGATCGCCATGATGCGAGTTTTATCCCTGCGCTCCAACAGAGCCATCGGAACCTGGGTTCTGATCGGTCTGGCGGCCTATGCGCTGCTGCCCTGGTACTTCCTGCAAGACGCGTCTTTGCTGTCGGCCCTGCCCCAGGTGTGGGGCGGTGAAGACGTTGCCAACGGCCTGCTGCAGGCCACCGCCCACGACCGGCCCTGGCTGTGGAGCGGCGTGGCCGGTCTGCTGCTGGCAGGCCTGGCACTGACACTGCCTGCGGACCACCGCCAAGGCTGGGTGCTGCTCGGCGGCGCCTTGCTCGGGCTGCTCGGCTTGTTGGGCAGCGGCTTCACCATCGGCGTGCCGGGCTGGGTGTTCCCCAGCCTGGAGGCTGCCTGGGGGCCGCTTGCCCACGGCCAGTACGGCATGGGCTGGGGCGCCTTCGTGGTGCTGGTCAGCCTGGTGGTGGTGCTGGGCGCCGCCCTGGCGCGGCTGGGGTACTTCCGTTCCGACCTGTTCGTGTCCGCCTCGGTCATCGGCTGCGTGGCCTTGCTGGCGCTGTTCGTGGTGTATCCGGTGGCCCGTTCCATGGTGTCGGCCTTCCACGACGACATGGGCGTGTTCCACCCCGCCTCGCTGATCGAGCGTTTGTCCACCGAGCGCATCTGGGGCCTGGGCTGCCTGGCCGAAGGCCGCCAGTGCGGCGTGGCCTGGAACACGCTGTACCTGGCGCTGCTCACCGCCGCTGGCACCACCATCATGGGCACACTGATGGCGCTGTGGGCCGAGCGCGGCGGCACCCGCCTGAAGAAGCCGCTCAACGCCCTGGCCATGCTGCCCATCATCACGCCGCCCTTCGTGGTGGGCCTGGGGCTCATCCTCATCTTTGGCCGCGCGGGGCTTTACAACCAGTTCATGGAGTGGGCCTTTGGCGTCGAGCCCTCGCGCTGGTTCTATGGCGTGTTTGGTGTGTGGCTGGCGCAGATGTTCGCGTTCACCCCCATTGCCTTCATGATCATGCGTGGCGTGGTGCAGGGCGTGAGCCCATCGCTGGAAGAAGCCGCCCAGACGCTGCGCGCCAGCCGCTGGCGCACCTTTGTGAGCGTGACGCTGCCGCTGCTCAAGCCGGGCCTGGCCAACGCCTTCCTGGTGGGCTTCATCGAAAGCATGGCCGACTTCGGCAACCCCATCATCCTGGGCGGCCAGTACGCGGTGCTGTCCACCGAGATCTTCTTCGCCATCGTGGGCGCCGCCATCGACCCCGGCATGGCCGCTGCCCTGGCCATGGTACTCACGCTGTTCGCGCTGACGGTGTTCTTCGTGCAGCGCTGGGTGCTGGGCCGCTCGCAGTTCACCACCGTTACCGGCAAGGGCGACGCCAGCCTGCCCATGCCGCTGCCGAGCGGCGTGCGCTGGGTGTCCATTGGCGTGGCCGGGCCCTGGCTGCTGTTCACCGTGGCGCTGTACCTGTTCGCCTTCGCAGGTGGCTTTGTGCAGACCTGGGGGCGCGACTACACCATCACGCTCAACCACTTCCGCGCGGCTTTTGACGTGCAGTGGAGCGAGTTCGGCCTGGTCTGGGCGGGCACGGCGTGGAATTCGCTGTTCACCACGGTGACGCTGGCGGGCATTGCCGCACCGCTGTGTGCAGCGCTGGGCCTGCTCATTGCCTGGCTGCTGGCACGCACCGAGTTCCGGGGCAAGTCGGTGTTCGAGTTCTCGGCACTGCTCACCTTCGCCATCCCCGGCACCGTGCTGGGCGTGAGCTACATCCTGGCCTTCAACGTGCCGCCGTTCGAACTCACGGGCACCGGGCTCATCATCGTGCTGTGCTTCGTGTTCCGCAACCTGCCGGTGGGCGTGCGGGCGGGCACCGCTGCCTTCAAGCAGCTGGACCGCTCGCTGGACGAAGCCTCCATGATGCTGCGCGCCAGCACCCTCACCACGCTGCGCCGGGTGGTGCTGCCGCTGCTCAAGCCCGCCCTCACCGCCGCGCTCATCTATGGCTTCGTGCGCTCGATGACCACCGTCTCTGCGGTGATCTTTCTGGTCTCGGCCAAGTACGAACTGTCCACCACCTACATCATCGGCCGCGTCGGCAATGGCGACTATGGCGTCGCCCTGGCCTATTGCACGGTGCTCATCGTCCTCATGTCGCTGATCACGCTGGTGGTGCAGCGCCTGGTGGGCGACCGCCAGCTGGGCCGCCGTCAAAGCCCGCATTGAACCTGCCTCCACCACCCCACCCCCACACCCTTCCCGGAGACCTTGCACCATGACCACTAACGGCATTGAATTCCGCCAGGTGACCAAGCGCTATGGCGACGCCAGCACCCCCCTGGTGGTGCGCGGCATTGACTTCTGCGTCCCGCGCGGCACGCTCACCACCATCCTCGGCCCCTCGGGCTGCGGCAAGACCACCACGTTGCGCATGATCGCGGGCCTGGAAACGCCCACCAGCGGCCAGATCCTGATCGAGGGGCGCGACGTGACCACGCTGGGCCCGGCCGACCGCAACGTCAGCATGGTGTTCCAGAGCTACGCGCTGTTCCCGCACATGACGGTGCTGCAAAACGTCTGCTACGGCCTGAGCGTGAGCCGCGTGCCGACGCGCGAAACCGAAGAGCGGGCCCGTGCCGCCCTGGCGACGGTGGGCCTGACGGGGATGGACAAGCGCTACCCCAGCGAGCTTTCGGGCGGTCAGCAGCAGCGCGTGGCCGTGGCCCGCGCGCTGGTCATCGAACCGGCGGTGCTGCTGTTCGACGAGCCCCTGTCCAACCTGGACGCGCGGCTGCGCCGCAGCATGCGCGAGGAAATCCGCAGCCTGCAGCAGCGCCTGGGCCTGACCGTGGCCTACGTGACGCACGACCAGAGCGAGGCCCTGGCCGTGAGCGACCAGATCATCGTCATGGACGGCGGAACGATTGCCCAGGCAGGCACCCCGCAGGACCTGTACGAACGCCCTTGCAGCACCTTTGTGGCCGGCTTCATGGGCGAAGCCATGCTTTACGATGGCGAGTCCCTGCCTGACGGCCGCGTGAAGGTGGGCCCGGTGCTGCTCAACCCCAGGCACAGCAGGGCGGCGGGCCCGGTGAAGGTGGCCGTCCGCCCGGAGGCGTGGCACACCTCGCCGCCCGCCGACGGCACGCTCAATGGCACGCTCACCAAACAGGCCTACCTGGGCAGCCACCAGGAACTCACGGTGGACACCGAGCTGGGCCCCATCTTCGTGATCAGCCCCGATGTGCACCACGCCTGGCAAGTGGGTGACACCGTGGGCCTGGCTCTGGAAAGCCACGGCGTGTCCGTGGTCGGCATTTGACACAAGGAACTTGCAAATGATTCAGAAAGTGGTATTTGACTTGGGCGGCGTGGTCTTCAACTGGCAGCCGCTGGTGGTGCTGGGGCAATTGCTGCCGCAGCGCATCCAGAACGAGGAACAGGCCCGCCACTGGGCTGGCGAGATCTTCCAGACCTTTCACCCAGACAGCGACTGGGCGCTGTTCGACCTGGGGCAGATCGAACCCGATGCCCTGGCCAGCCGCATAGCCCGGCGCACCGGGCTGACCGAGGACGAAGTGCACACCGTCATCAGTGGCATTCCGCCGCACCTCACCCCCATGGTGGAAACGGTGGACCTGATCCACACGCTGCACGGCAACGGCGTGCCGCTGTACTTCCTGTCGAACATGCCGGCCTCTTACGCCGACATCCTGCTGCGGGCCAACCCTTTCTTCGACCGCTTCATCGACGGCATCTTCTCGGCCCACGTGAACCAGATCAAGCCCGAACGCCCCATCTTCCAGAACGCCGATGCGCGCTTCGACGCCACAGGGCCGGGCACGCTGTTCATCGACGACTCGCGGCCGAACATCGACACCGCCCAGGCCCACGGCTGGCAGGCGGTGCATTTCCGCGACCCGGCGCAGTGCCGCGCGGAGCTGGCGGCACACGGGCTGGTGTAGGCTGGCTACGCCAGGAGACCGGCCAGCAGCTCGGCTGTCGGATCGGGCCTGTTTGGACGTGTCTTCGTCCAACGGTTGGTGACCCGGTACCAATGCGGTTTCAAGCGGATCACCTCCAATTGGCCGCTGCTGGACACCTGGCCCCGCATGCTGACCACCGCAGGCTCCCCTTCATCGGCCAGGCTCAGGCACCGGTGGATGTGCTTGCGCCACTCGTTCTCGTCCTGCCGCTCGGGGTGCAATGCCCGGCGCTGCACCCAGGCCCACACGGCCTGCCAGCCGTCGCTGGTCAGTTCGGCATTCATTGGTCTGGCTCCGCGCCCGGCCGCCCAGCCCGGGCGGACCGGAGGGCAGAAAAACTCAGGGGTAACATGAAGGGCATGCGTCTCATCAGAAGAAACCGGATTCCACGGGTTAACCAAACAAGCTGGGCAACACCCGGTAAGACCGGTGGAGACGCAAGCACCGTTCCGGCAAAACAGCCGGAACCGGGGCCGTCAGAGCCAGGCGTCTGACGGGCAACCCCGCTATCTTGTCCCGCCAAGTGGGCGGGATGTAGACCGGAGGCTTTGCGACCCTGGCTTTCGCTCAGGTGTGCCAATGCAGCGATTTTAGCGGGAGGCCGCCCCCGGGCGATGTTGTTGGCGCTTGCCGTACTTCAGGCGCATGCCCAGAATAAGCAAAGCCAGCGCGAGCGTGACAAAGTTGGCCACGATCACCGGCCACGAGTCCAGGTACAGGCCATAGACCAGCCACAGCGCCACCCCCGCCGTGAACACGCTGTACATGCCCAGCGAAATGCCCGAGACGTTGCGGGTCTTGTAGGTCAACCACACCTGCGGCAGAAAGCTGGCGGTGGTCAACACGGCGGCAATCATGCCGACCCATTCGGGCGAGAAGGTGGCCATAGGAAGATGTGGGTGGGTAAATGGGCTTACTCTGGATGAATCAGGGTAAACCCTTGAAAATATACCCCTTCCAGCAATTCCACGGCAACCTCAGGCCCATGTTTTCGGCATCGAACCAACAGCCCATGACACCCAGCATCCACGTTCCACCCCATTTGCAGCCCGGCCACCGCTTGCGCCATTACAAAGGGGGCGTGTACGAAGTGACGGGCGCCTGCCTGATCGAGGCGACTCTGGAAACGGGCATTCTCTACCGCCCTTTGCAAGGCGACGGCGCGGCGCTGACCTGGATGCGCCCGGCCGCCGCCTTTGACGAGATGGTGGATACCGCGCAGGGCCGCGTCCGGCGTTTTGAGGAGCAATCATGAACAGCAGCATCGTCATCCAACAGCCAGCTTCTGGCGCCAGCCACCTGTTTCTGCTGTTCCACGGCGTGGGCTCCAATGCGCGCGACCTGCTGCCCGTGGGGCAGGGCATTGCCCGGCAGTTCCCCGGGGCGATGGTGGTGAGTGTGGACGCCCCCCATGCGTCGGACCTGGGCGCAGGGCGGCAATGGTTCTCGGTGGTTGGCGTGACGGAAGAGGGGCGGCCCGCCCGCGTTGCGCAAGCCATGCCGCTGTTCCTGGCCACGGTACGTGAATGGCAGCAAGCCGCTGGCGTGGAACCCGGTCAGACCACCCTGGTGGGCTTCTCACAAGGTGCCATCATGGCACTGGAAGCCACCCAGCAACCCGAATTGCCAGCCAAGCGCGTGGTGGCCTTCGCGGGGCGCTTTGCCACGGCGCCACACCAGGCGCCTGCGGGTTTGTCGGTGCACCTCATCCATGGCGACCAGGACAACGTGATTTCACCGCACTTCAGCCTGGAAGCGGCGCAGGCGCTCAAGGCGCTGGGCGGCCAGGTGACGCACGACAGCGTGCCCGGTCTGGGCCACGGCATTGACGGCACGGCCTTTGGTCACATGGTTTCACACCTGCAGGGGTAGTCTGCAGGCGCGCCATCGCGTTAGCGTTCAGGCGGCGCGCAGTTGCTGCATCAGCGCGGCAATGCCGTAAGTCCACGGCGCCACGTCGCACGAGTGGCGCACGCGGTTGACCAGTGTGCCCAGGCGCGGGGTGGACACGCACACGCGGTCGCCCACCTCGTGCGTGAAGCCCTGGCCCGCGCCGCGCCGGTCTTGCGTGGGCGCGATCATGGTGCCCAGGAAGAGCATGAAGCCGTCGGGGTACTGGTGGTTGGCGTTGATGGCCTGGCCCACCAGGTCCAGCGGGTCGCGGCTGATGGTGCCCATGTTGCCCTCGCCGCGCCAGTTGAAGCCTTCGGGGCCGTCCACCTCCAGCGTCAGCGTGCAGTGGCGCACGTCGTCCATGCCAAAGTGCGCGTCGAACAGGCGGATGAAGGGCCCGATGGCGCAGGAGCCGTTGTTGTCCTTGGCCTTGCCCAGCAGCAGGGCGCTGCGGCCTTCGAAGTCGCGCAGGTTCACGTCGTTGCCCAGGGCCGCGCCCAGCGTCTGGCCACGGCTGTTCACGGCCAGCACAATCTCGGGCTCGGGGTTGTTCCAGTCGGAGCTCGGGTGCACGCCCACGTGCGCGCCACTGCCCACCGCCGACAGGACCGGGGCCTTGGTGAAGATCTCGGCGTCGGGCCCGATGCCCACTTCCAGGTACTGCGACCAGGCGCCGCGCGCCAGCAGCACGCGCTTGACCTCGGCCGCCTCGGCGGAGCCGGGCACGATGGCGCCCAGGTTGTCGCCCAGGATGGCGTAGAGCTCGCGGCGGATGCCGTCGGCGCGGCTCGCGTCGCCGCGCGCCTGTTCTTCAATCACCCGCTCCAGCATGCTGGCCACGAAGGTGACGCCGCTGGCCTTGACCACCTGCAGGTCGCACGGGGCCAGCAGCCAGGGCAGGGCGGGGTTGCGGAGGTCCTCGTCGCTGTTGGCCAGCACGGCATCCATTCGCGCCACGGCGCGCAAACCGCCGCTGGCCACCGCCTGTGCAATGGCTCCGGCCGGGTCGTCCAGTTCCAGCAACTGGCTGCTGGTGGGGGCCAGCGGCGACAGGTCCAGCAGTTGGTCTTGGTGCAGGGTCACGGGCAGGGCGCCGGTGCCGGGCTGCCAGAGCCGCCCGAGCAGGGTGGCGCGTTCGTGGTCGTGGGGCAGGGAATGGACTAGGCGTTCGCTGACGCTGGGGGTGGTGTGGCTCATAAAGGAAAAGCTTGTTTCAGGGTTTCTACCAGTGAACTGTCAGTTATTTTCTAACTAACATGTCAGTCTGAAACCAGTACAAACCCTAGCCATGCTCAAGCACCTGCCCCCACTGCTCACCCCTGACGCGCTGCACGCCCTGGCCAGCATGGGGCATGGTGATGACGTGGCCATCGTGGACGCCAACTTCCCCTCGGCGCGCGTGGCGGCGCAGGGCGGCGCGCGCCTGGTGGAACTGCCCGGCGCCGACGCCCCGGCCGTGCTGCGCGCGGTGCTGGCGCTGCTGCCGGTGGACGACTTTGAGCCCGACCCGGCACGCTGCATGGCGGTGGTGGGCAACCCGCAGGCGGTGCCCCCGCCGGTGCAGGCATTCACGCAACAGCTGCAGGCCGCCGGGCTGGCCGCGCCGATGCCCGTGGAACGGCACGCCTTCTACGAAGCAGCGGCCAGGGCTTTCGTGATCCTGCGCTCGGGCGAGCAGCGCCCCTACGGCAACCTGCTGCTGCGCAAGGGCGTGTGGCTGGAGTCCCAGGCATGAGCACCATCACACCAGCACAGCGCGCGCCCAGCCTGCGCGCCCAGGCGTACGAGAACTTCCGCCAGCAGATCATGCAGGCGCATATTCGCCCGGGGCAGTTCATTTCGCAGCGGGAGCTGATGCAGCTGCTGGGCATGCCGCTGGGTGCGGTGCGCGAACTCATTCCGCGCCTGGAAGCCGAAGGCCTGCTGCACACCGTGCCGCAGCGTGGCCTGCAAGTGGCCAACGTGGACGTCAAGCTCATCAAGAACGCCTTTGAGCTGCGCCTGCTGCTGGAACGCGAGGCCGCCGTGCGCTTCACCACCCAGGCCAGCGACGCCGAGCTGGAAAGCATCGAGGCCGAGCACCTCTCCATCGTGCGCCGTGCGCGCAGCGGCCCCATTGACGAAGCCCTGCTGGCCGAAGCCACCCAGGTGGACTGGGGCCTGCACGAGCACATGATCGACGCGATGGGCAACGACCTCATCTCGGAGGCCTACCGCATCAACAGCCTGCGGGTGCGCCTCATCAAGTTCGAAAGCTCCAGCCTGTCGGCCGACATCTTGCTGGCCGCCATGGAGGAGCACCTGTGGTTCATCGAAGCCATGCGACGGCGCGACACTGCCGCCGTCGCCGAGCGGCTGACGCACCACATCGAAAGCGCCCGCCGCCGCGTGCTGGGGCTGCCACGCCCGCCGCTGCCGTGGTCTTCAGAGCAACTGGAAAAATCCGAATGACCCCTGCCCACCAAAACGCGTTTCGCGGCATCTGGCCCGCGATGCTGACCCCCCTGACCGAGTCGCTGGACATTGACCACGACGCCTTTGCCGCCCACGCGCTGAAGCTGCTGGACGCAGGCTGCGGCGGCGTGACCGCCTTTGGCACCACGGGCGAAGGCCCTTCGTTCTCCATGGCCGAGCGCATGGCCGCCGTGGAGGCACTGGTGGCGCGCGGCGTGCCCGCCAGCCGACTGATGGTCTCCACCAGCTGCGCCGCGCCGTCGGAAACAGTGGCCCTGACGCGCCACGCGGTGGAGCTGGGCGTGCACGGCTGCCTGGTGCTGCCGCCCTTCTTCTTCAAGGGCGTGTCCGACCAGGGCATCATCGACGCCTACCGTTGGGTCATCGACCGCGTGGCCGACCCGCGCCTGCGCCTGTACCTGTACCACATCCCCCAGGTGGCGGGTGTGGGCCTGTCGCACAACGTCATCGCCACGCTGCTCAAGCTCTACCCCGACACCATCGCAGGCATCAAGGACAGCGCCTGCGACCAGGCCCATTCCGTGGGGCTGGCCAACGCCTTCATGCCGCCGCTGACGGTGTACGTGGGCTTTGAGCCCGACCTGCAGACCCTGGGCCGCCTGGGCAGCACCGGCGCCATCAGCGGCCTGGCCAACTTCGTGCCCCGGCTGGTGCACCGCCTGGTCACCCAGCCCGACGCCCCCACCGCCGCACGCGACCAGCAACGTGTGAAAGACCTGCTGGCCATCTTTGAAGGTTTTTCGCTCATGCCCGCGCTCAAGGGCGTGATGGCCGAACGCGACGGCCAGGTGAGCTGGCTGCGGGTGCGCCCGCCGCTGGTGGCCCTGACCGGCAGCGAACAGGCCGAACTGCACCAGCGCCTGCTGGCGCTGGGCCTTGATCCAGCCCATGATTGAGCCTTGATTTTTTTCCCCCCACGCCAACAAACAGGAGACAGCCATGACAACTTCCCTCTTCCGCCGCGGCCTGCTGGCCGCCACCGCCGCCACCGCCCTGCTGGGCGCCGTGGCCCTGCCCGCGCAGGCACAGAGCAAGATCCCGCTGCGCATTTCCACCCCCGCCGTGGCCGACGACTGGCACGGCAAGATGTGGACGGTGTTCAAGGACTCGCTGGACAAGAGCGCACCTGGCGAGTTCGACGTGCAGATCAACCTGAACGCCGCGCTGTTCAAGCAGGGCACCGAGCCAGCCGCCATGGCGCGCGGCAACCTGGAACTGTCGTCCATCTCGGCGTTCGACATCGCCAAGCTGGTGCCTGAGTTCTCCATCTTCACGGCGGGCTACATCATCCGCGACCCGGACCACCAGCAGAAGGTCTTCAACGGCCCCATTGGCGAGGAGCTGTACAAGCTTGTTTCCGAAAAGATGGACGTGACCGTGCTGTCGCCCATTTACCTGGGCACGCGCCAGGTGAACCTGCGCGAGGCGCGCAACGTCAAGACCCCGGCTGACCTGAAAGGCGTGAAGCTGCGCATGCCGGGCTCCAAGGAATGGCTGTTCCTGGGTGAAGCGCTGGGTGCCACCGCCACGCCGCTGGCCTTTGGCGAGGTGTACCTGGGCCTGAAGACCGGCACCATCGACGGCCAGGACAACCCGCTGCCCACCGTGCGTGCCGCCAAGTTCTACGAGGTGACCAAGCAGCTCGTGCTGACCAGCCACCTGGTGGACGGCATCTTCATCGCCATCTCCAACAAGAGCTGGAACGCCATGACGCCCGCACAGCGCGACAAGGTGAAGGCCGCCGCCCGCGCCGCCTCCGTTTACAACAACGAGAACCGCATCAAGGAAGAGGCCCAGATCGTGGACTTCTTCAAGCAGCAAGGCCTGCAGGTGACCACGCCTGACGTGGACGCCTTCCGCAAGTCGGTGCAGGCGGCGTATGCGCAATCGGACATTGCCAAGGCGTGGCCGAAGGGGCTGCTCGAGCGCATCAACAACACGAAATAACGCAAAAAAGTAACGCACATGCAACGCTGGCTGCAGAAAGCCGCCGACTGGGTCGGCGGCGCGCTCTTCACGTGCCTGTTCCTGGTGTTCCTGGTGCAGATCACGGCCCGCTTCGGCTTTGGGCGCCCCCTGCCCTGGACGGACGAGATGGCCGTGATCCTGTACGTGTGGGTCATCCTCTGGGCCAGCGCCTTCATGGTCAAACCGCGTGAACACGTGGTGTTCGACCTGGTCTACCACAGCGTGGGGCCGCACCTGCGGCGCGCCATGCGCGTGCTGGGCAGCCTGTTGCTGGCGGTGCTGGCCGCCATGGCGCTGCCCGGCAGCTGGGACTACGTGAAGTTCATGCAGCGCGAAGGCACGCCCGTGCTGGGCCTGCCCTTCATGTGGGTGTTCCTGCCCTTTGTGGTGATGCTGGCGGCCGTGGTGGTCCGTTACGGCTGGATGGCCTGGCGCGCCCTGCGCGGGCACGGAGAAGAAGAATGACCCTGGGACTCTGGACCCTGCTGGCCGTGCTGTGCGCAGGCATGCTGCTGCGCGCGCCCATCGGCTTCACCATGCTGCTCAGCGGCGTGGCCTACCTGGCCGCCACCAGGCAAGACATGGGGCTGGCCGCCGAACAGGTGCTCAACGGCATGTACAACAGCTACGTGCTGCTGGCCGTGCCGCTGTTCATCCTGGCGGCCAACATCATGAACGCGGGCACGGTGAGCGAACGCATCTTCGACTTCTGCCGCATCCTCGTCGGCCGCCTGCGCGGCGGGCTGGCGCAGGTGGACATCCTGGTGAGCGTGGTGTTTTCCGGCATGAGCGGCAGCGCCATCGCCGACGCCGCAGGCCCCGGCCTGGTGACCATCAAACAGATGCTCAAGAAGCCCGAATACCCGCCCGGCTTTGCCGGTGCCGTGGTGGTGGCCAGCGCCACCATCGGGCCCATCATCCCGCCGTCCATTCCGCTGGTCATCTACGCGCTGGTGTCGGGCACCTCGGTGGGTGCGCTGTTCCTGGGCGGCGTGGTGCCGGGGCTGCTCATGGCAGGCGTGCTGATGGTGGCCGTGCACATCATTGCCACGCGGCGCAACATGCCGCGCGACGAACCCGTGCCACTGAAGGAATGGCCCGCCGTGCTGTGGCGCGGCGCGCTTCCCCTGTCGTTGCCCATCGTGCTGCTGGGCGGCATCTACAGCGGCGCCTTCACCCCCACCGAAGCAGCTGCCGTGGCGGCCCTGCACGCCCTGGTGCTGGCAGGCATCTGCTACCGCGCGCTAAGCTGGCGTTCGCTGGGCGGCGTGGTGCTGGAGTCCACCCGCTCCAGCGCGGTCATCACGCTCATCATCGCGGGCGCCTTCATGCTGAACTACGCCTTCACCGCCGAAGGCGTGCCGCAGGCGCTGGCGCAGTGGGTGGCCGACCAGCAGCTCAGCCAGGTGGCCTTCCTGCTGATGGTGAACGTGGTGTTCCTCATCCTGGGCTGCTTCCTGGACACCGCCGTGATGCTGCTGGTCTTCGTGCCCATGCTGCTGCCTGCCGTCAAGGCCGTGGGCGTGGACCTGGTGCACTTCGGCGTGCTCATCGTCGTGAACATGATGGTGGGCCTCATCACCCCGCCCTTCGGCATGCTGCTGTTCGTCACCAACGCGCTCACGCGCATTCCCATCAAGGACATGCTGCGTGAAGGCTGGTTGTTCCTGGTGATGCTGCTCGGGCTGGTGCTGGCCATGTCGCTGTTCCCGCAGATCGTGCTGTGGCTGCCTCAGTCCATGGGCTACGGGCTGTGACGCCAAGCACGGAGACGCCGATGACCGCCGCCCCTGACGTGGTGTCCATAGCCAGCTGGAACGCCGACCTCACATCGCACGCCGAACGCGCGCCCTTGCGGGGCGAAACGCTGCAAGGGCACGGCTTTTCGGTGGGGCCGGGCGGCAAGGGCAGCAACGCCTCGGTGGCGGCAGCGCGGCAGGGTGCGCGCGTGGCCATTGTGGCGCGCACTGGGCAAGACGACTTCGGCCGCATGGGCCTGGACCTGTGGCAGCGCGAAGGCATAGACACACGCGCCGTAGTGCAAGACGAGCGTGAGGCCAGCGGCGTGGCGCTGATTCTGGTGTACCCGGACGGCGATAACAGCATTGTGGTGAGCCCCGGTGCCAACTCGGGGTTGGACCAGGCACAGGTGCGCACAGCCGCCAGCGCGCTGGCCGCGTGCAAGGTGGTGATGGCCACGTTTGAAGTGCCGCTGCCCGCCACGCGCGAGGCGTTTGCGCTGGCGCGCGCGGCTGGCGCCACCACGGTGCTCAACCCCGCCCCGGCCCGCGCCTTTCCGGCGGAGCTGGCGGGCCTGGTGGACCTGCTCACCCCCAACGAAACCGAACTGGCCACGCTGGCCGGGGTGCACGGCAACCCCGCTGCTGCCGCACAGGCCCTGCTGGACCAGGGCGTGCGCGCCGTGCTGGTCACCCTGGGTTCGCACGGCGTGGCGCTCTACCGCCCCGGCCAGCCGGTGCACATGGAACCCGGCCACCACATGCCCGTGCGCGACACCATCGGCGCGGGCGATACCTTCAACGGCGCGCTGGCCGCTGCCCTGGCACGTGGCGAACCGCAAGAACAAGCGGTGCGCTGGGCCAACGCCGCGGCGGCGCTGTCGGTACGGGCCAGCGGCGCCATCGCTGGCATGCCCAGCCACGCCGACGTGGCCGCCTTCTTGCAGGAATCCCATTCATGAACGCTACGCTGTCCCCCGTCATCCGCCTGCACCCGGACGACGATGTCGTCATCGCCCGCCGCCAGTTGATGGGCGGCACCGCCTTGCCAGACGAAGGTGTGGTGGTGGCTGGCCTGGTGCCGCCAGGGCACAAGGTGGCGGTGCGCGCGCTGGCCACTGGTCAGCCGGTGCGGCGCTACGGGCAGGTCATCGGCTTTGCCACGCAGCCCATTGCGGCAGGCCAGCATGTGCACACACACAACCTGGCGGTGGGCGACTTCACGCGCGACTACGCCTTCAGCCAAGGGGCACGGGCGCTGGAGCCGGTGGCCCCGCCTGCCACCTTCATGGGCATTGTGCGGGCCGACGGGCGCGTGGCCACGCGCAACTACATCGGCGTGCTCACCTCGGTGAACTGTTCGGCCACCGTGGCCCGCGCCATTGCCGACCACTTCCGCCGCGACATCCACCCCGAGGCGCTGCGCGACTACCCGCAAGTGGATGGCGTGGTGGCGCTGACCCACGGCGAAGGCTGCGCCATTGACGCGCGCGGCGAGGGCCTGGCCGTGCTGCGCCGCACGCTGGCAGGCTACGCGCGGCACGCCAACTTTGCCGCCGTGCTGGTGGTGGGGCTGGGTTGCGAGACCAACCAGATCGACCAATGGATCGAGAGCGAAGGACTGGCAGGCCAGGCCAGCGGCGCCCGGCTGAAGAGCTTCAACATCCAGGACGCGGGCGGCACCGCCAAGGCCGTGGCGCGCGGCGTGGAACAGGTGCGCACCCTGCTGCCCCAGGCCAACGCGGTGCAGCGCCGGCCGGTGCCCGCCAGCCACCTGGTGGTGGGTCTGCAATGCGGCGGGTCCGACGGTTATTCCGGCATCTCGGCCAACCCGGCCCTGGGTGCGGCGGTGGACCTGCTGGTGCGCCACGGCGGCACGGCCATCCTGTCGGAAACACCCGAAATCTACGGCGCCGAACACCTGCTCACCCGGCGCGCAAGCACGCCAGAAGTGGGCCAGAAGCTGGTGGACCGCATACGCTGGTGGGAAGCGCACTGCGCGCGCCACGGCGCGGCCATGGACAACAACCCTTCAGCGGGCAACAAGGCCGGCGGGCTCACCACCGTGCTCGAAAAGTCCCTGGGCGGCATCGCCAAGGGCGGTACCTCCCCGCTCATGGCCGTGTACGAATACGCCGAGCCGGTGCGCAGCAGCGGCTTCGTCTTCATGGACACGCCCGGCTACGACCCCGTATCCGCCACCGGCCAGGTGGCGGGCGGCGCCAACCTCATCTGCTTCACCACCGGGCGCGGCTCGGCCTACGGCTGCGCGCCCACGCCCTCGCTCAAGCTGGGCACCAACAGCGCGTTGTGGCAGCGCCAGTCCGACGACATCGACATCGACTGCGGCGGCATCGTGGACGGCCACGACACCGTGGCCGCCGTGGGCGAGCACATCTTTGCGCAGATGCTGGCGGTGGCTTCTGGCGAGCGCACGCGCAGCGAGGTGCACGGCTACGGGCAGAACGAGTTCGTGCCCTGGGCGCTGGGCACCATCACCTGATCTGCCCGCGCCCGCTCAACCCGCGCGGTTGCGCAGGTTGCCGTTGTCCAGCAGCTTGCGAATGATCTCCACCTCGCTGTCGCTCCCGGCGTAGGCCTGCAGGTCGAGCAGGCTGACGTTTTCCAGGCTGATGGTCTGCACCGGCGCGCTGCCTTCCACACCGCTGGGGTGGATGCCGATGATCGTGCCGCCATTGCCGTTGCTGGCAAAGCTCAGGTGGTCAGCCAGGGATTCGGGCGTGAACTCATCTCCCGTCAGCATGTCGGTGAAGTCCAGTGAATCGCCGCCATCATCCACGTGCGCCAGCGTGAAGTCGGTGATCACGTCGTGCCCGGCTTCGCCTTCGTTGTAGTCGAAGGTGTCGCTGCCTTCGCCTCCAGTGAGCACGTCATCGCCCAGCCCGCCGGTGATGAGGTCGTCCCCCGCGCCGCCGCTGATGGTGTTGCCGCCAGCGTCGCCACGCAGGTCGTCGCTGAAGTCGGAACCCAGCACACTTTCAATGCTGGAAAGCGTGTCGCTGCCCGCGCCGCCGAAGGTGTCGGGCGTGGCATCGCCCTGGCCGCCCAGGTCCACCGTCACGCCCGCACCGGCACTGGCGTAAGACGCCGTATCGAAGCCGCCCGCACCCGCCAGCACGTCGTCGCCCAGGCCGCCGTCCAGCACGTTGCTGCCCGCGCCGCCGGTGATCACGTCGTCAACGGCCGAGCCGGTCACGTTTTCGATGGACGACAGCGTGTCCGTCACGCTGCTGCCGCCTTCCAGCGTGCTGGCCGTGCCGGTGCCCAGGTCCACCACCATGCTGGCGGCGGCCAAGCTGTACGCCACGGTGTCCTGCCCCTCGCCGCCCGACAGAACATCCGCGGCGGTGCTGGTCAGCAACAGGTCGTCGCCCGCGCCAGCCTGCACGGTGTCCATGCCCGCCGTGCCGCTGATGAGGTCGGCCCCGCCTGTGCCTGTGATGGCATTGCCGGTGTAGGTGACCAGCGAGAACAGGCTGGTGGCCGGGTCGCCGTCAGCGTCGGTCACCGTGGCCTGGAAGTCGATCTGCACCGGCATGTCCACCGTGACCGTGGCCGTGGTGGTGAAGCCAAAGCCCAGCTTCAGGTCGGTGGTGTAGGTCTTGTCGCCGTCGGTGTGGAAGCCCGGCGTCACCTCCACGTCGGCAATGCTGGTCCAGCCTGCGGGCGTGGGAATGGTGTAGCTCTGCAGCGCGGTCTGGCCCGCGTAGGGCGTGCTGGTGATGGGTGTGAGCGTACCGTTGGCGTTGACGATGAAGTCGCCATAGCGGCTGTCGAGCAGGATGGTCTGCGTCTGCCCGGCGGCCTCGCCACGCACGGTGATGTAGAGCACGTCCGTCTTGTTACCGCCAAAGGCGTTGGCCCCCTGACTGGTGAACTCCAGCGTGACCGAGCCCACCTGCCCGCTGGGGTTGTAGCGCAGCGCCTCGGTGGTGTTGCCGCTTTGCGTGACGTAGCTTTCCAGCACGTTGCTGCTCACGCCTATGCCGTCGGACGATGCGTTCACGCCGCCGCCCGTGGTCACGGCGTTGAAGGTCGTCACCGCACCGGGCGTGGCGCCAAAGCCCACCAGCGTCACGGGCGTGCCCGCGGGCACCGACGAGGCCGTGGCCGTCACCGTGGTCTGCGTGGCAGTGTCGTAGTAGGTGATGACGTATTCCGCCACCGGCCCGGAAGGGGGCGTGGTGCTGGCATAGTCGCCCTGGGTGATGGTGATCTGCTTGGTGGCTTCGGCCAGTTGCACCGCGTAGGTGCCGTCGGCATTGAGCGTGAAGTTGAACGGGATCGACAAACTGCTGGTGGTGAGTGTGCCGCTGCCCAGCCCGGTATTGGGGTTGTAGTTGGTCAGCGTGGCGGTGGCGGGCTGCCCGTCCACCGTGGCGCCCAGCACGTTGATGGCGTTGACCACCGGCAGCGTTGCGTCCACGCTCTGGTTTGCCGTCCACTGGCCGGTGTAAACGTCGCCCGGCGTTGTGGTGCTGGCCACCACGCTGGTGAACACCACGCTCGGCGCCACGTCTGCAATGGTGAGGTTGACGATGCCCTGGGCCAGGTCGCCGTCGGTGTCGTTCACCTCGATAGCCACGTTGCCCACGGTCACCGAATCGCCCGCGTGCAGCACGTTGCCGTTGAGCGTGGCCGTGACGTACACGCTGTTGGCCGTGGCACCCGACAGGGTGAGCACCAACGTGTCGCCGCCGCTGGTGGTGGCCTGCAAGGTGTTGCCCAGCAACGCCCAGCTGAGCGATTCACCGCCCGCCAGGCCGCTCACCGTGGGCGCGGCCACGGACGGGTTGGCGAAGCGGAAGGTGCCGGGGTCCAGCGCATCAGCCCCGGTGGCAAAGGTGAGCAGCGCCACGCCGGACGCCGCAGCCCCTTCGGCCAGCGCCATGGCGGCCTGGGCATCGCCGGGTTCCGAATCCACATCGGTGGTCACCGAACCCAGGTAGGCCACGGCCTCGTAATTGCCGCCTTCATGGCCCGTGATGGTGACCGTAGGTACGCTGTAGACGCCCTCGCCCAGCTGCACGGTCACGGTGCCACTGCTTGCCCCTACCGGTATCCGTACCTGTTCGCCGTTGGACAGCAGCACCGTCACCGGGCTGCCTTGCACGGGGTTATTGGCTACCACGGTGTAGGTGATGGAGCCGCCCTCTGCCACGGTGTCCGGGCCAGACAACGTGAACGGCGTGGTGTCCAGTGTGTCGGTGATCTGCCCGGTGGCACTGGCGCCGCTCAGGTCCAGCGACTCGAAATTGCCGCCCGCAACGCCGGTCACGCTCACCGTCACGCTCTGCGGGTCCACGTACACATCCGGGTCGGCGGTGTTCACCAGGAAGGTGCCGCTCACCTCGCCCTTCGGTATCAACACGCTGCCCAGGTTGGTCTGCACGGTCACATCGGTCTGGCCGGGGTGGGCCAGAGTCACCGTCACCACGGCGGCCTGCGCGTCCTCGTTCACGTCGGTGATGCTCACGCTCACGCGGGTGGGGTTATCGGTGTCCAGCACCTGCGTCACCGCTGTGCCATCGTCCACCACCAGCGAGTCAAAGCCGCCGCCCTGCACCGCACCCACGGTGGCGGTCACCGTCTCGGCATCAATGTACGGGTCGTCGCCCTGCACGGGCACCACCACGCTGCCCTGCGTCTCGCCCGCCAGCACCTTCACAACTGCGCCGTTGCTCAGGATGACGGTCATGTCTGCCAGGGCCGGCTGGTTCAGCGTCACGGTGTAGGTGATACCCGTACCACCTTCCACGGTCTGCGGTGTGGCGCTGAGCGCCAGGCGGCCCTGGGTCCCGGGCTCTTCAGGCACCGGCTCCACATGGCCGGTGATCTCGAGGATGGGCTCCCTGGCTTCCATCGGGTAATCGTAGGCCAGCGGCGTCACGCCCTCCACGATGCGCAGCAGGCGCACGAAGCTGCTGCCGTCGCCTTCACCGCCACCGGCCAGGCCCGCAGCGGCGGCTTCCAGTTCCTCGCTCAGGTCGGCCCCGCTTTCCAGCGCCTGGATCACCGCCGCGATGGCCCCTGTGGCAGCAGCGTCGGCGGGCTGCGGCGCGTCCGCGCCCATCACCAGGGTCTGGTTGTCGGTCAGCGCCAGCGAGCCGCCATCGTCCAGCAGCAGCTCGATGCTTGCCCCCTGGCCCAGGCGCACCGTCTCGCCCAGGGCGATGACATCACCCACCTTCAACAGCCGGGCCTGGCCGTCTGTGCCAATAGCGAGCGCCTGCCCGACGATCGATTGAACGGTTGCGTACTGAGCCATGAGGAGCCTCCTTGATTGCCATGGATCACACCAGTATGGGTATCTGGAGGCTGCCTGGGTTTGATGACCGTCAAATGTCGGTTCGACTGCCCGGGAGCGGCGACAAGCGGCCAGCTCAGGTCAATGCTGCTGCTTCTTTGGGCCACAACACGGGGAACAGCGGGTGCGCCATGGGCGCGCCGGGCGGCAATTGCTCGGCCAGGCCGGGGAAGTCGGGCGAGGTTTTCCAGCGGCGCGGCGCGTGGCGCATGTCGTCGCCCAGCATGCGCACCGAAAACACCCGGCGCCTGCGCCCCGGCTCCACGCCTGCGGACGCATGCAACGTGAGCATGTTGAAGGCCACGGCATCACCGGGTTCCAGCGCCCAGCCCAGAATGCGGTGGCGCGAGCGGTCGGCCTCGATGTCGGGCAGGTCCGCCAGGCTGCCCTCGGGGAACCACTTGGCCTCGTTGCTCATGAAGGTGCGCGGCATCAGCCACGGCCCTTTGTGCGAGCCCGCTACAAACTCCAGGGTGGTCGGGCGCGACACCGGGTCCACCGGTATCCAGAAGCTCACGTTCTGGCTGCCTTCCACGTTGTAGTAGGGCTGGTCCTGGTGCCATGGCGTGCGCTGCAGGGTGCCCGCTTCCTTGGTGAGCATGTGGTCGTGGTACAGGCGAATTTGCTCGCTGCGCGTCAGGCGGGCAGCCACCGCCGCCAGCGCCGACTGTTCAATCACGTCCCGGTAGGCCGCATTTTCCTGCCAGTTGCAAAAGTCCTCGATGAACAGGCCCGGGTCGTCCGCCCGGCTGGCCACCTTGGCGCGGGGGCTGGGCTGGCGCAGGTTGTCGTCTATGCCTTGGCGCAGGCGGTCTACCTCGGCCGGGCGCAACACGCCGCGCAGGCAGACCACGCCATCTGCTTCGAAAGCGTCCACCAGTTCGGGCGGCACCAGGGCTTGCAGGTCTTGGGGGGCGGGGGAAAAGGTGGGCATGGTTTCGTCTCCTTGTAGGCTCCATTCTGTTGTGGCAGTATTGGCTTGAATACGCCAAAACAGACAATCCATAAGACAAGGTGGACAAAATGCCCCCGGCCCGCCAGTTGCGCCCCTTGGCAGAAACGCTCACCCAGCCCACCCGCTTTCTGGTGGTGCACCTGGCCGCTGGCAGCGCCTACCCGCCGGGGCGGCACAACGGCGGGCAGTTCGTGCAGGCCTTGAGCGGGGTGCTGGAAATCACCATGGCCGGGCGCGTCTTCCTTGCGCCGCCCCAGTACGGGGTATGGATCCCGCCCGGCATGGAACACAGCGCCAGCAACCAACGCGCGGCCAGCTACGCCACCCTGTACCTGGAGGACCAGCTCTGCGCCGCCTTGCCCGCCCAGCCTTGCACGGTAGCGGTCAGCCCGTTGATGGACGCCATCCTCACGCGCCTGCGCGACGACGCGGTGGAGCACCCCGCCACCCCGGCGCAGCAGCGCCTGTTCGACGTGCTGTTGGATGAGCTGACTGCAGCGCCGCATCTGGACAGCTTCCTGCCCGCCTCCACCGACCCGCAGCTGCGGCAGGTGCTGGACGAACTGCAGCAGCGCCCGTGGGACATGGCCCCGCTGGCCACCTGGGCCGCCAGGGTGCACACCACCGAGCGCACGCTGGCACGGCGCTGCCTGCGCGACCTGGGCATGACCTTCAACGACTGGCGCCAACGCCTGAAAGTGCTGCGCGGCATTGCGTTGCTGGAAACGGGCCACCCCGTCAAGGACGCGGCGATCGAACTGGGCTACGTCACCCCTTCGGCCTTCATCGCCATGTTCCGCCGCCACATGGGCATGACGCCGCAGGAGTACCTGCACGCGCACCTAGGCAAACCGGTGAAGATGCCAGATCCCGCCAGCGGCTGATGCCAAGTGAGTACAACTTTCCTGCTGTGCTGGGTCTCAAACTATTCGTAGTGTGACCACATACGAAGAACCTTGATGGTCTTTTGCTCTTGCAGCACTTCGTAAACCAGACGGTGCTGGATGTTGATCCGCCGCGAATAGGCGCCCGAAAGATCGCCCACCAGTTTTTCGTAGGGCGGCGGGTTCTGGAACGGGTTTTCCTTCACGATGGCAAGCAACTCCAGGGCTTTGGCCTTCAGGCCGCTTGCGGCCAACTTCTGCGCGTCTTTTTGTGCGTGCTTGGCATAAACGAGTTGCCAACTCACCAGTCAAGCTCCTTGGCGCAGGCGTCCACCGGCTCGGCCATGCCCTCCTTGATCGACTCGCGCATGCCCGGCACCGAAAGCAGGTGGAGCGTTTCCTGAATGGCCTGCCAGTCTTCCGCCGAAACGAGCACGGCGTCGTGGCGCTTGCCTGCGATGACAATGGGCTGGTGCGACTCCGCCGCCTGATCCATGAGGCGGTAGAGGTTGGCGCGGGCTTCGCTTGCGGTAAGTGCGGGCATATTGAACTCCTGACCGATAACGTACGCTTTTAAGTACGTCTTGTCAAGATCAACCCGGGCAGCGAGAAACACCGCCAACCGAGAAATGCCTATCGCCTGCGCCTCTTGACTACGCGGAAAGTCCCTGTAAGAGGTTAGCG